>NZ_JBHJTK010000019.1:0-128871 GCF_042267665.1 Streptomyces sp. NPDC056224
CCCCCGCCCCTTTCCGGGCGGGGGCGGACGCGCGTACAGCCACAGGTCGCGCGTGATTCTTCCGGGCCCAAGGCCCCGGGTTCCGGCCTCGGCCGGCCCAGCCCAGCCCAGCCCAGCCGGCGGCCGGCATCGAGCTGAGTCCAGCGGATGACCGGGGGTCTGCGAGGGCTGCTTCTTCGTCTGCTGCTGCTCGGCCTTGGCCCGGGCGAGGCGATGGGATGTCCGAGCCGGACCCGGCCCCTGCGGTCCGTAGTTCGCGGGGGCCGGGGCCGGGCCGGGACCCTCAGCCCTCTCGTCGCCTCAGGTAGTCCTGCCGCAGGGCGTCGAGGATCTGGGCGGCCTCGGGAAGGTTCGCCTTGCGGCAGCGCGCCGCTGCCGTCGTCAGCCGGGCGATGGCCTCCTTGAACCGGCCGAGGCTGCTCCCCTCGATCAGGGCGGCGATCCGGACCGCTTCAGCACGCGGCACCTCGCCGTGCTCTCCTCCCTGTTCGTGGGCGGCGATGGCGGCCTCTGCCTCGGCCATGGCCTCCGGGAAGCGTTCGGCCTCTGCCAGGACACGGGCACGGCGGTAGTGCACGGTGCCTCTCCCGTACCAGGGGACGAAGCCCTCGGTCTCTTCCGGCACGGCGGCCCCGATCGCGTCGGCCCGTGTCAGGTGGTCCAGTGCCGCGTCGAGGCCGTCGGCCCCTCGGGACAGCATGGTGAGGCGAGCGAATTCGCACATCATGTGCATGATCAAGGACGGGTTCGGTGCCTCGGCGTGCGACGCGGCGGCGCGCTCGTACGCCGTGTCCGCCGCGTCCCAGCGGTCGGCCATCGCCAGCGTGATGGCCGCCTCCGCCGCGACCAGGGTGTGGACCGCGCGGTCGTCCTCCCAGGCGGCGACGGTGTCCGCCAGCCGCAGGAACTCCTCGGCCGCGGGCAGGCACTCCTCCAGTTCCCGCAGCCCGCGCGCCAGAGTCAGACGCGCCTGGGCGATCATTCGTTCGTCGAGCGAGGAGGCCATCTCGTCGGAAAGGACGGATTCCAGTACGGCGACGGCATCGGCCTGCTGCCCACTGCGCGCCAGGACGTCGGCGAGCTGGAGCCGGATGTCGGTGGCCTCGTTGTGCGCCCCGTCCTGGTCGAACCGCGCGGCCGCCTCGGAGAGGTGACGGACGGCACCGCCGTAGTCCCCGAGATGCGAGGCGGCGTGGCCGAGCAGCGCGTACGTCGGAGCCAGGGCGAACTCCGTGTCGTCGTAACGGACCGCGTCGGCGAGCGCCTGGTGCAGCAGCTCCACCGCCTCCGCCGGCTCGTCCTTGGACAGCAGGATCTGGGCGAGCAGGGCGCGCAGGCGCGTACCGCGCCACGGTCGCCCGGAGGCATCCACGTCGGTCAGAGCCGTCCGAAGCTCAGCCTCGGCGCGCGCGACGTCACCACGCCGGCCGGCCATGTCCGCTACGAACTGCCGGGCATGGGCCACCTGGTGGCGGACGGACAGGCGCTCCGCCTCCGCCTGCAGCGTACGGACGGACTCCTCGAACCGCTCCATGGCGGAGCCGGAGGCCTCCGGCAGTTGCCGCAGCGCCTCCTGATAGGCGGCGAAGGTGTGGGCGTACAGCACGGTGAGGTACTCCAACACGCGCTCCGCCTCCCCATCGGCTCCCGAAGCCGCCCCCTCTTCTGCGAGGGTCCCGTCCGTGAACGGGGCTTCGGTCTTGAGGCGCTCCGCCTCGCTCAGGGCCTCGTCGAGGGCGGTCCGGACCGCGGCCGCGTCCGGCCGCTCGGCGTCGTGGTCCGTTGCGCGGCCCTCCTGCACAGCCGCGTCGTCCACGTCGTCCGCATAGTCGCCGGAGACGGTTGTCCACGCGAGGGCGCGGGTGCGTGCGGAAAGCGCGTGCCACGGCATACCCAGCCGCTCGAACAGCTCGGCGGCCCGCTTCAGCTCGGCGACACTCTCCGGGTCGCGGTCCTCCTGCACGAGCAGGTACGCGCGCTGCTCGGCGAGCTCGGCGTGCAGGAGATCCTCCGGGCCGAGCCGGTCGTCGTGCGTGGCGGTGCCGTCGGCCAGGCGTTCGGCGATGCGGGTCCAAAGCCTGGTGTCCGCGGGATGCCCCACCCGCGCCATGCGCCGTGCCTCGCGCACCAGGGCGACGAAGTCCTCCGGAACGTCCGCCACCGCGGTGGCCGCGGTGACGGCCACCGCCGCGGCAGGGCGGGTGACGCAGGTGCGCAGTCCGAGCGGCAGCGGCTCGTCGAGCAGCGGGCGTTGCGCGAGGCGCAGCCGACGGCGGTCCCCGACGGCCGTGGTGCCGTTGCGCGCGTCGAACGCGTTGGTGAGCCGGTCCCCCTCGGTACGGACGTGGGCGAGGAGTTCGCACGCCGTCCAGTTCCGTCCGGGCGGGCCGGCGACGACGGTGTCGGTGTGCCCCTCCTCGACGAGTCGGGCGAGGAGCACCTCGGCGCCGGTGAGAAAACCCAGACGGGCCAGCGGAGCGCCGGTCGCCCCGAACAGCGGGCGGTTCTCCGCGAGGATCTCCAGCCCACGGCCCTCGTTGCGCGAGAGGGCACAGAATTCCAGGTGCAGGCCGACTTCGTTCTGCATGCCGGCGTGGCCCCGGACCCGCCGGTAGCCGGTGAGATGGTGGGAGCGGGCCTCGTCCGCACGGCCGGCGCGCAGCAGCGGCAGCAGCGCGCGCGCCTGGCTCATCTGCGGTTCCTCGGTACAGCCCGTGGCCCCGTCGAGCACGGGCCGCCAGGTCTCGAGAGCTCCGGCGTCGTCGCCCGACGTCACCTGGTACCGGGCGTGGTGCCGTATCTCGCAGGCTTCGCAGGCCCACCAGGTCTTCTGGCGCTTCAAGTGGGTGACGACGTCCCTACTGCTTTGGCTGAAGGATTCGGGAGCGCCGTCCCAGAGCTTGAGGATGCGGGCGAAGACGACGGGCGACTTGCGGTGTTCGCCGGTGAATTCGTACGCCGCCATCAGCTCCAGCAGGGCCGTGGCGAGGACCTCGGGCTTGTCGAAGGGTTCGGCCGCTTCGACGAGCTCCTCGGCGGTGATGGTGCGCTGCAGGCCGTGGGGGCGGTCGTTGTTCTCGCGGAGCGCTTCGACCACGGCCTCGGGGGTGTCCAGCATCTACAGTTCCTTCCGGGGCTCGGATCCGGGTGCCGCCGTGCCGGTCTGGTGCATGGCGTGGGTGAGCAGGCCGATGAAGGCCCGGTTGAGCAGGGCGCTCTCGCTCGCCCGGAGCGGACGGCGGCTGAGCAGCAGGGCCTGCCCGTAGAGGGCCTCGGCGGTCGTGACGGCGAGTCCGCGCTCGGTGATCGTGATCGCTTGGCGGACCAGCGGGTTGAGGTGGTTCAGGACGAGCTGGGCGCGGGGGGTCTCGTGGCGCAGGGAGCCGAGGATGTCGGCCCACAGACCGTCGCTGTCGGCGGCGAGGCTCGACCTGGTCCGCTCGTGACGCGCATCCCGGTTGTCGAGGAGCAGCGCGGGGGCGGTGACGGGCTGGAAGTCACGCAGCACGACGTCGCAGTCGTGGACGCCGATCGTCTCCCGGGCAATGGCGAGGAAAGCCGCCGCGCGCAGTTCCGCGGACGGGTCCACGGCGTCGAGATGAGCCGTGACGGTAGCCGGGTCGAGGTCGGTGACGGCCGTGCCGGGGCGGATCTCGGGCAGCCGGTGCACGAGGTCGCGGTCGTAGGTGTATCCGCCGTTGACGACGCCGAGGCCGGCGGCCGCGGCGATGGGGGCGACCTGGCGGAACTCCTCGACGCTGCGCGTGACCAGGACGGTCGGGTGCGTCCGAGTGAACTCCTCCAGCGTGACGTTCCCGTCGGTGGTCTCGAACGGCAGCCACGGGAGCACGATGCGCAGCAGCTCGTCGTCGTAACGGGCGAGCGCCTTGACCGCCAGGTGGTGCGTGTCGATGAACCGGTGCAGGAGGGTGGGGTCGCTCGCGGCGAGTCCGGTGAGCCAGTCGCGAATCCGGTCGCCGAGGGCGTCCCGTACGGCGGACAGGGTGCCGTCCTCGTACAACGCCTCCCGGGACGCGGTCGGCCTCAGGCTGGTGGTGTCGACCACGCAGCGCACGAAGAACGCCCACTCCGGCAGCAGTTCGGGCGCCTGGTCGGTGAGCAGCATGCCCTTCAGATGCACGCGGTGTCCCGCCCGCTGTGCCGGGCTGACGGCGGTGGGAAGGACGTAGGCGACGCCGCGCAGCCCGGCCGCCGGAAGGTCGAGCTCGACGGTGTCGAGCGGGGTGAAGTCGAAGAGGCTGCGGCAGTACGCGGTCAGTGCCTCGCGGCGGGCCAGTGGGGAGCGGTGGGTCTGCTCCCACGGGGGCGTCTCGTTGATCCGGTGGGTCTCGCCCCGCGACCCGACGACGGTGACCTCGTACCGCAGGAGACCGCCGTAGTGCCGGGCCAGGGAGACCACCTGCTCCGGGCTCGTCCACTCGGCGTTGTCGGCGCGGGGGACGAGGCGGACGGTCGTGCCCGGCTCGGGCACGGCCGAGGCCGGCAGGGTGCGGATGGTGTATCGGCCGTCGGAGTGGCCGCGCCACTCCACGGCGGGCGCCGACGGGTCGGCCGCGGATCGGCTGAGCACCGTGATCTCGTCGGCCACGACGAAGCAGGCGAGCAGACCGATGCCGAACTGGCCGATGAACTCCCCGCGGGCGGCATCGACCCCGGCACCGTCCAGGACACCCTCGGGGGTCCGCTTCGAGCTCCGCCCGATGGTGGCGAGGAACTGGTGGACGTCGGCCTCGGTCAGACCGATGCCGGTGTCGGTGACGGTGATGGTGTCACCGGTGCGCACCGTGATCGTCGCGGGCGCGCCGGGCGCGACCGCCTGCCGGGCGGTGATGGCGTCCGCGGCGTTCTGCAGCAGCTCGCGCAGGTAGACGCGCGGGCTCGAGTAGAGGTGGTGCGAGAGTAGATCGACCAGGCCGCGCAAGTCGACCTGGAAGGTATGGGCGGTCTCGGAATCGGGCACCTGGCGAAGTCTTTCGGTGGGCGCGCCCACGCCGCGAAAGCGGCGCAGGCGGGAAGGCGGATGGAAGGGTACGGCTGGGTGCGGAAGGGCACGGCCGGATACGGGGGTGCGACGCGAGGAACGGTCTCGGACCGATGTGGACGGGAGCGGGCCGCGGGTGGTCGCGGGCCCTGACGCGTCGGATCCGCCGTCCCGGGCGCATCCCACGGGAGACGGAGAGTCGGACAGGAGGTTTTCGACGGGCGGGCCCGGCCGGTGCGGCGCAGGACGGTTGCGACGCGGCCGAGGAGACGGCGACGGGACCAGCCGCCGCTCGCCGTTGAGGACCCCGGCTCAGCGCCCGGTTGACGAACGCTGCTCCCGGTAGGCTGCGGCCGGGTCGGAACCGTCCAGGTAGTACCAGGGGAACTTGGTGACGCGCCCCTCGGTGGCATGGAAGCACTCGCGCGCGGCGTCGCGGTCCCCGGCCAGCGAGAAGGCCATGGCGAAGGTGTTGAGGACCTGGATCCAAGCTCCCCGGCGGACGAAGTCCGGGTGCCGGAACGAGTGGTCGGCGGCCTCCCGCAGGGAGGCCTTCACCTCGGGACGGCGCATGTACACGGCGTCCGGTCCCGTGTCGAGCGAGAGCCATTCCTCGATGTGCGCGATCGCCACGAGCTGGCCCAGCAGCGTGCCGCCGGGAGCGCCGTACGCGGACGTACGCGCGAACGCATGCATCTCCTCATGCGAACCACCCCACTTGTCGCAGACCTGCTGCAACTGCTGTTGGTGCGCCCCGAGATGGTGCCGGTCACGTCGCACCGTCGCCTCGTACCGGCGTCGCGCGGTGGTCTGGCCCACCTGGAGACCGCGGCCGGTGACCTGAAGGCCGTACCAGGGCGAGGTCCACTGCGGCTCGCGCTCCGCCACCTCGTACAGCCACTGCTCGGCCGTGCGCAGCCGTGCGTGGAACACCTCGAACTGCCCGCGGGATACGTCCTTCGCGCGGGCTCCGGTCCGCGCCTCCCACCCCCAGCCGATGTGGCGGATCCCCGCTACGAGCCGGGGCAGCGTCGCGTCCGGTTCCGCTTCGAGGACTTCGGCGAGCCACCGCTCCGCCCCCGCCGTCTCGCCGACGGCCCACAGGAGCTCCGTGCGGTCCTCGCTCTCGGGGCGTGCTTCGAGCACCTCCCGTATCGTGCTCCAGTCTCCTGCCGCGGCGGCCTCCCGCACGCGCCGCACGTCAGGGTCGCCGGAATCCTTCTGCACCTGCGCGGGTGGCCGGCCAACCCATTTCCCCAGCGTGAGCCCCCATTGACGGAGCAACGCCATGTCCCCACCCCTTGCTGTGTTCGAACAGAGGGGTGCCATTGACCAACCCCTCGTGAACGTAGTGACTATCACGCGCGTCCGACAATCGCACACCCGTTTCCCGTCCGGCCTCGGCGGCCCCTGCCCGCGGTCGTACGTGCTGCGCCAGCCTCTGCCGGTCAGCTTGCAACCGGCCGCGACCAGCGGTTGGACGGTGGTCTTGGCGAGGACGACCTCCTTGACTCATGACCCCTGGGCGGTGAGCCTCCCGTCGTGAGTCAGGGTGAAGACGGTGCGGTCCGTGGCGGTGGTTTCACGGGCCGTCTTGCCATACGCGTCGAGTTCGATGGCTTCGGCTTGCCCAGTTGATGCGCGCTGGGGCGGGCCCGGCCGAACACACGGATGCCGTGCTCGGCCCTGGGATGTGTGCGTCGGCGTCAGGTGGTGAGGAAGGTACGGAGGGCGTTTGCGAAGTCGTCAGGGGCGTCGTGGTGGACGACGTGCCCGGTTGCGAGTTCGACGCGGTGGACGGGGCCCGGGTGGCGGGCATGCATCTCGCGGGCGTGGTCGGGGGTGATCTCGTCGCTGTGGCTTCCGTGGACGAGGAGGGTCGGGCAGGTCAGGCTGGTCCAGTCGGCCCAGTGGTCGCCGGTGAGGGCTTGCTGGGAGGCGATGGTGTCGTCGATGTCGAAGGAGAAGCCCCACCCGTCGTCCTTCTTGCGGAAGGAACACTCCAGGTAGGGTGCGGCCGTTCCGAGTGCTTGGGCCAGGGCTTCCCGGGTGGGTTGGGGTCCGGGCAGGCGGCGGGTGAAGGCGGTGTCGACGTCGACGACAGCGCCGATGTCCTCGACGATCAGGGCGGCGACGTGTTCGGGGCGGCGGGCGGCGTACTGGTAGGCGTTGACCCCGCCGAGGGAGTGCCCCACCACCGGCAGCGGGCCGAGCCCGAGGTGGTCGTGGAAGGCGGCCACGTCCGCGACGTAGCCGTCCCGGCCGTAGGAGTCGGCGCGATCGGATTCCCCGTGCCCACGCTGGTCCAGCGCCAACACCCGCCAATCCGGCGAGAGCGCGGCGGCCAGGGGAGCGAACGCGGCGGCCTCGTTGTAGTGCCCGTGCAGGGCCAATACGGGCTGGCCGGGCCCACCGAAATCGAGGTAGGACAAACGACGGCCGTGGTGAAGGAAGGAATGACGCACGCCTGTGATCGTAGAAACCCACCCCCGGGTCGACCAGCACCACCCCCGGGCCTGAGGCCCTCGACGCATGTGCCGGCGGCCCCGAGTGCAGGTGGCGTGCTTGGGCCTCGGGGCGGGGCGAGGAGGCAGCCGGTCATGTCCGGGCCAGTCGGCTTCCTCTCCCAGGACCGACCGGCTCACGTCGCTGCCGCCCCGGCGCCGCCGCGAAATCGTTCCCGTCCGACCCCGCCTCGGCACGCAGTTCCCTCACCCGCGCGCCGAGCCAACCCGCGCGCTCTGGAAGTCGCCGTGACGGAAGCCCCGTCAGTCGGACTGGTGGGGCTTCCAAGGCATCAGATCATCAGCAGTAGCCGCGTGTGCGGCACCAGCTTCCGGTTCACGCTGGTGCTCTGCACGAAGATCGTGAAGTCGTTGTTGTGGTCCGGCGTGACGCGGACTTCCGTGTTGGGCAGGCCGAGCAGGGCTCGGGCCGCCGGTCCCGTGTAGATCTGGTCCGTCTTCTTCTCCAGCACCGCAATCTGCTTCTGTGCCTGAATCTTTTCTGACTTGCTCAGCTGGTAGAACGCACAACCGGTTCGGTAGCTGTGCCCGCATTCGACGACCCAGTCCCGGATCGCGGTTTCGCGAGCCACGGGAATCAGCTGGTACTGCGACGGTTTGATCGCGGTGAGACCGGCTGCCTCAATGGTCTCTTTGTTGACGGTCTCTCCACCCGTGGAGAACACCGCCCGCGATCCGCGGATGCCCTTCGTGCGGCCCACCATAAAGTTCTCGGTGGCCTTCAGGATGACCTGTCCGGCTTCTTCCAGCCCCTGTGTGCTCGTGGCATCCCAAATGGCGATGTTGTCCTTCGGGAAGCCGCACTGCATGGCCTCGCGCTTGCCCATCTGGTCCGGCACGAGCACCGCCAGCGTCCAGTTGTCCTCCTGAGTGTCGATCATCGTGGCCACAGCCCGCACCAGTTCACGAGGGTCCCTGGTAGGGGCATCCGGGCAGCGGTGACTTGCGTTCTCCTGCCCGTCGGTCAGGACGAACGTGAGAAAGCTGTGGTCGCCGTAGAGTTGAGCTGTCTGCGCCAGCTCCCGCTGTGACTTCAGCGTGGCCGCCAGAAGGGCCGTCATTCCACCGGCCCGGTACAGCTGTTTCAGGGACGGCATGCGCAGCACGTCCTTGTCGTAGATGACGCACTCAACCTTGTCTGCGAAGACGTACACCGTGACGCGGGTTTCCTGGTCCAGTTCCTGCGATCGGCGGGCCAGATACGAAATCTGCTGGTCGGCGACTTCGACGACCTTACGGCTCAGGTGTGACATGGACGAACTGGCATCCAACACGAGAGCAACGTGATTGATGTAGTTCTGGTTTCCGGACATGAAGGATCCCCCGCTTTCCGACTCGATGCTCCGATCTTCCCATCCACCACTGACAATCGGCCTTGGACCTCGGCCCGGACTGAGCGCCGGCCACGCACCGGTCGGGCCATGATCGTCCGGTGAATGACGACCAGCGCATGCACCCCTCGAAGGCGGCCGACGACCGCGCCTCGCTCACCTCGTTCCTCGACTACCAGCGGGCGACCCTGGACATGAAATGCGCGGGTCTGACCGGCGAACAGCTGAAGCGGAAGGCGATCCCGACCTCCGGGCTCACGCTCCTGGGCCTGGTGCGCCACGCGGCCTCGGTCGAGCGGGGCTGGTTCCGCTTCACGTTGAACGCCGAGGACGTCAGAACGCCTTGGCCCGGCGAGGTCGGCGGCACGTTCGCCGAGTTCCACGTCGAGGACGCCGACGCCGACGAGGCGTTCGAGATCTGGTACGAGGAGTGTGCCCGCGCCCGTGCCGTCGCCGCCGCCTTCAGCTCCCTCGACGACACCGTCGACTTCCGGGGCGAGACCATCTCACTCCGCTACGTCCTCACCCACATGATCGAGGAGTACGCGCGGCACAACGGCCACGCCGACCTGCTGCGCGAAGCGATCGACGGAAGCGTCGGCGAATAGCGAGCCAGGCCGGTGCTCGTTGAGTTGGAGCTGGTCCCCGGCGTACCCGGTGCTGCCGGCTGCCATGGCCGTGCTGTCGGTCACCTCTTTGATGAACGCCGACATCTCGGCGTGGGCGTCGCAGAGGGCTCGGCACGCCTCCGTCCGACCGGTGCCGACGCCACCGCGGCGCGGGCAGGCAGTGCGTTCAGGTGCCTGGCCAGGCGCATAGAGCGGGGCAGGGGGCCAGCCCAACCCCTGCAGCTGGGCGCAGGGTACGAGGCGCCGATCACGCGACGCGGCGTACGGTGGTGCGGTGAGCCGTAGCCTGTCGGCCGACACGGTCTTCGTCATCGGGGGTGGCGGGTGGAGCTCGGGGAACTGAGCTCCACACATGAAGAGTTGGGGCTACGGCTCGGACGCGCCGGTTCGAACGGGAGGCGGTGGCCGCCGCGCAGATCAACCATCCCGACGTTGCGGGGGCGTACGACCGGGGCATCCACGAGGATCACGCCTCACGTTCGGCGCACAAGGGCTGCGCCGGGACGCGTGCCGGAAGGCTGGCCCGCTCGTCATCAGTGAACTGGCGGTAGCCGATGATCTTGCACAGGTCGCGCTGCCACATCCGCGGGTCGAGCCGGAGGGGGCCGCCGGTTCCGGACGGGTCCACGTAGATTACTGTGCTGCCGTCCTTTGAGATGTCCATGAACGAGTATGAGCGGTTCGAAGCGCTGCCGGGCGGTTCACCGAATTCGAAGGAGTCCTGCGGGGCACGCTCCCCAACGCGGTAGATCCGTACGGCGTTGTTGGCGGCGATCACGAAGCGGCCGTCCCGGTCGATGAACCGCGTGACGGTCGGTGTGATCAGGTCCTCGGCGGTGCTGCGCAGCGGGCCGAGTTCCCTACGGAGCGGGTCACGTCGCCACAGCTCGACGATCGATCCGCGGCGCATCAACCCGAAGTAGCGACCGCTGCGGTCGAACTGCACGGCCAGGACGTCTTCGGTGGTCCTCACAGTCTCGGTGACAGCGCCTGTGGTGATGTCAACGATGCGGACATCAGGATCACCCCAGGTGACCACGTCCACCTTGTTCGGGGCCGGATAGGGGCCTATCGAGATGTGCGGCCGGCCCTCGGGGGCGTCTTTGGGCTGCAGGGCTTTCGCGTCGAAGCGTGCGAGTTCGCGGCCGGTGTACGAATCCCATTGCTGCACCACGGTCCCTGACACGGTGAGCACGTTTCCGCCGGCGTCGAAGTAGTAGTGGAAGTCCCACTTCGCGGCGTCCCCGGCCGGTTCGGCGGGTCCCAGGATGGACGGCGTGCTCGTGGGCAGGGGCGGCGGTTCGGCGGCGGTGATGACCGCCACTTCCCGCAGGGTGGAGGTCTCGCGGACGGAGATCACGTTCTGTCCCTCCTGGCTGGCGAGCAGGCTGCCGTCGCCGTTCAGCCGCAGCTGGTTCGCATCTCCTGGTTTCCAGTACGGCTTGCGGCGCGCGGCTTCGGCGAGCAGAACGCTGTTGTCTCCTGTTGCGGGACGCAGTTGTATGGCGGACCCGTCCGCGAGGACGCTGATCGTGCGGGTTCCGTCGTTGGTGAGCCCTTGCTGGCCGATCTGGAGTACGCCGCCCCCGGGAGCGAGGTCGGTGTAGGTGATCAGTGAGCCCTCCCACGTGACGTAGAAGAGCTTTCCGGCAGCGGACACCAACTGGCGGGAGGAGACAGCCGACTTCGCGGGGGTGCGGGAGAGCACCTTGTTCCGGAGCAGGTCCACCACACTCAGGGTGTCGGAGTGCCAGATGCCTACCGTGCCGCCCGTCGCGCTGACTGCATCGACGAGGCAGGTGCCCGTGTTGAAACGCTTGTCCTGCTCGCTGTACGGCTCTCCCTGCTGGGCACCGTCGGAGATCCGGATGAGGCTCAGTGCCGCCGCGCCGGGCTGTGACTGGCGGCACACCACGGCTGCCGTGCGGTCACCGGAGAGCGAGATCTGGTCCACGTCGGTCACGACGACTCGTGTCGCGCCGGTTGCCGGGTCGTAGACGTGCAGAGCCGTGTTGCCGTTCCCCCATCCGGAGCGGAGCAGCAACAGGCTCCGGTTGTCAGGGCCGATCCACAGAGCGTCGATGTCCTTGTTGCCGTCATCCGCGGGTGCGGGTGTCGAACGTGCGATGGTGCCGCTGTCCAGGTCCCACCAGATCAGGTTGTCCAGCACCCTGGCGACGATCCGGGTGCCGTCCAGCGACATCGTGGGGCCCAAGCCCTTGTTCGCGTCGACGGCTGTTCCCAGTGCTTCAGGCAGTCGGTGCAGTTCGCCCATCGGCTGGTCACCGTCCTGGTCGACGGGGAACCAGGCGGCCTTCCCGTCCTCCTGGACGTAGCCGGCCCGCTTCCCGTCCGCTGAGACCAGCGGGTACTCCACCTGGCCGACGGAGGGTACCTGTGCGATGCGGACGTCCCCGGTGATGGCGTGCACGAAGAGTGTTGCCCGGCCGGTCTTCGAGGTGGCCAGCACCACGTTGCCGTCGAGGCTCATCTGGAAGGTCCGGACTGTTCCCAGCAGGCCGGAGATCATCCGGCTCTTGTTCGAGTGCATCAGGTACGTCCGCAGCAGTTGGTTGCGGGCTTCCTGGGTCGGTGAGGTCTGGTAGGCGGCCAGGGCAAGCATGACCGAGCGGGCGGGGTCGGTGGACGCTTCGTCCTGCGATGCCTGGGTGAGGGCGCGTGAGGTGGCCAGCGCCTCGCGTTCCTGGCTCTGCTGGCGCGCGTAGGCGAACAGCATCGCGAACGTCACGACCGCCACCGTGAAGACGGTGACAACGGACTGTCGCAACCGCACCCAGCGGGCTTGGGAACGCCGGTACGTCCGCCCGCTGTCCAGGTAGGCGCGTTCCGCCGTGGTCAGGTCGCCGTCGTGTTCGGTCGCCCATGCCTGGGCGGCTGCCAGCGCCACGTTGGTCGGCAGCAGTTCGGGGGAGCGCTCCGCGCGCTCCCAGCGGTCCATGTCGTGGCGCAGGGACTCCCGCCACTCCAGGAAGGTCCGGTCCTCAGCAGCCCACACGGCCAGCTTTTCCCAGCCGCTGATCAGCGCCTCGTGTGTCAACTCGACCGTCTCGACGCCTTCGGCACTGAGGCCGGTCACCAACAGCCGGGTGACGGCGAGCTGCTGGGCGATGCGCCACTCCTGCTCGCCCAGTTCGGTTCGCAGGGCCATCCGGCGCGTCGCGGCCGGCGAGCCCATCGGAACGCGGATGAGCTGGGTGAACAGACGTCGCGCTGCCGGCTCGTCCTCTTTCGGGACGTGCTCGTTCCAGGCCTGGTCGGCGTGGGCACTCAGCGCGCCTGTGACTCCGCCGAGGTCCCGGTATGCCTGGTGGGTGAGCAGGCCGCTGCGCTGTTCCTGCCACAGCAGGTCGAGGGTGAAGCCCAGCAGCGGCAGGGCACCCGGCTCGGTGCCGGTGTCCTCCAGGATCCGGTCCACGAGGGCGGATTCGTACCGCACGCCGGGGATGGCGTCGACGGGCGCGGTCACTACCTCGCGCAGCCGCTCGGGGCTGAGCGGTCCGAGCGCGTGGACGCGTCGGCTGAGGGCGGGCCCGAGGCGAGGGTGTGCGAGTGCGATCTCCAGGAAGTCGGCCCGCAAGGTGGTCAGCACCCGGACCGTACGCGGGAGAGCGTCGGCGAACAGGACGTCTGCCAGCTCGCCGACGGCCTGCGGGGTGAGCGCGAGCAGTTCCTCGAACTGGTCGACCACCACAAGCAGTCGGCGGCTGTTTCGCAGTTCCAGCAGCCGGGGCACGAGATCGGCCAGTCCGCCCTGCCTCAGAACCTCGGTCAGCTCGGAGAGCCGCAGCAGGCGTTGTGTCTCCGACAGCTCGGGTTCCAGCATCGGAAGCAGCACGGCCGCGAGGGCCGCCAGCGGACTGCTGCCGAGAGTGGGGCGCACGACGACGGCTACGGCACCCCCTTTCCGTAGCCTCGGTACGACCCCGGCCAGTGCAAGAGACGATTTTCCGGCTCCGGAGGCTCCCACGAGCGTGACCCATCGCTCGCCGGCCAGGGCTCGGGCCAGTTCTCCGCTCTCAGCCTGTCGGCCGTAGAAGAGCGGGGCGTCGGACTCCTGGAACGCCTTGAGGCTGCGGAACGGCGACGGGGGCAGCGTCAGACCGCGCAGCTCGGGCGATGAACTCCGCAGGCTGGCGGTCGGGATCAGATAGCTGGCCGAGGGCTGCCCGGATTCGGCGACCGCCATCATGCCGACCACGCCGCCCAAGTCCTCATCCCACACGGGGGTGCCGCTGAAGCCCCTGGAGACCGGATAGCCCGTTCCGGTCAGGTCGACTTGCAGCAACCCCTGGCTCTGCTCCGCCCGCAGGACACCGGAGTGCCATACCCCGCCCGGGCGCCCGGCCGGGAAGCCGAAGGCCCGCACCGGGTGATCCCACACCATGTCGTCCTCGACCAGCCGAATCGGGACAGCACCGGGCAACGGGGAATCCAGCCGCAGCACCGCCACGTCCCCGCCACCCGTTTCCTGCGGTGGCAGCCAGGTGTCGATGCTCGCGGTCACGTCCGTGCCACCCGACCCGGAAGCGGCCAGCAGCGGCAGATCGACGTGGAGCCGGGCGTCGGCCGGCGGCCCCTGGTCCAGCGGCGTTCCAAGGGCCGCGGACACCACGTGTGCACAGGTCAGAGCCAGCTCCGGGGAGACCAGGAATCCCAGGCCCACCGCATCTCCCCGCACATCGCGGATCCGCAGTACTGCCGCATTCAGAGCCTTCGGTCCGGTACCCTCCGCCGCCTGCGGGCCTAACGGGGTCACTGCACAGGCTCCGCGGGGGCGCCGATCCCGTCGGACGGGGGACGGTGCCAGGTGAGCGAGATCTTGAAGTTGGCCTGGGCCGCCGTACTGGAGATGATCACATCAGCTTCCGCGGACAACGACAGCCCGAACTCGAGGTTGAGCTCGTCAGGTCCGTGGACCATGCCACGGAAGCCATCCACGAAACTCTGCGCGACCGGCCGGATTCCGTTCACCATCTCACCCAGGGACCGCGAGGCACGCGCCATCACCTGCCCCGGCCGCGCCACCCTGACCAGGCCGTCCTCGCCGATCGGCGAGATCTCGACCCTGACCACGTCCTGTGGCCCGCCCGCCGCGCCGATGGGCAACTCCACCTGATACGCCATGTCTCCCCCTCAGGATTCCCCGGCCCCTCCACCAGCGGTTCCCGCCACGGCCACGTCCGAATCCGCGCGGCGCGAACCAACCGGCCCGCCAGATGGGGTGAACGTACAACACCATGGTCGGTGACGAGTGCAGAACAGGAAGGGTCGCCAGCAGCCCCGAAGGATCTCGCCGGGCCGGTCGCCATGCCGCGCGGTTTCAGCCGACGCCACGCCAACTGCCGGGCGGGGTCATCGCTGTTCGCGTGGACCGAGGGCTGGTGGTCGGCTGCGGCGATGGGCGGACAAGCCGGTAATACCCCTACCCGGCCACTTCGATCGGGCCACTTCGATCCGGCACCAGCAGGCATCCCGCGCTGACCGACTGTGTCTCCCTGGCCACAGCCTGCCTCCGTCGAAATACACATCCTGCAGCTGCGGAGGCGGAGAGCCGGGGAGCCGGGGAGCCGGAGAGCCGGAGAGCCGGAGAGCCGGGGAGCCGGGGAGCCGGAGAGCTGCGGAGCCGCGCGGGGAAGCCGGTCGCCTTCGGCCTCACCCGATCCGGCAAAGGGGCTGCAGGCCCCACCATCATCCGCCGCTGAACGAGCCCCGCCCCGAGCACCCCGCTGCCTCGGATCGTGCAGCAGCGGGTTCGGGGCGCAGCATGGAAGAGAGAGCCCGCGGTAGGCGCGCGTCCTCCGGGGGCTCCGCGAGGAGGGAGCCTTCCACGATGGGTGCCCACGAACCGCTCTCAGCGAAGGAGCGGGACCGCCGGGCGGCGCCGTCGCCGCCGGGAGGGCTGCTCGACCTCCTCAGCGTCGCCGCCGTCGTGCTTGACACCCGTGGGCGGATCGTGTTCTGGAGCCCGCAGGCCGATGAGGTGTTCGGATACACCGCCGAGGAGGCCCTCGGACAATACGCGGCGAACCTCCTGGTCCACGAGGAGCACCAAGACCTGGTGATCAGACTGTTCGCCGAGGTGATGAGCACCGGAGCGAGCTGGGCCGGCGCGTTCCCCATCCGCTACAAGGACGGCAGCACGCGCCTGGTGGAATTCCGAAACATGCGGCTGCTGGACGACCTCGGCGACGTCTACGCCCTGGGCATCGCCGCCGACCAGAGCACGCTGCAGCGGGTGGAGACCGACCTGGCCCTGTCCCAGCGCCTGGTTTCGCAGGCTCCCATCGGCATCGCCCTGATGGACACCGACCTGCGCTACCTGCTGGTCAATCCCGCCCTGGAACGCATCAACGGCATCTCTGCCGCCGACCACATCGGCAAGCACCCCCACGACATCCTGCCGTTCCTCGACGTCGACACCATCGAGTCCGCGCTGCGCCAGGTGTTGCTCACCGGCACACCCCTGATCGACCAGTACACCGTCGGCCGCACCCTCGCGGACCCGGACCACGACCACGCCTGGTCGGTCTCGTACTACCGGATCGACGGCCCGAGCGGCCGGGTGATCGGCGTCGCGAACTCGGTGGTCGACGTCAGCGAACGCCACCGGGCCACCACCGAAGCGGACCGGGCCCGACGCCGCCTCGCGGTGATCGCCGACGCCTCCGCCCGCGTCGGCACCACCCTGGAGGTCGAGCACACCGCGCAGGAGCTGGTCGACGTCGCCGTGCCCGACCTGGCAGACGTCGCCGCCGTCGACGTCCTCGACGACGTCCTGGCCTTCCGCCGCACCACCCCTTCCCGAGAGCCGGGCCCGGAGACGTTCCGGGCACTCGCCGTCGCCGCCGCCTACCCCAGCCGCGCGGCCACCGCCTCCCTGGGCGTCGGCGACCTTGCGGCGTACGGAGCTGACCGGCTGATCACCCGCTGCGTCCACACCGGACAGCCCATCGTCATCGCTCACGTCGACGGCAACGATCTGCAGCGCATCGCCCGCGATGCCGATGCCGCGACAGCCTTCGCCCAGGCCGGCGTGCACTCCTACCTCGTCGTGCCACTGATAGCCCGCAAGGAGATCCTCGGCGCCCTCGACCTGCTGCGCGCCCGCAGCCCGCTCCCGTTCGACGAGGACGACGTACTCCTCGCCGGCGAGCTGGCCGGCCGGGCTGCCGTGGCCATCGACAACGCCCGATGGCACCAAAGCGTCCGCAACACCGCCGAGACCCTCCAGCGCAGCCTTCTGCCCGGCCACCCGCCACCGCTCCCAGGCCTCCACGTCGCCTCCCTCTACCAGCCCGCCCAGGCAACCCAGGAGGTCGGAGGCGACTGGTACGACGTCATTCCCCTCGCCGACGACAAGACCGCACTCGTCGTCGGTGACGTCATGGGCAACGGCATCGACGCCGCCGCCACCATGGGCCGCCTGCGCACCGCCACCTGTACCCTCGCCGACCTCGACCTGGACCCAGACCAAGTACTCCAGCACCTCGACAAGATCACGCAGGGACTCGAGCACTACATCGCCACCTGCATCTACGCCGTCTTCGACCCCCGCGCCCACCAGTGCCGCATCGCCAACGCCGGACACCTCCCGCCCGTCCTCGCCCCGGCCGGCCGCCGCCCCCGACTCCTCGACCTGCTCACCGGCGCGCCACTCGGTGTCGGCGGCGTCCCCTTCCACACCAGCGCCTTCGACCTCGAACCGGGCGACCGGCTCGTCCTCTACACCGACGGACTCGTCGAAACCCGTCACCACCCGATCGACGAACGCCTCGAGACCCTGCTGCACACCCTCGACGAACCGCGCCGCTCCCTGGACGAGACCTGCCAGTGGCTCCTGCACTCCCTGCGCCACCCCGACGACCACGACGACGTGGCACTTCTCATCGCACAAGCCACACCCGTGCCGTCCGAGCCACACACCACCTGATTGTTCGCAGCAGCGGATACGCGTGTGGTTCAGTGCCCTCGGCTGACGGCGCCCAGTCCGCTCCTGGGTGGCTGATCCGGGCAATGTGCCCGGAGAGAGCGTTTTCCCGTAACGGAGCGTTGAGCTTGCCGATCCTCATCGGCTGTCGAGGTCCTCACACGGTGCTGAGCGCTGCGAAGCAGGGCCCGAGTGGGTGTCGCGGCCGCCCGGTGGAGCCGAGGCCGGCGCAGGGCGGCGGAGCCCGGTACCAGGAACCGGTGTGCTGGGCCCTCTGGCGTACTGGCATTCCCGAAGGGGCACCGTCCGCCTGACAGCGCTCGCGTCCACGGACTCGGCGAAGGCCCGGTACAACACCGGCGGGCAGGCCGGGCCCCTCGTCCGGCCGGGCGGAGGTGCGCCGTTGCTTGCCTGCGCCCAGCATGGCGGTGACCCGACACCGTCGAGAAAGGGGTGCGTCATGCCCAGAGGTTCCAGCCCGAAGCGTGAGCGTCAGTACGAGCACATCAAGGAGTCCGGGGAGAAGCGAGGCATGTCGGAGGGCCGTGCGAAGGAGATGGCTTCCCGCACGGTGAACAAAGAACGTGCGCGTTCGGGGGAGAGCGAGACGGCCAGTCGCAGTTCCATGCAGGGCAAGTCGGCCTCGCAGCGGGGTGGCGAGAGATCCGGTGGGGGCGGTTCGTCGGAACGTACGAAGGACGAGCTGTATCAGGAGGCGAAGAAGCGGGGCATCGAGGGCCGTTCGACGATGACGAAGCAGCAGCTCAAGAGCGCCCTCGGACACTGACTTCAAGGGGCCGCACCGCTAGGCCGCACCACTGGCTGCCCGGGCTGACCCCAGGCGGCCGGGCGCCCCGGAACCACCGCGGCCCCGGCCCCGGCTCCCGCTCCGGCTCCGGCTCCCGGAAAGGCCGAACCTTCCTGGGCGTTCGCGATCGGGCCCGGCGCTCTGGTGGGGCAGGTCCAGCGACGACATCGGTTCGCGGCCGGCTGCTGACGCCCGGCGCGTGCCGCGCTCGTCCATGGTGGCACCGGGCGGGTGAAGCCCGGGCGCCGCGCGGCCGCGTGCGGGTGCCCGGGCTCTGTGTGGGCCGCAGGATGAGGGGAAACAGCCCATCCCATCCGCAGGAGCTCCCCGCCATGCTCGAACGCAAGCTGCTCAAGGACCGCGCTCAGGTCACCTTCGTCCTGCCCGCCGACATCCCGCCCGGCCCGGTGAGCGTCGTCGGTGACTTCAACGAGTGGAAGCCCGGCGCCCACACCCTTGAGCCCCGCAGCGACGGGACGCGCGCCGTCACCGTCGGCCTGCCGGTGAAGAGCGTGCACTCCTTCCGCTACCTGGCGGCGGGCGACTACTGGTTCGACGAAGACTATGCCGACGGCCACGACGGCACCAACAGCCTCCTTCACACCTGATCCGGCATCCCCGGGGGCGGACCCACCCCCCGAGCGGTCCGCCCCGCGCAGGTCTCACCGCCCAGTTCTCACGGCCGGACCGCCGGCTGCCGGAGCTGGTAGGCAATCCGACTGTCCTGGCTCGCCCAGTCCATCGCCGGTACGGCCGCTTACAACGATCGGCAACTCCGTGACCTCCTGCCCCCGGTGTCCTGGGGCGGCTACCTCGGCTCCGCCGGCCTTTGGAACCGATCGCTGCAGAACTGGCAGTCGGAACTCCTGGCCGTGGCCGCGCCCACACACCGCCACGGGAATCGAAGGCTGACCTTGGAAGGGGAAGGCCCCCGCCCACCCCCGACTGCGGCGCCTGCCAGGACGCCGCCCGCGGCCGGGTCGACCCCGCCCGATTCGAACGCCACTGGGAGGACGTCCCGGGGCGCTGGGCCTGGTCCTCAACGCCCTCATGCTGTTCAACACCCGGGTGGGTGCAGCGTCCGTCGGTTGCCGCGGAGAGCGGGGGAGGCGGCGGGCCGGGCGACGGTGGTGAAACCGGCGGCGGTCGTCCGGCCGCCCGCAGCACCGTGTTCGCGGACGGCGCCTACCTGGGCGCCGGGCTCATCGTCCGTACCGCAGAAGGGCTGGACGGCTGCTGCTGCGCGGGCAGTAGGAGGACAACACCGAACACCGAACACCGGCGCGTCCGCGCCCGAGCGGAGCACGCCTTCGCACGCCTGAAGAACTGGTGGATCCTCCGCGACCGGCGCCAGAACGAGGCGGCCTCCACCGCGCCGTCCAGGCCGTCGTCGCCCCGCTACGATCTCGCCCTCACGGGTGAAGGAGCAGGTCAACGACCACTGAGCCCTACCCGCCCGCCGACAGCCTTCTTGCAACACCCTTTACGGCCAGACCGTTAGGTCGAAGGTGATGAAGGTGTTTCCGTCACGTTCTTGCGGAACCTCACGGATGGTCATCAGTCCGACGTGACCGTTTCGCTGTACGCAGATCTGGGAGCCGTTGATCAGGCGCTGCGGGAGGATGGTGTCGGTGAAGCGCGTCTCGGCCTTGCAGGCTTCCAGCGAGCCCTGCTGGCCGCGATCCAGCAGGACCAAGGTGCCTCCGCGGGCGGTTTCAATGCCACGGCCTACGTCACTCATGAATCCGAGGTCGCCGCTGTAGCCCTTATGGAGTTCGATCGGGTCATCCGAGAGGAGAACGTGGTAGTCGGAAGGCATCCGGATGCCCGCCTTTGAGACGCTCTTGGAGCCGGAGGGCAGGGCGGGCCCCGTGCCGGCAGGAGCTGGCGTCTCTGCGGCCTGCGGCGTTGCGGTCACCGTCACAGTTACGGTCGGTTGAGGCTTTTCCGTGCCGATCCTCGCTGTGGGTGAGTTCACCACCACGGGAAGCCCGAAGAATCCGAGAAGCAGACCGGCAAGGCCGGTGAGCGCTGATATCAACGTCGCGACTTCTGCCCAGCGCCTCACCGGCGGGAGACCGGGCGGTAAGGGTGCGGGGTCGGGCGACGGAGCTGAAGGCGGGGCCGTGGGAGTGCTGGGTGGCCGGGGCGGGGTGCTCACGTGACGGCTCCTTCTGGCCCTATGAGGCGGGGATGCCACATCAACCTACCTGGAAGCAGTCCGCTGTTGCTGGCACATCCATGTACCCGGAGTCCCACACGGGCCTTCCCCGCCCGTCCGACGATCGAAGTGGCGGCTGCACGGCCCCGCGTCTACTCGGAGGGAAGCCGCACCCAGGGTGCGAAGCGCTGCCCGGGTGCTGCAACGCCCCGGTACCTCGGAACGGTCTCCTGGACGATGTTGAGTCGCTCGGCGGCGAATGGGCACGGGACAGGCTGCTGCCCGTCGGCGTCGGCCTCGAAGGCAACCACGACGGAGGGGTTCTCGGGCTTCTCCCCGAGCTGACAAGCGAGTTGCCGAAGCTCGGCAGGCGACGGAGCGCGGAAGGTCGGATCGTGAAAGCTCGACGGGCAACTGATGAAGACCGGCTCGCGGAGAACCAGCTCCAGACCATGGTGGTAGGTCAGATCATGGCCAGCAGCGAGCCGGAACTGCCTGCCGTCCCAGGCGATCACATCCCAGTCCCACCAAGACCCTTCAGGGAGTTGGAGAGCAGCACCCCAGTCGCTGGTCGCCCGCCCTCAACCCCTTGTACGGTTCGAACAGATCCACAGGCTGCACTGCGGCTTGAGGCTCTTCGCCAGACGAGCAAGGACCGGGCAGAGCGACCGCAGCCGGCTGCCCTCTGCGTTGATGACCACGGCATGGTGATCCTTGCCGATGTCCACTCCGGCCCGGACTCCAGGCAAGTCCCCCTTCGTCAGTCGTCTCGTACTGATCCCGCTGATCCCGCAGACCAAGGGGATGCCCCGCACCCGCGTCCACGGCACATGCGGGACAGGATTTTCCAGGCGCCGGACGCCGGTTGCGTGACGCTGGCGATCAGCATACGAAATCCGACCCGTTGGCCCAGAAAACAAGAGACGACCATGTCTGGGCTCCGATGATTCCGTCCACGGTAATGCCGGCGCAAGACTGGAACCGCCTCGTCGCTGCGTTGGTGACCGGGCCGAACTTCCCGTCTTCGGCCAGGTTTGCTTCACTCATGGCTCTGTTTAGATAGCACTGGGCTTGTTTCACTGCCCTTCCTGAGGAGCCGAACTTGATTGTTGGACGGTTGATGGTGTAGTTGCAGACGTCCGATGCTTTCGGTGTCGCCACATGACGCGCCTCCGCTCCGATCGCCGCACTGGTCGCAGAAGGGGCGCTCTCGGGTACCGCGACCGCCGTGCCTCCCGCGAAGGCGAGAGGGATCACTAGGGCCACAGTAGTGAACAGGCGTCGCATGTTCATCACCTCCAAGGGCACAATCTCATGTGCCACGGATTGCTTTACGTATCAAATAGCAAGGTCGAGCGAACGACCAAGGGCTCAAGTCAACATCGATCCTGTACTCATTTTCGAGGATCTGCCCGCCCGTTACAGTCTCGTTTGTGTATGCAGCCCCGGGGCTCGTACGATGCCTCCTTCAAGCTCTGCTGTGAGCTGGTAAGTGACCTGGCTCCAATTTAAACGGCCGGGAGCTGGTGCTTCGGTGAAGTGAGAGATCCACCGTCGTTAGGTGTCGCCGTGCTGCCATATCCGACGGCGATACTCGGTGGACCAGAGCGACGGATGAGCAGGGCGTGGGCACGCCGGGTGCGCCACCTACCGTCTGGGCGCACGTTGCCGCGCCATATATAGCAATCACGCGGACGGAGTCTCCCCGTGCAACCCGGTCCAGGTAATGGCCGGCGACAGCACGTCGCCCATCGGTTGCACGCCACTATGCCCTCCCTGCAGGCACGGCGAAGTTCGCGCCGTGTCGCTCTCACGAGCATGATGTACGGGAAATGCGAAATCACGCAAACGACGGTCGTCACTCATGCTGAATTGCAGTCAAGTGCACTGCGCTATGAGGACGCGCCGTTCTGCGGCCCGGACATCCGAGAGAAATTCAGAAGAAGTCTGGACTCGGCCCTGCAACTCGGTTGACACTTCGGGTCTCCAGCAGCCGACGAGTCCAGATTACGCCTTCAGGCATGCATGAGCATCCGAACTGCGCCTGGTTCGAGACTTCACGGCCATCGTGCAGTACACGAACCTGCCGCCCATCAAGGTCCGGATGAGGCTGACCTTCCGCGACAGGAACGTCGAGAAGCTGCTCGCCATGCCCCCGACCCCGCCCGCAGCGCATCCGGCGGCCGCCGAGGTGGGCCGCCGTGACGCCGCGCTCAACGCGCCGCTGTAGCGCTGAGAACCGCCGGAACATGCCCATCAGGCTCCGAGGCGGATGCTGACAAGCACACGGCTGCACGAATGTTGAGCGTGTTCAATTCTCTAGTGACAACGGCTGCCCGATAAGGGATCATGAGCAGCGTCTCTGTGGAGTCTCATGGGCCTGATGCCCATGGGGAAACGGGCCGTTCGGCGTCAGCATCCTGCAGCGCCGCGCCGAAATCCACGAAGCCCCTGGCCTCGAAGGAATATTGCTGGTGCGTCCTACTCGTGCGGCGGTCCTGCTCACTGCGGGCCTCGTCACCGTCCTCGGCATACCGGCGGTTTCCGCCGCCGAGTCCCCAACTGACTTGTTCGTGAACAACGGCACGAACGCCAACTGCTCCGATATCGGCACCGGAACGCAGAACGCCCCGTTCTGCTCGATCCAGCCGGCGGCCAAGGCGGCCAAAGCGGGCCAGACCGTGTGGATCGCGCCGGGCTCTTACCCTGGCGCTGTCACGATCGACCGCTCCGGAGAGCCGGGCAAGCCGATCACCTTCGCCACCGCCCCCGGCAGCATCTCGAAGGCGAAGGCGGAACTGGTCAACCTCCTGACCATCGACGGTGCCTCGCACCTGGTGTTCCGTGGGATCAGGACGTTGCGGGGCACCAAGGTCGAGCGTTCCAGCGACATCACCATGGAGGCTTCCGAGTTTCCGGGCGAGCTCGTGATCGGTACGGGAAGCGCGGACGTACGTGTCAGCCGGAGCTACATCATCGCTGCGCAGATCGGGGCTGGCGCCCAGCGCACGGTCCTCAACCGCAACAGCCTCCGCAACAGCGGTTCCCGGCCCGCGGTCGCCGTAGCGGACGCCCCCGGCACGGCACTGGCCAACAACACCGTCATCACCTACTGCGGTGCGGGCATCTCGGTCAGTGGCGGTTCCACCGATTCCTCGGTGTTCAACAACGAGGTCTACACCGAGAGCTCCCAGGCCTCCTGCGCGACGCCCGCAGCAGCGCGCCACAGTCTCCTGGTGGCGCAGAGTGCGGCGGCGGGCACCCGCGCCGACTACAACGTCCTCGTACGCCAGCCCGATGTGACGGCGGCTCCTTATAACTGGGCGGGCACCGACTACAAGACCCTCTCGGAGTTTCGGGCGGCGACCGGCCAAGGGCTGCACGACTTCGTGAACCCGGCGGACCTCAACGCCGCCCTGGTCGACTCCGCCGACGCGACGGCGCCGGGTGCGCTGGCCTCCCTGGACTTCGACGGTTACGGCCCGATGGACGACCCCCGCGTGGCCAACACCGGCAAGGACGGCGGGTTCCTCGACCGCGGTGCCTACGAGGGCCACGACAACCTGAGCGCGGTCACCATGTCGGTCGACCAGCCTTGGGCGCCGGTGGGCACCAAGGTTGAGGTGAAGGCCTCGTCGAACAGCCGCTGGCCCACCGCCATGTCGTACAGCGTGGACTTCGGCGACGGGAGCGCCCCGGTCGTCACCCGGCAGGGCGAGGCCGCCGAGGCCGTCGCCTCACACGTCTACAGCTCTCCGTGCGCGTGCGTGGTCAAGGTGACCGCGTCCAACGCCGCCGGGAAGAAGGTCTTCGCCGAGCAGGCGGTCAAGGTGACCGCGGCCGGTGCGCTGACCGCGGCCTTCACCGCCGCGCAGGTCCTGCCCTCCTCGGACGGCCCGACCGAGCGCATCTCTCCGCTGACCGTCCGGGTCGACCCGTCGGCCACCGCGGCGCCGTGGCCGCTCCGCCGCGTCGATGTGGACTTCGGCGACGGCACCATCAAGCAGGTCGCCGACCTGTCCCAGGTCACGCACACCTACCGGACACCCGGCGACTACAAGGTGACCCTCACCGTCCAGGACTCCAAGGGCACCACGTCCACCTCCAGCCAGACCTTCAAGGCCGACTACGCGGCGTCCGGGTACGTCGCAACCGAGCCGTTCCGGTTCTACGACAGCCGCGACGACACCCCCTCCATGCCGGGTGGCGTCCCCCTCTCGATGCAGTTGCCCATCGGGCTCAACCGGCCGGAGTTCCCGCTCTCGGGCGGCATGACCGCGGTCGTCCTCAACGTGACCGTCACCGGTGCTACTGAGGACACCCACCTCACCGTCTGGCCCGAGGGGCAGGACCGTCCCGCGACCTCGAACGTCAACGTCCTCGCCGGCAGCACCACCTCCAACACCGTCACCGTCCCCATCGGCGGCTACGACGGAGCCTTGATGCAGCTCAACTCCGGCTGGGCATCGATCATCGTGGACTTCGTGGGCTACTACCAGCCGAACATCGGGCAGCGGTTCACCCCGATCGCCCCGGCCCGGCTGCTCGACACCCGCGCCACCGGCGGCGCGCTGCCCGGCGGCACGTCCCGCACCGTCAAGGTCGCCGGCGTGGGCGGCATCCCCGCCGACGCCACCGCCGTCGCCCTCAACCTGACCGGGACCGGCTCCACGGAGAACGCGCACGTCATCGCCTACCCCGACCCGGCCAAGCGGACCGCCACCTCGAACCTGAACGTGGAGCCGGGCAAGGACAAGTCGAACCAGGCCATCGTGCCGGTCGGCCCGGACGGCACGATCACCCTGTTCACCAACTCCGGTTCCACGCACCTGGTGCTGGATGCCGTGGGCTACTACGGAAAGGACGGCAAGGCCCTGTTCAAGCCGGTCGTCCCGAAGCGTCTCGCCGACACCCGCACCACGGGCAAGCTCGCCCCGGGTGCCACGACGACGGTGTCGGGTCTGCCGGCGAACGCGGTGGGCGCGGTCCTGAACGTCACCGCGACCGACACCACCGGCCCGGGCTTCCTGACGGCGTACGCCTTCGGCGGCACACTTCCCGGTGCCAGCAGCCTCAACACCCTCCCCGGTGCCACCGTCCCCAACCACGTGACCACCCCGGTCGGATCAGGCAAGGTCAGCGTCTTCAACAGCTGGGGCGGCAGCAACCACGTCATCACCGACCTCCTCGGCTACTTCACCATGCCGTAGAACGACCCCGACACACGCAGCACGGCACCGCCGGCCCGGCCCCCGCACATGACGTGGGGGTCCGGGGCGGCGGTGCTGTGCTGTCCAGGCCGCTCACCCCAGCACGCAGACCCGGAGTGACTGCTCCCTCAAGGACACGTGAGGAGGACGGTGCGTCGTACCGACTCTGGCACGGCCTGGCCGGCGGACGGCAGTGAGCGGTCGTGGCCGGTCATCACTCCGGCCGCGACCTGCAGGTCCCTGACACGCGAGGGGCCCGCGGCGACAGGGCGGTTTCTGGGGTCGGGCCCTCCCGCTCGTGGGGGAGCAGGCGTGTGCCTGACGGATACGACTCCCTACGAAATCGTGGCGCGCAGGTGCTTGCCGAAGACCTCGTGGTCGAGGGTCACGAATGACTCGTAGAGCAGCCGGTCCCACATCGCCCCGGGCGTCGCGCGCTCACTCTGCGGGATGCCGGGGATGGAGTGGACGATCTCGGCGAAGGTCCGCGGATCCTGGTGCACCACCGAGTTCCTGAGGAGCCGCCACTTCTCCAGGCGCTCGGTCCTGGTGACCACGAACCGCCCGGGTCCGACCACCCTGTTCCAAGCGTCCAGCCACGGTTTGTGCTGCTTCTCGGGGACGCTGCACGCCCGGAGGAATGCTTCCATCTGGGCGGGCGTGGTCGGCAGCGCCTGGCGGTTGACGATCCGGGAGGCGCTGCTCAGAGCCAGCCATTCCTTGCCCGCCCTGCGCTGCATCTCGCGCAGTGAGGGAGCGCCGTCCTTCTGGTACAGGCTGACCAACGCCTGACTCAGTTCGCCCTCGGTGCCGATGAGCGAGGGGCTGGGCAGACTCCGGCCGGTGAACCCCCGCTCGGCGGCCCGTGCCCGCCGCCAGTAGGCCTTGGCCGCAGCGATCTCCAGATCGCTGCCCCCGCACGCCTTGACGTACCGGACGACGGTGACCTCGGTCGGGGTCTTCCTGCCGGCGGCGGCGCGCTTCAGCGTCGCGGACGACAGCCCGCTCCGCAGGGAGAGCTGCTCGTAGGTGAGCTCGGCCGCCACCCGGCACTGGCGCAGCTGAGAAGCGAGGCGGCCGCGTTCGGGAACGGAGAAGTCGACGGGGTTCTCGGAGCGTCCCATGTCCGTCCCCTCACTGGCTCACACGGAGTACGAGCTCCGCGAGGCCGGTGATCAGCTTCCTTCCCCCGCTGGCCGCGATGAGGACGGCGGCTCCGATGCCCCCGCAGTACGCGAGGAGAGGGTAGATCTCAGAGCTCGGCATGCCGGTGACGGCCAGAATCGTACCGAGTACGGGGAAGGAGATCACGCCCGTCACCAGGGGAAGCGTGAGGCGGGGCGGCTCGTCGGGGCGGGGTAACGGCGCGACCGGGGGCTCGACCGCGGCGGAGCCGGGCATGCCGGAGCCGGGCATGCCGGAGCCGGGCGTGCTGGAGCCGGGCGTACTGGGCTTCATGGGCATGGAAGGACAGTCCTCACTACGAGTGGACTGGCGAGACGCCGGCAGGTGGCGCCTCGCCAGCGGCTACTGGCTGCAAAAGGCGTGCACGCAGGGGTATTTGGCGTTCCCCCCACGGCTGTGGTGCCGTTCGCAATCATCTCAGCCCCATGACCGTGAACGGGCGGACGAGCGTGGTCGCCGGGCCTTTTGGCTCGCCGGCGTTCCATCGGGACGACGCCGTGGGACGCCGTGAACGAGCCAGTCCTGAAGCAGTTCTCACTCGCTCCTGACCTGGGAACTTTGTGACCGAGAGGCATCCGGGGCGCGGTCTCGGGGCACTGTGATGGGCTTTTTTCAGCCACAGGTGCGGCTATGAGCCATGTGTTGGCTCTGGTTTGTCCAAGTCGAGGTTGTGTTCCGGTCGCCTCCGGCCGACGCTGGAGCAACCAGGCCGGTGAGGCACCGCTTGGACAGTCCCCTGACGGCTACTGGCTGCAAACCATGCTGCGTGGGACATCGGCTGCTCCGCGTTGGCGCGTGGACCGCCCTGAGGCTGTCACTTCCGAGAAGTGACAGCCTCAGCTGTTCCCCCCGTTATGTTTTTCGCGGTCCTGCAATGGGGCCACTGGCCTCCGGGCCCGGTATGACTGTGTCCCCTCTGTCGATCGGATGACCTGGGGGGTGGTGTCGCCGGGCCCGAGGGGTGCCGTCGGAGACGCTGATGAGAGACCCGGCCACCGCCCGGCCCGGTGCAATGCCGGGCAGTTCGCGGGCGGCAGGTCTGCATAACGTGGATGCGCGAGCACGGTGCCACCGCCGAGGCCGGCACGGTCAACACCTGCGGAAGGGTGCGATGTTAAACACCGAAGGCATAGGCGTCTTCCTCGGGATGGACGTCGGCAAGACCGCTCACCACGGCCACGGGCTGACCCCGGCCGGGAAGAAGGTCTTCGACAAGCCGATGCCCAACAGCGAACCGAAGCTGCGGGCCGTCTTCGACAAGCTCAAGGCCAAGTTCGGCGCCGTGCTGGTGATCGTGGACCAGCCCGCGTCCATCGGCGCCCTGCCTCTGACCGTTGCCCGGGACGCGGGCTGCGAGGTCGCCTACCTGCCAGGACTGGCCATGCGGCGGATCGCCGACCTCTACCCGGGAGAGGCGAAGACCGATGCGAAGGACGCGGCGGTGATCGCGGACGCGGCCCGGACGATGCCCCACACTCTGCGTTCGCTGGAGCTGACCGACGAAATCACCGCCGAGCTCACGGTGCTGACTGGCTTCGACCAGGACCTCGCGGCCGAGGCGACCCGCACCAGCAACCGGATACGCGGCCTGCTCACCCAGTTCCACCCGTCGCTGGAACGCGTGCTCGGTCCGCGACTGGACCACCCGGCCGTCACCTGGCTCCTCGAGCGCTACGGATCCCCGAACGCTCTGCGGAAAGCCGGCCGCCGCAGACTCGTCGAGGCGATCCGTCCCAAGGCCCCCCGCATGGCCGCCCGGCTGATCGACGAGGTCTTCGACGCCCTCGACGAACAGACCGTCGTGGTCCCGGGCACCGGCACCCTCGACGTGGTCATCCCGTCGCTGGCCCGTTCCCTCGCCGCGGTCCACGAACAGCGCCGAGCCCTGGAAGCCCAGATCAGCACCCTGCTGGAGGCCCACCCTCTTCACCCGGTCCTGACCTCGATGCCGGGAGTCGGGGTCAGGACCGCGGCCGTCCTGCTGGTCACCGTCGGCGACGGAGCCGGCTTCCCCAGCGCCGCCCACCTCGCCTCCTACGCCGGCCTCGCCCCGACGACGAAGTCGTCGGGGACCTCGATCCACGGCGAACACGCACCACGGGGAGGAAACCGGCAGCTCAAACGCGCCATGTTCCTCTCTGCCTTCGCCTGCATGAACGCCGACCCGGCCTCCCGCACCTACTACGACCGGCAACGAGCCCGCGGCAAAACTCATACCCAGGCCCTCCTCCGCCTCGCCCGCCAGCGCATCAGCGTCCTGTTCGCCACGCTCCGCGACGGCACCTTCTACGAGTCCAGAACCCCCACCGTCACCCTCGCCGCATAACCACCCCAAACAGCCCCATACACGGCATCACATTCTTGACGAAGGACATAGAGACACCCCCCCCGGGGTTGCATGCAGTGTTGAGGAGTCGCGCACTCCACGCACAGTACGGACCGCAACGCGGGCATAGGTTCGAAGTGGCGGGAGTAACGCCGCAGCTTTGAGTCGTGGGCCGGTCAGTGCCAATGGTGAGGGGGTGTTTCGTGGGTTCCAGTATTGCCAGGGAACGCGCAGGACCTCCGGCCCGAGAGTTCGGCCCTGGGCCGCGAAGCGGAGCCACGCCGGGAGGCGAGCCCCCTCCGGTCTGGACGCCGGCCATGGAGCGCCTCCGAGCTCCGTTGGAGTGAGGACGTCGCACTCGGCCCACGGCGGCTGTGCCAGGGGCGTTCCGCGGTCAGCGTTCGGTTCGCCTCGGGGGGAGGCCTCGCACGACATCTCCTCCCTCCGCCATGCCCTCACAGAGGGCCAACGTGCTGCAGGGGAAGGGGAAACCGATGAGTACCCGGCGTAAGAAAGCGGCCGGTCTGATGGCAGGTGTTGTGCTCCTCGGGATCGGCGGCATCGCGCCGGCCAACGCGGGCGTCACCGCGGAAGGCCAGTTCGAGTCCCGCATCTCGTGGTGGACGGCTCCGACGGAGTCCCGCCGCTGGTGGGACAACAACGACACCTGGGACTACACCGGCATCTACTTCGAGGGATGCCGGTCGGATGACGACTACCGGGGCTACGACTACGCGTCGCTGCGCCTGTGGAAGGACATCTCCAGCGCCCCGGACCGCAGCAAGGGCACCCGGAACAACTACTGCGGGTGGGTTGACTACGGCGATCCGGACGACGCGGGCAACTACTACTTCGCGCTGACGGACGTCGGTAATGGCGACTACATCGACATCGGCTACGTCAAGGTCGCCTGGTAGTCGCAGGCCGGATCAGGGGTCGGATTGCAGACCCCCGAGGGTGCCGCCCGCTGGGGGCGGTGCCGGATACACGGAAGAGGGATCGAGTGAAGATCGGTTTGAAGTCGTGGGCCGGGGCGATGGCCGGAGCCGCGCTGCTGGGTGCGGTGTCGGTGATTCCGGCGCACGCCGGCGTGACGGCGGAGGGTCAGTTCGAGTCGTCCATCGACTCGTGGCGGGCGGGTAACGAGTCGCGCCGCTGGTGGGACAACAACGACACCTGGGACTACACGGGTATCTACTTCCAGGGCTGCGTCGCGGACGGCGGTGACGGGTTCAACTACGCCGGTCTGCGGCTGTGGAAGGACATCTCCTCCGCTCCGGACCGTTCCAAGGGGACCCGGACGAACTACTGCGGGTGGGTGGACTACGGCGACCCGGACGACCGGGGTAACTACTACTTCGCGCTGACGGACGTGTCCAGCGGCACGTACATCTCCGTCGACTACGTGAAGGTCGCCTGGTAGTACGGTTGTTGAACAAGTAGCCGAGGGTCCCGGTGGATTCAGCACCGGGACCCTCGCCTGTCAACTGTCCCACGACGAAAGCCATCCCGCTGGCGGTGGGGTGGCGGATTGTGCGTTCCTCCATGCCTCTGGTTTTTGATCGTGTTTCGTTCCGGTACGGGCGGAAGACACCCGTTTTCAATGAATTCAGTCTCCGGATCGATGCGCGGGCAACGGTCCTCCTCGGCCCGAACGGAGCCGGCAAGTCCACACTGATGGCCATCGCCGCCTCCCACCTGCACCCCTCCTCCGGGTCGGTCACCTTCGACGGAGGCACCGCAAAGGGCCGCCATCTGGCCGCCTACCGCAAAAGCGTGGCGTGGATCCCCCAGCAGATCACCCCCATGCCCGGGCTGACCGTACGCGAACAGGTCGCCTACGCGGGATGGCTCAAGGGCATGCCGAAGGACTTGGCGTGGAAAGCGTCCGAGGACGCGCTGCGCCGCGTCGACCTCACGCGCCTCGCGGAGCGTAAAAGCCACCAAGTGTCCGGCGGGCAGCTCCGCCGCATGGGAATCGCGGGGGCGCTGACCCACCGCAGTGAGCTGATCTTGATGGACGAGCCGACCGCCGGCCTCGACCCCACGCAGCGCCTGGTGTTCCGCGAGCTCGTTGACGACCTCGCCGGCAGCGTGCAGGTGGTCGTCTCCACGCACCAGACCGAAGACCTCGCCGACCTGTACACGCACGTGGCCGTCCTCGCCCACGGCAAGACCTGCTTCCAGGGCAGCCCCGCCGACTTCCACGCCCTGGCACCGGCCGGCACGCGCGGACGCGAGCAGGCCGAAGCCGCCTACGTGATGCTCGTCGGACGGGAGATCTGACCGATGCGTATCGCCACTCTCCTGCGGTCCTCCTCCGCCGGACTCATGCTCGTCCTCCTCGCCGGCTACGTCCTGCTGCTCCTGTCGGAGCCGATCACCACGGGCACCGTCCCCGGTTACGGGCCGTCCGTCCTCGGCAACGCCTCCTACACGATCCCGTTCGCCGCGGCCGCGTGCGCGGCGAGCGGAGCGTGGGAAAGCGCACGCCTGCGCCGGGGCAACGTCTTCGGGCAGACCCCTTCCCGCAGCCGGCTCGCCATCGCGCTGCCGCTGCTCGTCCCGGTGTGGGCGATGGGTGTTGCCGGGATGCTCATCGCGGTCGGTGTCGCGGTCTCGGCCGCGGGAACGCTTCCGCCTTTCTCCCACCTGGGCATGTTCGTGGTGTACGCGCTGCTGATGGCGGCCGCCACGCTGGCCGGATACCTCCTGGGCGGCCGTCTTCCGCACCTTGCGGCCGCACCGTTGGCGATGGTCGCCGGTTTCTGCCTGACCGCGTTCCCCGGATCCTGGGACACCCCGTGGCCCCGCCACCTGGTCGCCGGCGCGTACGACAGCTGCTGCTCGGTCGGATCGGTCATCGACCCCGTGGCCGTGTGGGCGCCGCTCCTGTTCACCGGCGGGATCATCACCGCATGCCTGCTCGCGATCGCCGGGGCCGGCCGCTGGAAGCCTCTGGCCGCCCTTGTCGCCGCGTCCGCGGCCTCGGTGTTCCTGGTCGTGAACATGGACTATGACCCGGTCGCCGACCGGAACCCCGACGCTCTGGTCTGCGACACCGCAGGCGTCCCGGAAGTATGCCTGTGGCCCGAGACCCCGGGACGCACCCGGATCGCGGCGACCACCCGTACCTACACCGGCCGTCTGAGAGACGCCGGGCTTCCCGTGCACTCCTCCCTCACCCAAAACCGTGACCTCAAGCCCGGACAGGCCGGCTTCGGAGGCAAAGGCCAGGTCCGCGAGCAGGACATCACCGCCAACCTCACCAACACCCTCCTGCCCCCCATCCCCGAATGCGCCCGAACCAGCCACAAGTACCCGGCGTTCCCGGCCCGGGGACCGCTCACCGCATGGCTGACCGCCATCGCCACCCAAGCCCCTCCGGCTCCGGTCCAGGGCCGCGTTTCCCCCGACGACGCGAAACTCGCCCAGAAGGTCCTCACGCTGCCCTCCGACCGTCAGCACGCGTGGTACGAAACGAACCGGGCCGCGCTCACCGGCTGCGACCAGAAGCCGACCCTGAACCCTGAAGGAGCAGGCCGGTGAACTGGTGGGCCGCATCCCGTAAGGTCCCCACCCTCGCCGCCGTCACCGCTGTGACGGCCGGCGCAGGCCTGGCATTCGGACAGAGCCGCATTCCCGTGCCCGCGATGGTCGGCGGGGCCGGACACTTCCTTCTCGCCGCGCTGATCACCGTCATCCCCGCCGTGACATGGCTCGCCTTCACCGGCCGGGCCCGGGACGCCACTGAAACAGTCGCCGTGCGCGCCGTCCACCGCTTCGACACCTCCCTCGCCGCCGCCTGCGCGATCCTCGTCCTGACCATGGCCGTACTCGGACACTTCGCGGGCGCGGACGCCGTGGCCCTGGCGATCGGCCGGAACGCCGCCTTCTACCTCGGCCTGGCGCTCATCCTCAACCCCCTCACCGGCGCCCGGATCGCAGCCCCGGTTCTCACCGCCATACCCCTGGTCCTCGCCGTCGGAGGCTGGAAGAGCGGCGGCCGGGGAGCGCAGCCGTGGGCCGTCGTCCTGCACCCCGCAACCAGCATGCCCGCCCTCCTGGCGGGCGTCGCGGTCCTCGCTGCCGGGGCGACGTTCAGCAGCCTCAAGCCGCCGCGCGGCGCCCTCTAGGGAAAACACCGGCTTGTGATCAAGGGTTGCTGCGAGTGAGGTGAACGACGATTGTGAATCAGTGACAGGTGGGACTTGGTGCGCGAGTTGTCCGATCGGCGCTGCGGTTGTCGTGTCCTGGCGCGGTGGATGTCGGGGCCGGGCGGCGAGGTAGACCCTGAACTGCGGTCTTTCGGTGCGGTGAGGGCCGAAGGCGCGAGGAGGGTACGGGCGTCCGGTCGTGCGGCTGTTGTGGACCCGAAGCGCGCTGCGCCTGCACATGGAGGGCTTCACCGGGGCGTGTGCATGCCATGCCTATGATCGGCGGGCACAGGGAACGGGCGGGACGAGAGCTGAGGACGCACGTGACACACCGTCGGTACGGATTGACGATCGCCGTCGTGACAGCCACAGCCCTGCTGGCCGGTTGTCAGAGCGGCGGTGCGACACCGCTGAGCCTGAGCGGGCTTACCGAGACTGCGGACTCCATGGGGGCCAAGGGGGCGGATACCTGCCCGCTTCCCTACGACATCGCCAAGGCAGCGAAGGCCGCCGGCCTGGAGGGGGAAGCCCGGCCGGGGCACGCGGACGGCGGTGACGAACCTGTCGCTACCGCCGAAGGCGGGAAGCGGGCCCGGCCCGGGGACGTGCTGGCGCAGAATCCCGGCGTCTTGGTGAGCTGCGACTTCCTCATCGGCCAGGAGGACGTCGTGGTGCACACCGTTGCGACGCGAGACCGGCAGGCGATCAACCCGCTCGCCCCAACGATCCAGCAGCAGACGGGGATGGACCTCGAAGCCCTGAGCGCCTACCTGAAGCAGGCCGGCGAGGCCGGAGCCGGCAAGCCGGTCGTTACCGCGAGCGGGAACCTCGCCTCCGTACGGCTGAAGCTCGACGGTAAGGGCGATGCGTTCCTGGTCGTCGCGGTAGGAGCCGGCCCCGGTGCGCAGGACAGCGCGCGCGTCAGCGCCCTGGCGAAGGCTCTCGCCGGCCAGGTGCGGTGACGCACACATCCCGCCCCACCTGTCACCCGTGGCGGGTTTCGCCCAGGGCCGGCGGAGGTCCGCGGCGAGAGGCCGGGCGAGCGGCCGGGCGAGCGGCCGGGCGATCCGGAGCTTGGTGGGGGCGACGATCAGGATCCAGGTCCAGCGGGTCCGCGGCTTCGGCACATGGTCAGACGAAGGCCGCCCGCACGTCCGGCGAATGCCCAGGCGGGCGACGTAGTTCGACGGTCGATTCGAACGCAGCAGCGTGACCTGCGGCACCCCTACGCTTCGGGCTCCGGCTCGGTCAGGTACCGACCCCAGATCTGGGCCTTGCGATAGGGGCCGGCCCCGTCACTGTCGTACTGCGGCGTGTCAAAGGAGACCCAGTACAGGAACTCGCCGCTGAGCGCCTGGGCATGTTCGTTGGGTTCGGGTGCACCCATGGCATCGATCGTTCCGGGAAACTCGACCTGCCAAGGACCGTCCCAGTCCGGGGCACGAACGACCGTGACCCGGCTACCCGGCGCCAATGCACCCGTCGGCCATGTCTGACTCAAGGGGCGACCGAGGACGTGCTCTATCACCTGGCGGTCATCCACATCCGCAGGAACGGGGTCGGAACTGTCTGTCATGCCGCCCACCCTGCCCGGACCACTTCAGAAGCGCCAGAAGATAAAGAACAAGCTCAGTATCTGACCTCCCCGCGCTGCGAAGTCTCGCCCCGAGGGCCCTGCCGCCCGGCTACGGCCCCGCCGGCCTTCGCAGCGCCTTCCAACCGCCGCGGTTCGCCGGTCAGGGGCGGACGGTGGCCCCTGACACCGCCGAGGAGCGCCTCCGCTGCGTCTGTGCCGAGCACATCGCCCCGGTCCTCGGCTTCGCCGTACCGCCGTACCGCCGTACCGCCGTACCGCCGTACCGCCGTACCGCCGTACCGCCGTACCGCCGTACCGCCGGGCCGCCCCGGCCGACAACGCCGCAGACATTGTCGCGGAGAGATTCGTGGTCGCCTGGCGACGGCTCGACGATGTGCCGGGCCCGGGTCGATCGCGTCCAGCGTCGGTTCGGGGACCGCGCGGCGCGAGCAGGCGGGCTATCGCCCCCTATGGCCCGGTTGGCGTGCGTGCATCTCCAGCATCCAGGCGTGCTACGCGGGGGTAGTGCGTTCATCTCGACTCCACGTGACTGATGTTGGCGATATGTTTTCCTCACTGACGATTGGCAGGGGAGCCGATGAGTGCACGATTAGAGCGTTCCGGCGCCCGGTCTGGATGGCGACGGGGAAGCGCGGGTACGGCGATCCGGCTGGTCGCGGCGACGGCCATCGGTGCGCTGACGGGGCTGGCCGTCTTCAGCCTCACCGAGGTGACCAGCCGCATCCTGTTCGTGGTCACCGGCGGAATCGCGGGGGCGCTGACCGTCCTCGTCCTGCACTGGTACCAGCGCACCGCCCGCCTCACCGAGGTGAAGGTGACCGTCCCACAGCTGAGCGAACTCACGTTCACCGTCAACAACGATGCCCGCCAGGTCGCCTGGCAGATGTTCGTGGAAACCGTGACGCGGGTGTCCACCCAGCCGCTGGCCAGCGACCAGGGAGTGGTCCGAGAAGCGCTGACCTCCATGTACGGACTCTTCGCCACGACACGCGAGACTTTGAAGGCCTCCCGCCCTTCCGCTCCGGTACCGGGCGGGCAGACAGTCGAGTATCTCGCGATCACCATGCTCAATCGCGAGCTGAGGCCCTTCCTGTCGCAGTGGCATCCCCGTCTGAGGGAATTCGAACTGGCCCACCCCGAGAGCCCCGAGTCCTCGTGGGCGGACAACGCCGCCTGCCGGGCGGATCTGCAGCGGGTGCAGAGCGAACTCCACGAATACGCGGTGGGTTTCGCCCGTCTCGCCGGCGTACGTGATGCGGATTCACTGATCCGGCCCGTCCCCGGGCCGCGTATCCCCGAGGGCCGGCCGGGGGGCATCGGAGGGCCGGCGCCCGGCACTGCCCGAGACGCGCGCTGAACATCGCGCGGGGGAGGCGGTGCAGTGGGCCGGCAGTGGAGCGGGGCGACCGGATACGACGCTTTCATCTCGTACAGCCATGCCTGGGACAAGGACCTGGCGAAAGCCTTTCAGAGCCAGTTGCAGACCTTTGACCGCCCGTGGTACCGGCCGAGAAGCCTGAGGCTCTTCCGCGACGAGACCAACCTCGCGGCAAGCCCCCACCTGTGGGCGGAGATCGAGCAGGGCCTGGCCCGGTCGCGGTGGCTCGTACTCATGGCCAGTCCGGCTGCCGCAGCTTCTCCCTGGGTACGTGAGGAGGTCCGCTGGTGGCTCACCCACCGCTCAGTGGACACCCTGCTCATTGCCTGGACCGCCGGCACGCTCGTCTGGAACCCCGAGCGGCGGGACTTCGACTGGTCACGGACCGACGCCCTTCCGGGCGAAGAGCTGGCCCATGCGTTCGCTCACGAGCCACGCTGGGTGGACTTGCGCTGGCTGCGGCGACCGGAGGAGGTCACAGCAGCCGACCCGCGACTGATCGAATGCGTAGCGGAGTTCGTCGCCCCCTTGACCGGGAAGTCCAAGGACGAGCTGATCGGCGACCACGTACGCCAACACCGCCGGACCATCCGCTTGGTCCAAGCCACGATCGCCGTACTCACCGCGCTGCTCCTGACCGCGGTGGCCGGCGGGATCAGCGCCTACGACCAGCGCAACAACGCCCGGGCCCAGACACTGGTGGCACAGTCCCGGCAGCTCGTCACGGAAGCCGGATCGATCAAGGACACCAAACCCGACCTGGCGCGGCAACTGCTCGTACAGGCCTACAGGCTCGCACCGACCGCCGAGGCGACGGGCGCGCTGGTCGAGAGCAGGGTGCTGCCCCGTGTCATCCATGCCCGCGGATATGCGCGCGCGGCCGCGTACAGCAGTCAAGGGCTCGTGGCGGTGGTGGACGACGACGTCCGGTTGCTCGAACCGGCCGCTGGAGGCCCTCCCACCGCGCTGAACGCCCAACAGAACCATCCGACCGCGGTTGCCTTCAGTCCGGATGGACGCCTGCTTGCGGTGGGGACGCACGAGGGCGGGGTGCGGCTCTTCGATGTGACCTCGAGCCGTCGGCCCATGTCTCTGGCGGTGACGCCTGCCGCGGCCGGTCCCGTGGACTCCCTCGTGTTCGCCGCAGGCGGGAGGCTGTTCATCCTGGCGGACCGAGGCGGAACCGTCCTCGACGTAAAGGACCCGGCCCATCCGAGTCCTCTCGGGCCGCTGCCCGGCACCACAGTGGCCGCGAGTCCCGCGGGCAACCTGATCGCCACCGAACAGGAGGAGGGAGTCCTGAGCCTGTGGGCATTCTCCGGTTCCGCCCAACTGGGCTTGACGGCCACCCTTGCCGCCCCTCCCGCCGATTCGCCGCTTCCCCGACCTCAGCACGTGGCGTTCAGCGCGAACGGTCAGGCCCTGGCCCTGGGCAGCCGGGACAACCGGGTCCGCCTGTGGGACGTCGCGGACCCCAGTCATCCGGTCGTCCGGCCGGACCTGCACCAAGCCGTGGCCTTCAGCCACCCCCGGATCACCTCTTGAGGGAGCGTGCCAAGGAGCGCTCGATTCGGTCGCATTCTGAGCGAGCCGACTGATCGGTGCCTGCGGACGCGTGGAGGGAGCTGCAACCTCCGTGGCAATCTACGGATTGCGCCTGATCGCACATGACAAGAGGCCTTGCCGGGAGAGCCACATGGAATCGATGTACGACGCGTTCATCTCGTACAGCCAGCAGCGGGACGTACCACTGGCCGAAGGGCTCCAGGAGGGGCTGGAGAAGCTGGTGCGCAAGGGGTGGCTACGGCGTCGGTCGTTGAAGGTGTTCCGGGACCACACCTCCCTCGCCGCGAGCAGCGATTTACCAGGGACGATCCGCGCCGGGCTCGCCAAGTCCCGGTACCTCGTACTCATCGGCTCGCCCGAAGCCGCCGCCTCCCACTGGGTCCGCCGGGAGCTGGCCTTCTGGCGGGCCAACCGCTCCATGGACCATCTGCTGCTGGCCTACACCGCGGGTGAGATTGTCTGGGACGGTGCACGGGGTGACTTCGACTGGGCGCGGACCACCGCGATCCCCGAAGAGTTGAGCGGAGCGTTCGGCGCCGAACCCCTCTGGGTGGACCTGCGGGCCTTCCGGGACGCCGAAGACTTCTCATACACGCCGGGCCGCCCTTTCCGCGACAAGGTCGTCACCCTCGCCGCGCCGATTCACGACATGAGCAAGGACGCCCTGGACAGCCGGGCGGTTCAGGAGGATCGGAAGGCCAGACGTCGCCTCCGTGCGGCCGGCGCCGGCTTCCTCGTACTGACCCTGGGGCTCGGGACCGCCGGGGTGGTCGCCTGGCAGAAGAGCGGCGAGGCTTCGGCTCGCGCGCGGACGGCCGCGTCCCGCTCGCTCGCCGCCCGCGCCCTGGAAGTAGCCCCCAGCGACCCCCGCAAGGCAGCCCAGTTCGCGCTGTACGCCTATGCCGTCGAGCCCACCGGCCAGGCGGCCCAGGCCCTGGGCCGCGCGATCGCCGCGAACGACAGCGCCACGCAGCACCTCCAACGAGGGAACGAGAGCGTGGCTCGCTTCCAGGGTGCCGGACACTCCCCGGCCACCAGGGTGGCGATGAGCCGCGATGGAGGGGTGCTGGCCTACTATTCGGGCCTCGACCAGGCTGCCATGAGCGACGGGAAGTATGCCGTACACCTCTATGACATCCGGTCTCGCACACGGCTGCCCGACCTGGTCGGCAAGGCATGGCCACAGGACGGGGGCGGCTTCGCGTTCAGTTGGGACGGCCGCCTGCTGGCTGTGGAAACCCCGTTCAACGGGATCGAGTTGTGGGACGTTCCCCAACGGAAGCTGCTGCGCACGATCGTCGCCAGCAACGGCGAGGACCTGGCCGGGGCACAGATGAGGCTGCGCTCCTTCGCCTTCTCGGGTGACGGCACGAGGGTCGCCGCAACCTTCTTCACCCCGACCGGTGACTCCTCGGCCGTCTTTCACTTGGCGGTCTGGGACACGGCTTCCGGCAGTCAGATCCTCAAGGAAGGCGCGGTCGACGATGGTGTCGAGCTGGCCTTCGACGGCACGCACCGGCTCGTGGCCCTGGACTCGTCGGTGGGGACCGTACGCATCCTCCCTCCCGGCTCCGGGACCTGGAGCCCGCCCCGCGCCCTCGATGGCTACGCCCGCCTCGACAGGGACGCCCGCTTCGGCGTGACCCTCTCGCCGGACGGCGCCCGGGTCTCCGTAGCGACGAGCGGCGGTACGCACACGGACGTCTGGGACGTGGGCGGCGGGAAGCGGCTGACCCCGGCCGAGGCGGCCGCGGCCGAAGGCCTGCCCAACTTCGAAGCCGACGGCCAGTCGGTGGTCATGCACGACGCCGCGAACCGCCGGCGAGTCCTCGGCGCCTTCACCTACCCCGCGGTATCACTCGCCGCATCGGGCGACGGCACCCGGGTGGTGGCCGCATCCAACGACGGCGCCGTCACTCTGTTCTCGGCCACCAGCTTCCAGGCCGGTACGACGCTCCCCAACGAACAGCAGCTCAAGCCCGCCGAACTCACCCCGGACCGGCGGCTCGCCGTCCGGGCCACGGCCGACGGATCGGCGCTGTGGGCCGTAGGCAGCGAAGGCATTGAGCGGATCGGGCGGGTCGGGCGGATCGGTCAGCGTGGGGGGAGCGGGGTCATCGGCTCGTCCGACCGGGCGCGCGTGGTGACGGCCGACGACGACGGAGCACTCAGTCTGTGGGACCCGCGGGACGGGCGCCGGACCGGCGCTCCCTGGCAGCCGCAGCGCCCCGTGGTGCCGGTGACCTTTCTCCCCGACCACGTCCAATTCCTCGGGATCACGGACGGCGCCCTCCAGGTCATCGACCCGCGCACCTGGCAGGTACGGCAGTCCCTGCCCTTCGGGTCGGGCCCGGGCGTGCCCTGGGCCGTCAGCGTGGACGGCACGACCGTCGCCCTGGCGGACCGTGACGCGCTGAAAGTGTGGCGCTGGAGCGCTGAGAAGGGCCTGCACCAGGTCTACGAGGGTGAGATCCCGGGCGGCTCCGACTTCCGGATGTCGGTGGCGATCAGCCGGCAGGGCGAGAAGGCCGTGGTGATCAACGGCGACCACCGCCTCGTCGTCTTCGACGTTGCCTCAGGACAGGTCACCCAGGGAGCCGCGGTCTCCCCCGAGGGACAGGACGGCGTCGCCTTCAGCGCCGACAACACCCTGCTCGTCCACGCATACGGCACCGGGAGCGACGCGGGCCTGCAGTTCTGGGACGCCGCCACGGGCGAGGCGCGGGGCAGCTGGGCGATGACGGGACACGGTGAAGGTGGTGTGACCACCTTCAACGGTGCGGACGGCTCCGTCCTGACCATGGGAGCGGACGGTTCACTCGTACGCCGCACAGTGGATCTCGCCGCGTGGCGCGCGACGCTGTGCTCACTGGCCCCCGACCCGCTCCCGCCAGGCGAGTACGACCGCTACCTGAAAGGCATGAAGGTCGGCTCCCCCTGCCGGGGAGCGACAACCCGACCCTGACAGCCGGCGGCCGTGACGGCCGCCGGGGGAACAGCCCCAGCATGTATACCGCCGCCCACCGGCGAAGACGGGTATGGAGCCCACCCGTACCGATCGCCGCTTGCGTCCCCGCAACGACTCGGGCAGCAGCGGCCGGAGTTCACCCTCGACCGCACGGCGCGCTGGGGTCAACCGGGCGGTCCGGGGGCGAGCCCCCGGGTGTGTCGTCAGCGACAGAACGAGGCCGCCCCTGGAGGTGTCCCGGTGCCGCAGGGCAGCAAGCGGCGGGGGCGCTCGTGGCGCGGACCCGTCGGGGCCGGTCGCGGGGCGGCGGCGTTCGGGACGGCCCCCCGGCCCGGGAGGGCTTCGACGCGCCCGATGGCGTTGCCGAGGAGTTCGGTGAACCAGACGTTCTGGTCGGGCCCGGTCGCGATGTTGAAGGGCACCTTGTCCGCGCCGCCCGGCACCGGAAACTCGGTGATCTTCCCCGTCGAGGTGATCCGCCCGATGAGGCCGAACTGGTCGGCGTACCACATGCTCCCGTCGGGGCCGCGGGTGATGCCGTCGGCACCTCCGCCCGGGTTCGGTCGGGGGAAGAGCGTGATGGTGCCCGACTGGGTGATCCTCCCGATCTGGTCGGACGCGGTGAACCACATCCCGCCGGGGCCGGCCGCGATGTCGGACGGGAACTCGAACCCGGTGGGGAGCGGGTACTCGGTCACGTTGCCGAAGAAGTCGACACGGCCGATCTTGCCTGCGATCAGCTCCGTGAACCACACACCGCCGGGGCCGGCCGCGATGTGGTAAGGGAAGCTGTCCGGTGTGGGGATGGCGTACTCCGTGACGGTTCCGTCAGGCCGCATCCGCCCGATCTTGTTCGTACCGTTCCCGGTGAACCACAGGGCGCGGTCGGCACCGAGTGTGATGCCCGTGGGAAAGCTGCCCGCAGGCAGGGGGAACTCCGTGACCGCGCCCGCGGTCGTGATCCGCCCGATCTTGTCGGCAGCACCCTCGGTGAACCACAGGGCGCGGTCGGGGCCCTGCGTGATGTCGAAGGGGAAGCTCGACGCGGTGGGTACGGCGAACTCGGTGACGGTGCCGCCGGTCGTGATGCGTCCGATCTTGTTGGCGTCGGACTCGGTGAACCACAGCGCCCGGTCCGGGCCCGCCGTGATCCCGGCGGGGAAGCTCTCGGGGGTCGTGATCGGGTACTCCGTGATGTCCCCCACGTCGGCCCGGGCGGGAGCGGCCTGCATCGCGACCGCGAGCAGCGCACCCAGGAACCCGGCGAACAGGCGGTCGAGTCGTCGTCGGATCGTCGGCGTGCCCGGCATGGACCAGCCCCTTTGCGGTGAGCGACGGGAGAGTGGCAAGTGACGGCTTATCAGCTCACGCTCGACTCCGCCCGGCCCGCGCCGCCGAGTCGGCCGCGGACCAGCCGACTGCCGTAGCCGGCCGGGGATGCGGCACACCCCGGCGGCGCGTCGGGCACGCTGCCGGCCGAGGCCATGGCGACCGGGTCGAGGCCGGCCGACGTGTACCTCACCGGCGTCACCCTGTGCATCGCCCCCTGTCCGAGACCGCGTCAGGAGACGACACGGGGTTCGCCCGGAGTCAGGCGGTCCCCCTCCCGTGTCCAGACCGTAGCGGCGTCCCCGGTGGGGCAGCAATGGGGGTCGGTCTGGCGGTACCACTTCTCGTGCGCGGTGATCCGGCCGGGCGCGAACTCCAGTCCGACGAGCGCGGTGATGTATTGGGCGGACTTCTGCCGCGGCGTGATCGCACCGATCGCGGCGAGGCTGTCGCCCTTGCGGGTGAACACGACGTATGCGGCGACGAGTTGCCCGCTCATCGTGGCCCCGTTGTCATCACACCCCATGTAGAGGGCTGCCTCGTCGCGCTGGTCACCGTCGGTGTCCCCGTACTTGACCTTCATCCCGCGCGAGATGCCTACGGTGCCCCAGGTCCGGGACGTGGCCGTGGCCCTGCCCTCGGCATTGGGCTGCACGAGTCCCGGGACATCGCAGAACTCGCCCGGAACGGGGGTCTTCGCCCAGTCCACATCGTGCAGGTCGGCAGGTGCCGGGCCGACGAGCACCGGTCCCTGCGCGGGCGAGGGCGACGGGGAGACGGGCCGGGGGGCGGCGGGCGAGGGGGTGTCGGTTGGGACGGGCGGCGCCGGGCGGGGCGAGCTGCATGCGCCGGTGAGCAGGACAAGCGCGAGCAGCGCGATGGACAGGGCGCTTGCGCCCCGTAAGCCGCTGGCCATGGTGTCCTCCGTTCTCGTGCGCTCAGGCGCACGGTGGGTCGTACGCTCGGTTGGGGAGGTACTGGTTCCACTGTTCGCGGGTGATGCGGGGGGACTCCGCGCACAGCCGTCGCAGGATGGCGGCCAGGTCCACGCTCCACAGCCGCGTGCCCCGGTCGCCGCTGACCGCGAGAAGGCTGCCGTCCGGGCTGAACGCCACGGTCGCCAGCAGGTACAGGCCGCCGCTGGTGAGCGAGGCGATCTCGACGAGGCGGTCCGGGTCGCTGACGTCCCACAGCCGGATGCGCCCGTCCTCTGCGGCACTGGCCGCGAGCGCGCCGTCGGGGTGATGGGCGAGCCCTCTGACGGTGCCGGTGTGCCGGGCGGCAGTGACCCTGCGCACGGGCCGTTCGGGACGCGAGACGTCCCAGGTGGTGATCGCCCCGCTGTCGTCGCCGACGAGCAGGGTGCGGCCGCGCGGGCCGAAGGCCAATGCGGTGGCCCTTCCCTTCGCCACGGCGATGTCCCCGGCGACGGTGGGCCTGGTGTTCCGGGCGACGTTCCAGAGTCGTACGGTTCCCGCGCCGGTCGGGGCCGCCAGTAGCCCACCGTCCGGGCTGAAGGAGATTGCCTGGGGGCCGGCCTTGGTGCCGTCGAGCGTGTCGACGAGGGTGGGCTGTGTCCGGTTGCCGACGTCCCACAGCTGTACGGTTCCCGGTTCCACCTGTTGAGGTTCCATGGGCCCTGCTCCCGTCGCCAGCAGGGGAAGCGCGGGGTTCAGGCTGATGCCCTGCGCACCGACCAAGCGCGTGGCCTGTGGGGTCACCTTCCGCGGGGCCGCCGAGTCGGCCATGTCCCACGCGACCACGGGCAGACCGGAGAACAGGGTGTGGCCGTCCGGGCCGAAGGCCGCAGCCTGACCGCCGGCGTTGAACGACTCCACGGTGGCGGCGAGGTGTGGTCCGGTCCTGTCGTCCATCCTCCACACGGTGGTGGGATTGCCACCGGCGGCCAGCAGGTGGCCGTCGGGACTGAAGGCGGGGGGAAACGTTCCCTTCACCGGCAGGGTCGTGACGGTGGAGGTCCGGTCGACACCCGACAAGGCCCACAGCCGTACCGCATTTTCGGCAGGAATCCGGGCGTCAAGCGCCTTCTTCTCCCGGGCGCTGGCGATGGAGGCAAGTGTCTGCCCGTCGGGGCCGAAAGCGAGGCCGAAAACGGAGGCCAATGCCGGGTAACCGGTCAGGCGCGCTCCGGAGCGGGGGCGGAAGGGATCGGAGACGTCCCACAGGGTGATCACGCCGTCTCTGCCGCCCACGGCCAGGACGGTCCCGTCCAGGGAGAACTGCATGCTGCTGACGCCGTCGCGTCCCTGTGCGTTCAGATCCGAGCGGACGGCCGGACGGGCGGGGTCGTCGACGTCCCACAGCCGCACCCGGTTGTCCCCACCGCCGACCGCCAGAGTGCGGCCGTTCGCGCTGAACGCGGCGCGGCCGTCGGTGGCGAACACATCGTCGGACGGCGAGGTGACGGTGGCGACTCGGGTCAGCCGGGCGGAGTCGGACAGGATCCACAAACCCAGTACGGGGCTCTCGTGCGCCTCCGTGAGGATCAGTGTGCCCGTAGGTCTGGCCGCGATCGTGTCGGGGGGTAGGGATCCCAGGGAGCGGGGCCGGGCGGGGTCCCGGATGTCGAGGACGGACCCGCCCGCCCGAGCCAGGACGAGGAGCTTGCCGGCGGGCGCGAACACGAGTTCCTTCGTACGGCCCGCCGCCGCGGGCACTGTCGCCAGGGTCCTGGGACTGTCCGCTGACGTCACGTCCAGAAGCCGTACCCCGCCGTCGGCGTCGCCGATCGCCAGTAGTCGTCCGTCCGGGCTGAACGCGACGGCGGCGACGCTGCTCTCCAGTTCCTCCAGCGAGGCGCGGAGCGCGCCGGTGAAGAGGTCGTAGAGCCGGACCTGGTCGTCGGCCACGGCGAGGAGCCCCCCGCTGCTGTACGCGACCCCGCGGAGATCGCCCTGCCCCTGAATGACGCGGGGGAGACTGCGGCTGTCGACGAGTGCCCCCGCCGCCTCGGCCGTCGGGGCGAGTCGATAAGCCTGGACCAGCAGTTGGCGGGCCAGGTCGGGCTGGGTGTCGCGGATCGACGAAGCCTCCGCGACGAGCTGGCGGGATTGGGCCACCAGGGTCTGGGATCGAGCGGTGTTGCGCTGGGTGTACGCCGTGACGCCTCCGGCGAGTGCGGCCAGGAGCAGAGCGGTGAGCACGGCGACGGTCGACCGCACCAGGCGCATCGTCCGGCGGTGCTGGCGTACATGGTCGCCGATCACCTCGTCCTTGGACCTGCCCGTGATCGGGGCCGCGAACTCCGCCACGCACTCGACCAGCCGCGGGTCGGCCGCACTGGCCTGCTCCGGGCTGTGCAGCCAGCGCAGGTCGACCCAACGGGGCTCCTGGTCGAAGATGCCGTCCATCTCCTCGCGCGGGAGGGCGTCGGTCTTCGACCAGTCGAAGGACGTCCGCGAGTCGTCCCAGACGAGCGTCCCGTCGGTCCAGGCGATGAGGATGGTGTCCGCCGAGCGGTGGGTGAGCCACCAGCGGACCTCCTTCCGGACCCAGGGGGACGCGGCAGCGGCCGGGCTGGCCATCAGCACGAGCCATCGCGACCCGGTGAGCCCCCGCTCGATCTCCCGCCACAGGTGGGGGCTCGCCGCCAGGTTGGTCTCGTCGCGGAACAACCTGAGGCTTCTCGACCGGTACCAGGGTCGGTCGAAGCTCTGCAGCCGGCTCTGGAAGGCCTTGGTGAGCTCCCTGTCCCAGCTGTGGCTGTAGGAGATGAACGCGTCGTACCCGGTCAGCTCCCCGATCCCACGTCCCCCGCCCGTGGCCGTGCCCCCGCCTCCGGCTTCCCGGGCGTTCAGCGCGGGTCCCGGGTGCTGCTTGCTGCAGGGCTGCCGCTCCTCTCGGACCGGTCGTCGGGGGCGCGTGGCGAGGGAATCCGGCCGATCGCCGACTCGGCTTCCCGTACGCCGGCCGGACGGGCGAAGCCGACGGCGTAGGCGTGGACGCCGCGCTGCACCCGCTGCAGCTCCGCCCGACAGGCAGCATCGTCCGCCCAGTCGGACTCCGGGCTGCCGGGAAGGGTCTGTTCGAACTCCCGCGACCAGGAGTGCCCCTGGGGCTGGAACGGCCTGCGCCCGCGGTTCGGCATGGTGACCGTGGCCGCGACGAGCCGGAGCGGGGCGCTGTCGAGGATCCGTCGCCCACGCGCGGACCGCGTACCGGGCTGTAATAACTGTTCGCTCATCATCGCGTCCGTTCCCCCGCCGAATTCCGATGCAGGAAGAACATAACGCCAAAGGCGTCAACTCACCTGAGTTCCGACGGCATCCGCGTGATCCTGGGCTCGGGGGAGCGGGTCGTGCGTCCGCTGAGCTGCTCGACGCCGTCGACGGGCGGTCCAGTAGTCCAGCAGAGGCTCCGTCGCGGCCGCCCGCACCGTGGGCCGAGGTCGCCGGTGTCGGCTTTGAACACGCCGGCGGGGGCATCGTGACGGGAGCGGCGGGAGCGATCGGCTTTCCCCGGTCCGGCCGATTCGCGCCGGGGGCGATCGCAATCCTCGTGCGCCATCGGTGCTGGAGTCCGTTGTTGGAGGTCGCGCCTAGGGTGGGCGGATCACCGGCAGAAGTGCCGGGAGTGTTCGGAATGGTCGTGGGGGTTGGGGTGCGCTGGTGGAACAGGAAGCCCGGGGAGCGGGCGCAGTGGGTGCTTGAGCCATGGGTGGGGGTGGGGCCGTTGCGGTTCGGGATGAACCCGGACCAGGTGGCATCGGCTCTGGACGGGGCGATCGCCCACGTCTCACAGGGGCTGGGCAGCGGCGCGGGCTGGGGCTCTTACACCGGCTGGGGTGTGACAGGGATCTATGGGGCGGAGGCGGGTCTGGTCGCGGTAGCGATCGATGCGATGGACGGACCGCTGGTGCGTCTGCGGGACATTGAGCTGATTGCGCGAGTGCCGTCCGAGGCGCGCGCGGATATTCAGGACCTCGCACGCCGGGAGGGGACTTCCGTGCGGGTGAACTGGAGCGGTGATCCGGAGATCGAGGCGTGGGGCGTCTCCATGGGTGCCGCACAGGAACTGGGGCTGGCACCCGAGGGGTACGTGCTGCGGCAGGACACGGTGATCACCCATGCCCTGCTCGTCAGCAGTGAGCTGGCGGAGGATCCGTACGGATCCGAGCCGGTCGCCAACTGGCGCAATGTCGGTGATGAGCGACCGAACCCGGGGGCGTGGCCCATGACGGCCGAGCAAGATCGGCCGCGCTGGGATTGGACACCGCTGCAGAGCATCGGTCCCCTCCAGTTCGGCATGAATCCGCAGCAGGTGGCTAGCGCGTTGGACGAGGAGCCGGCGGCCCGTCGCGGCCGGTATCCGTTCGGGCAGCCGTGGGAAGGCCCCGGGGAGCGGATCCTGAACCACGACCGGTTCGACCGAGCCGGCGTGACCGCTCACTACGCCTGCGGCCCAGGGCGGCCCCCCACCCTGGGCGCCGTCACTGTTGACGGACGGACCGGGCCACAGGTGGAATTCGCCGGCATCCGGCTGATCGGCATGCCGGTCCAGGCCGTGGACACGTCCCTGATTCAGTACCTGGAGGACAGCGGGCTGGGCGTGGCCTTCGGCTGTGCAGGGGATCCCGGTCCGACCGGCCTCAACATGTACGTACGAGCCACCCGGGCCGGGGACGTCATGGTCAGCGGGGCCCGGTTCTGCCAAGCGCAGTGGGAGGACCACGGCTGACCCGCACGACGGGCCGTGCGCCTCAGTGCCGTCACGTGGTGTGGCCAACGCTCACCGTCCGGCGCCCTTGAGGAACGCGGCCGTTCCCGCCTGTCGCCGTCAGGTGGCCCCGGGACCCGCTCGGGCGAGGCCAGGGTGGCTGAGCACGTAGCCACGTACCTGACTGAGCACATGGGGGGTGTACGCCGACAGTTGCTGTTCCAGCGCGATATCGGCACCGAACACCGCGCTTTCACCCTGACCACCCTCCGCACGTTTCTGATCAACGCGCTGGCCGCCGCCGGCCTGACCGGGGCCGGCGGTGGTTTCGTTCATCTCCAGCGACAGCGTTTGTTGACGAGTTTCAGCGGCGCTTAGTACTCCAGCCCTAGATCGTGATCTTCATGCCTGAGTGGCTTGTCGACGGTAGTGGCTGGCCTGGGATCGGGCCTGGTGGCGGCGCCGCCAGTCGGACCAACCGAGCCGGTGGGCGGCATCGTGGACGGGTCGGACAACGAGTGTGATGAACAGGCGCTGGATCTCGTTGCAGGTGAGCGGAATTTTAGGGCATCGGGTGCGGGGCGGGTGTGCTCGTCTGCGCGTACGACGGCGAGGAAGGCGTGCGCGAGCATGGCGAGGGTGACCCAGCGGGACCAGGAGGCATAGCGGCGGACCTGGTGCTCGTCGAGTGCGGCCATGCCCTTGCCCGACTGGAAGAACTCCTCCACCCGCCATCTTGATCCAGCGACTCTGACCAGCACGGTCAGCGGCACGGGTGCGGGCGAGTAGCAGCGGTGGTAGGCGAGTTCGCCGGTGCTGCGGTTACGGCGGAGCAGCAGCTGACGACTCCCGGGTCGGGGGTCGGCGAGGTCTGTGACTGCCCAGTCGTAGAAACGGTGGCCCTTGGCCCCGGCCCCTGCGGAGTGCTTCTGCCAGGCCCGCTTGGGCACCTTCTTGGCCAGGGTGTCCGCACGGAACCTCCCCGCCCCGGTGGTGACTTCGTGCGAGCAGGCCACCGCGAGGACGTAGCCGGTGCCGCGTTCCTCCAGTGCGGTTCGCAGCTTGGGGTTGCCGCCGTAGACCTCGTCGCCGGCGACCCATGCGGCCTGGTGGCCGGCGTCCAGGAACCGGGCAACCATACGAGTGGCCAGTTCCGGCTTGGTGGCGAAGGCGGTGTCCTGGTCGAGTCCGGCATCCCGGCATCCCGGCAGCGGTCAGGGTCGGAGGTCCATGAACGCGGGACGTACAGTTCCCGGTCCACTGCCGCGTGCCCGCGCCGGCCGGCGTAGACCAGGTAGACGGCGACCTGGGCATTTTCGATCCTGCCCGCGGTACCGGTGTACTGGCGCTGGACGCCGACCGTGCCGGTGCCCTTCTTCACGTCCCCGGTCTCGTCGACCACCAGTACCGCCTGGTCGTCGTGCAGGTGGTTCACCACGTAGTCACACACATCGTCACGGACCCGGTCGGCGTCCCACTTGGCCCGCCCCAGCAGATGCTGCATGCCGTCCGGGGTCCTCTCCCCGGCCCATTCGGCGATGGTCCAGCAGTTCTTGCGCGGCAGGTCCGACAGCAGTCCGAGCACCAACTTCCGGACCCGGAATCGGGGTTCGACCCGTGTGAACCGTCCCGCTACCCGGCTCATCAGGCCCTCGAACGCCTCCTGCCAGCGGGCAGGGTCTACGCTGTGACCTGCGGCCACGGCGTGAACGTTTGTCTTCACACACCAATGATCAATGGGTGGCCGCACCCGTCTCCACAGCGCGTCGGGGTCGCCCAGCGTCCGCCCGCCGTTCCTGTGTCAGGAGGACATGTGCAACGTGGCGAAGTCTGGTGGGTGGAGTTCGACGAGCGGCGGCCGGTCGTGCTGCTGTCGGGAGACGACGCGTCCGGGATCCGGGTGATGCAGGTCGTCGCTCGGGCGGGTGTCGACATCACCGGTCTGGGCGTCGAAGTGGCAGTAGGCGCCGTGGAAGGACTGCCCTTTGAAGGCGTGCTGCGGTTCGCGTTGCCGCGTCCGGGCTTTACCCCTTGCACGTGGCTGACCACCGTGTCCCGGGACGACCTGATCGAGCGAGCGGGCGTTCTGTCCTCCGCGAAACTCAGCGAGATTGAGAACGCCCTCCGTCTCGGTGAGCAGGCGAAGGAGTGGACCCCGGCGACGACCGCGAAGCTCAGCGAGATAAGGAACGCCCTCCGTCTCGGTGGACTCGGGTAGGCGGAGAAGGAACGGACGCCCGCGACGGCGTGGTCGGTCTCGTCCAGCTGCCTCCTCGGCGCCCCTCACGATCGAGATCACGAACTACGGCTGGAGTATTGGTGATCAACTCGCTTGTGCGTGGGCACGAGAAAGAGCGGCACCGTGGCGCGAAGGGGCGTGGCTGTCAGGTCAAGACGACGCACCCCAGCCGCTCCAGCTCGCTGAGGAGCGGTAGGGAAGGATCGACCTCGGTCCAACGCAGATCCAGCTTCTCCAGCGATGGCAGCAGGGCGAGCCAGTCGGGCAGCTGGCCTAGGCGGTTGCTCCGCAGGTCGATCTGACGCAGCCGCGGGAGGCCGGCCAGTGACTCCGGCACCCCGGTCAGGGAGTTCTCGCGTAGGTCCAGGTGGCGCAGTTCGTGCAGCTCGGCTGCCGACGACGGCAGGTGGTCGAGCGCGTTCCCCCGGAGCCACAGCTCACGCAGGTTCCGGAGCTGGCCGATGGCATCGGGCAGGGCGGTGAGCCGGTTGTGCTGCGCCCTGAACTCGATGAGGCCGCTCATCCCGCCGATGGTTTCTGGCAGGGCGGTGAGGGAGTTTTCACCGACGTTGAGGTAACGCAGCCGGGTCAGGTTTCCCAAAGAGTCGGGAATTCGAGACAGCTCGTTGTCATGCAGGTAGAGGCAGTCGCTGAGCTCGGTCAGCTTGCCGAGTTCTTCTGGCACCGAAGTCAGCGCGTTGTGGCCCAGGTCCAGGGTGTTCAGCCGGTGGAGCTGCCCGATGTCCGGCGGGAGGGCCGTAAGTCCGTTGTCCGCGAGGATCAGCACATGGAGCTCGGTCTGTCGCCAGACCGACTCGGGCACCTCTCCGAGCTCTTGACGCCACAAGTTCAGTGTGTGCCTCACGGCCATCTCCCAATTGTCGACAGTCCTGGGCTCCGATTCTCGTCCGGGACCTCCCTCGGCGGCGACGGGGCCGGCAGACAGTGAGGGCGCGATCAACTGGCCTCGGCGTGTTCGGCTCGGGCTCGGGTTCTGGCAAGCCGGTCCCTTTGGGGATGCCGACGCCGGGACCGGCCTCACCACGATCACTTCACTCGCAACCGCATCAGGAACCCTGCCCCACCCTCTATCCGCTGCTCAGCGGCGAACCCCACCCGGGATCATGCGAGGTCCTTCTCACCAGGTGGCCGAGCAGGTGATGCGCCGCGTCAGCGGCGGTGTCTTGCGGCGCTCCGGCCGCAGTCAGGGCGGCGCTGACTCTCGGCAGTGCCGCCGAGGGTATGTCCAGGTCATTGAAGAGCGGGAGGACCAGCAGGAGGCGTGCGGATACGTCCTGGACCCCTTCGGCCTCGCAGGACGGAGAGCTGGCGATCCGGACCAGTTCCTGCCACGTCAGCCCGCTCCCCGACAAGTGACCTTCCCAGTTGGCGATCCGCTGGGCGTGGCTGCGGCCCGGGTGGGTGAGCAGGTAGTCGATCCCGTAGTCGCCGACCAGGTTGCGGTAGATCACTACGACTCCGCGACCGTCGGCGGCGGGCACGCGAAAGACGGGCCAACGCTCGGGGTCGAAGAGTGTCTCGGCCGAGGCATCGGCATCAGCGCCGTCATCGCCGAACCACTCCGGAACCGGACGCTCGACACACGTCCCGTCACCGCACATCGCCATGAGGTAGTTCGACCAGAAGCCGGGGCGAGCCAGCAGTGGCTCCCCGGCGACCAGCGGGCTGTCGTCGTATCCCTGAATCAGCACGCCGTCATCGTGCCACCGGCCACTGACACAGCCCGACGCTTTCACTTCCTCGCCCTCAGGCACGCAGGCCGGCCTGCCTGAGCGCCACCCGGGACAGGTCCCCGATGACCTGTTCGTCTCTCCGGCGCCAGGCGTCGGCGAGACCCCCCGGCGGAACGGAGACCGCGGTGAGGCCTGCCACCGGCCCGGTCAGGGCGCGCAGGGCAAGCAGATCAGCACCGCCGGGTGCGTCGAGAAGGTCTCGGATCAGAGCACTGCGCCGGATCCAGCGCACGCGCGGGGGAAGCCAGAGCGCCAGAACGAACGCCACCGAGGTGATGATCAGGGTGACTGCGGTCAGGTCGGCCACACGGCCCACCACGTCCTGCATCGACTGCCCGGCATCGGAGAGCCCGTTGCTGGCCTCGGCGGCTGACTGGAGCGGCTTCTTCAGGATGCCCCCGACCAGCGGCACGTTCGAGGCCGCATCGCCCGCATCGCCGAGGCCGGAGGCAAGACTGCCGCCCGCGTCCTCCACCTTCCGCCCCGGCTCGGCCAGCAGCATGATCCCGTTGCGGACGGCCAGCGCGAACCTCACTGCGGCTACCACCAGGGCCACGGCGATGAGATCAGCGAGCACCTGCCGGCAACGACGTGCTCGAGTCTGGGCGTAAAGGCGCATCTGGGTGCTCCTGTTCCAGTGACGGGGCCCACCCCCCGACCGTACGCCGCGGCCGCCCCGTCCCGACGTCTTCGCATGTCGACATCACCGGCGCGTTCACACCGCGCCAGGCGCTGCACGACCTGCGGCGCCGGCCGGCTGCCGGTCAGGGCGGCCCGTCGCCGCGCTGCCGTTCCTGGTGCAGCACCTCTTCCAGGTCCGCGAGGCGGTCCAGGCCGCGGACCGGCTGCGCCATCCGCGGATTGCGCTCCAGGCGGGCCCGGTGCCGGTGCAGGAAGGCCCAGTACCCGGCGGTGTACGGGCAGGCCCGGTCGCCGGACCGCTCACCGGGCCGGTAGGCGCACCCGCCGCACAGATCGCTCATCCGGTTCACGTACGAGCCGCCGGACGTGTAGGGCTTGGTCGTCATGCGCCCGCCGTCGGCGTACTGCGACATGCCGACGACATTGGGGACCATCACCCAGTCGTAACCGTCGACGAAACAGCGGTGGAACCAGTCCGTCACCGCCTCCGGGTCCCAGCCCCGCTGCAACGCGTGACTGCCCAACAGCATCAGCCGGGGAATGTGGTGCGTCCATCCCGTGTCCCGTACTTGGGCCAGCGCCGTGGCCAGGCAGCGCGCCCGCACCGCGTCCGCGTCCAGCTCCAGGAACCACTGCGGGAGCCGCTCGTGGTGCCGCAGGGCGTTGCGGTGGCGGTAGTCCTCGCCGAAGTACCAGTAGAGCTGCCAGACGTACTCGCGCCATCCGGCGACCTGACGGACGAACCCCTCCACACTGTTGACCGGGGCCCTCCCCGCCCGCCAGGCGTCCTCGGCGCGCTCCGCGCACTCCGCCGGATCCAGCAGGCCGAGGTTGAGCGAGGACGACAGCAGACTGTGGCTCATCACCGGGTCCCGCGCCAGCATCGCGTCCTCGTACGGCCCGAACCCGGCGAGCCGGTGCTCGACGAAGCGGCGCAGCGCGGCCAGCGCCTCACGCCGAGAGGCCGGGAACCGGCGGGGGCCGTCCCGGCCGACGAAGCCGACGGAACCGTCGCGCTCCCAGCGGTCGAGATCGTGGCGCACCTCCTCGTCGATCTCGTCCTCCCGCGGTCGGTAGGGCGGTGGGGCACCCAGGGTGCGCGCCCCTTTCGGCGGAGGCTCGCGGTTGTCGTGGTCGTGGTTCCACCGGTCGCCCGCCGGACCGTCACCGTCCATCAGCAGGTCGTGCGAGCGCCGCACCCAGCGGTAGAAGTCCTCCTGCCGCAGCCGCTGCCCGCCGTGCCCGTCGGCCCAGGCGCGGAAGTCGTCGTGCGCGACGAGGAAACCGCGCGCGGGCAGCACGGTCACGGAGTCGAGCGAACGCACCAGCCGCAGCGCCGCGTACGACGTCGGATGATGCACTGTCACCGGGCCGTCCCCGACCGCCTCGCGCAGCCCCTCCCGATAGGTCTCGGCGTGGACGTACCGGACCCGGTCACCGAGCTCGGCGGCGCGGTGGCGCATCGCGGACAGCACCAGATGCGCCTTGGCCCGGTGGAAGCGGCGACGACGGAAGACCGAGCGGGCCTCGATCATCACCAGCGGCGCGTCGGATCCGGCGGTCAGGAAATGCGGCCCGAGCTGGTCACCGAACAGCCAGTGCGGGGTCGTCATGACAGCGCCTCCTCGCTTCCGCGGTCCCGGGTCCGGCTGCCCGGGGATGCCTCACGTATGTCGTGCCCGGGGCGCGCCCCGGATGCGTCCGTGAAGACGCTGCAACCGTTTGCCCCTCTTGGGTAGAAAAGCTAACGAAAATGGACGGAATGTCGGCTCTGCCGCGGGCAGGGCGTTTCCGGACACGGAGGAGAGGACGCGTCATGAGGCTTCGCGAGGAACTTCCCGTCGACCACCGGCTGGCCCAGGTGTACCGGTACGGAGCCGGCCTGTGCGGTGTCATCCTGCTGGTCTTCGGCTGTCTTGGCTTCGCGGACCAGCTCACTCCCTTCGACACGGACGGAACCCGGATCTCCGGGATGTCGACCAACGGCGTGCTCAGCCTGATCTCGGTCGTCGTGGGCCTCGTCCTGATCGGCGGTGCCGTGGTCGGTGGCAACTTCGCGTCAACGCTCAATATGACCGTCGGCACGCTGTTCCTGATCAGCGGCTTCTGCCACATCTTCGTCCTGGACCGTCCCGCCAACGTCCTGGACTTCGGCATGGCCAATGTGGTGTTCAGCTTCGTCATGGGGCTGCTCATCGCCTGCTTCGGCATGTACGGCCGGGTGTCGAGCAAGCTGCCGCACGACAACCCGTACTGGCGGCGCCGCCACCCCCGCGAGGCCGCCCGCGAGTCCCTGGTCACGCGGCGCCGGGCCCGCCAGGCGGCGCTCGCCCTCGAACAGGGCCCAGCATCCGCGCCGGCGACCATGCCCGCTCAGGACTGACGTCACGCCCGGCTCCCCGGCGAGCGGGTACCCCAGCCGGTTCCGACGCGGAGCTTCGGTCGGCCTGCCGACCCGCCCACGGGCACCGGCCGGGGTTCCCGTAGCGTCCGTGCCATGCCCGCCCTCGATGCCCTCGTCCGCCTCTGCCCGCCGCCGGCCGATCCGCCGCCGGCGGTGGACTGGGCGCAAGCCGAGCGTGCGCTCGGTGCGGCTCTGCCCGCCGACTACAAGCAGCTCGTCGAGACGTACGGCGACGGCATCTTCGACGAGGCGATCTGGCTGCTCGTCCCCGGCTCCGCCTACGACGACTGCGACCTGCACGCGCAGACGACGGAACGGGACGAGATCTTGGTCGACCTGTGGGAGTTCGAGGCGAAGCCCGCCGGCTTGCTGGAGGCGGGGGCGAGGGTCGTGCCGTGGGCGTTCGAGGAGGGCACGGGGGCGTTCCTGTACTGGCTGGCGCGGCCCGGTCAGCACCCCGACGAGTGGACCGTGCTCTACAACGAGGGGCGCGGCCCACTGTGGGAGCACCACGACATGGGGTGCCTCGCCTTCCTGCTGGCGGTGCTCACCGGAACGGCGGAAACGGAGTACTTCGGCTACCTCTACGAAGGGCTGGAGCCGACGGAGCACCGCTTCGCGACGGCCGACCAGACCCTCGGAACGTCCGGGCAGTGAAGCCGTCGGCCACCCTCGACGACGGGATCGCCGCTGACGCACGTAATCGCGCTCCCCACGTTCCACTGGGCGGATGGCGGCTACTTCCCCGACGGCCATTTCCGGGCCTGGTCACCGGGAAGGGGCCGGGACGTCGATGCGGGCTGTCGGCTCGTCCGTGCCCTTTGCCGACGGGTGTGCCCTGGTGAGGGTGCAGACGCCGTCCGCGCACTGGCGTTCCAGGCGGCCGCGGGAGATGGTCTGCGCCAGCCCGACCATCCAGCAGGTGGGGCAGCCGCGGAAGGCGATCAGCGCCAACGGGGCCGCCAGCAGGGTGGCCGGGCCGGCTACGGGCACCAGGGCGATCGAGCCGATGATCAACCCGAAGCCGATGGCGCCGCGCGCCAGGTGGCGCGGAAGGGACTTGCTGGCGAAGTTCATCTCGGGCGCCGCGGACTGTGCGGTGGCCCGGGCCTGCGCGCCCTGCGCGGGCTTCGCGGTGTTCATGGTTGTGAGTCTCCTCCGACTGGTTGGCAGATGGGTGCAGGGCTCTGGCCGGTCGTCGCTGCCAATGAGTGCCGCAGCGCTGCGCGTGCTCGGTGCAGGCGCGATTTCATCGCGGCGCTGCTCAGACCGAGCGAATGGGCGACGGTCCTGCCGGGCAGGCCCTGCACGTCGCGCATGATCAGGACCTGCCGCTGGTCACGGGGGAGGGCGCTGACCGCAGCCGCGATCCGCTCCGCCTCCAGCCTGCGCAGCACCGCGTCCTCGGCGGACGGTTCCGCAGTCGCCTCCGGCTCGGCCGCGTCGTCGCTCCCCGAGACGAGCAGCCGTACCTGCCGGAGGCATTCGTTGCGCACGATGCGGAACATCCATGAGGCGAGCGCGCCAGTGGCCCGCAAAGTGCCGATCTTCCGGTAGAGGATGATCAGCGCCTCCTGCGCCGCGTCCTCCGCGTCCTGTGGCGAGGCGCACAGCGAAATGGCGAACTTGTGCACATGGGGCTGCGATTCCATGACGACGGTGGTGAGTGAAGCGAGGTCGCCGTCCTGAGCGGCCTTGATCAGCCGCTCGTCCGGCCAGCGGAAACGTTGGTTCATGTGCGACTCATATCAGGGTGCCCCGCCCGCAGACTGGTCAGCCTCGGCTCTTGTAGCGCCGCATCAGGTGCCAGCTGCACGCGCCCACGAGCAGGGCTCCGATCACTACGAGGCCAGTGAGCATCATCAGTGTTTCCTTCCGGTTCTGCCGGCCCGGTCGGCCGGTACACGGATAAGAGGCGGGGAGGTCCGGAAAGGATTCGCCTCCGGCCGACGTTTTTCTTCGAACCGTGCATGGCCCCGCTCGCGCACCCGCGGCACGCGGTTCGCAGCGCCCCTGGAACGACGGCGCGCGCCGCCCGCTCGGGCCGCTTCCTCGAAGGGTGCGGGGCGCAGGGCGCGGTCCGGGCCGGTCCGCCGAGCAGCCGGGCAGCCGGGCTTCGGCGACACGACTGCCCATCGACCGGGTGCGGGTGTGGGACGTCCGGCGTCGTCACAGGCATCCGTACATCAGAGCGGTGGCACGCAACTCGGTGCGAAGGGAGGGCGGAGGGGCCTGTTACAAAGCCCTGAACTCATTCGGCGCACAGTACGCGGCGTGGCGTGAATAGCTGCTTATGTGGCCGAAAGCTCCTCGCTTCGGTGCTGGACGGGCTGCCCCCACCTCCCGCCCGTTCCGCGTCAACTGGGCTTGACATTTGCCTCTTACAAGGGAGGGTTGCGGACATGTCCGCATTGTGCAACGCGCGTCCAGAGTTGTGGCGGTTGATGGTGGGTGCGGGCCAGAGTGTGGCTCCCCGGCAAGGACGCCGGGGACCGTACGGAGTCCGCCCGGCTTGCACGAGGCCGGGCCGGGCCGTCTGTCGAAGGAGCCATCTGCATGTCTGCTTCTCCCGCCACTCGCCGTTTCCTCGCCGTGGCCCTGGCCGCCGGCGCCCTGGTCGGCGCGGCCGCCATCCCGGCCGCCGCCCACGACGACGACCGGCGCGGCCACCACGGCCGGCACTCCTCGATCGTCATCGGCGACGTCCAGTACGACAGCCGCGGCCGCGACGACCGCTCCAACCGTGCTCTGAACCGCGAATGGGTCGAGGTGAAGAACACCGGCCGCGACAGCGTCAACCTGCGCGGCTTCACGCTCACCGACCGAGACGGCAACCGCTACCGCTTCAACCACCTCCGCCTGGATGGCCGCTCCAGCGTCAAGGTCCACACCGGCCAGGGCCGCGACAGCCGCCACGACGTCTACCAGGACCGCCGCCGCCAGATCTGGGACGAGCGCGACACCGCCACCCTCCGCGACAACCGCGGCAACGTCATCGACACCGAGTCCTGGGGCCGCCGCGGACACCACGACAACGACCACCGCTGACCCAGCCCGGCAGCCACACCAGCGGAGACGGTGAACTGCCGGCGACCAGCAGCATCGGCGTGCCGCGGCAAGCGCCCGCGGCACGCCACACCCCCGACCACCCTGGGCGCATGACCTCGCCCAGGCCCCACCCCCAACTGTGCGGGGCGTCCCCGAGCCCTTTGGAAGCAGCAGCGGCACATCCGACCCCACCCCGGGAGGATCCCTATGGAGTCCTGGCAGCATTCCCCGTCAGAGGTAACGGTCCCTCAGCTGGACCTCGACCCCTACCGTTTTCCCGGAGCTGACGCCATCGATCCCGGGGCCTACGACGCCGCGTCGCGGAGTCGCCCAGGTGATACGGACTGGCAACTCCCTGGCCTCGGCGAAGAATGTCCGCCGGCACACTGGCCGGCACCGGACCCCCGCCTCGCCTGGTCCCTGAAGCCCCTGGACCGGAGGCGGTTGGACCTGCACGCGGCGCTGACCACGGTCGGCATTCCACCACTCCCCGGTGACATGGAGGCCATTCACACCCTGTCCGCCCTCGACGACACGACCAACGCGGCACTCGTGCGGTGGATCACCGCGAGCCTCTGACCGTGCCCCGGAGGCGGGGCGAGCCAAACCCGGTGAGCTCCGGAGGGTGAGCACCTGCGCCGCGTCCGTGCCGGGCACACCGTGCCCTCTTCGTCGTGGGCGTGATCAAGCCATCTTTCCGTCACCTGACCGGCTCAGCAGGACCTAGAGTGTGCGCGTGACCGAGCAGAATTCCGAACTCATCGCCGGCCGGTACCAGCTGGTCGAACGCATCGGCCAGGGCGGTATGGGCCGGGTCTGGCGCGGCCTGGACCAGCAGCTTTTCGGACGCGAGGTCGCCGTCAAGGAGATCCTCTTCCCACCGGGCATGGACGACGGCGACCGCGCCGCGCTGCTCCGGCGGTTCACCGGCGAGGCGCGCGCGGCGGTCACTCTCAGCCACCCCGGGATCATCACCATCCATGACGTCGTGGAGCACCACGGCGTTCCCGTCATCGTCATGGAGTTGATCCGCGGGCAGTCCCTGGCCGCCGCCATCCGAAGCCGGGGTCGGCTGCCCGTGCAGCGGGTGGCCGAGATCGGCGCCGCCCTGCTCGACGCGCTGGCGGAGGCGCACGGGGCGCGGATCGTCCACCGCGACATCAAGCCGGACAACGTGCTCCTGGCCAAGGACCGCGTCGTCCTCACCGACTTCGGGATCGCCCACCTCGCGGACGCCACGACCAAGCTGAGCCACAGCGGGATCGTCATCGGCACGCCCCAGTACATGCCGCCGGAGCAGCTGGAGGGCAAGCGCCCGACCCCCGCCAACGACCTGTGGGCGCTGGGTGCCACCCTCTACCACGCAGTCGAGGGGCACCCGCCTTTCGACGCGGAGGGGCTCCACGCCCTCGCCGTGGCCGTGTTCACCCGCCCGCACCGGCCGCCGGTCCACGCAGGCCCGCTGGCGCCCGTACTCGACCGGCTCCTCACCAAGGACCCGGAGCAGCGCGTGGGCGCCGCGGAAGCGTCCGAGATGCTGGCGTCGGTGCTGCGGTCCTCCCAGCCCCGGGCCGACGCATCCGCCGGGCGCGGGCCGAATCGCGAGCCCACACCCACACCCACACCCACACCCACACCCACACCCACACCCACACCCACGCCCGCGTCCACGCCCACGCCCGATCCAAGGTCGATCCCCGTACCTGCACCGGACGCGGCGGCGGAGCACGCTTCCGCTCCGACGGCGCCGGAGCAGGCACCATCGACGACGCCGTCACCGCGGACCCCCACGGTCCCGGACGCCGGGTCCGCCGCCGGCACCCCGCCGCGCCCCGTGCCGGACCGGCCGACCGGCCCGCCCATGCCCGTACCCCCGGCCGAGGACCCGGTCACGTTCGGGGTGACGGCCGAGGCAGAGCACCGCGAGCGGGTGTCCGGCCGGGGGCGGGCCCTCACCCGGCGCTCCGCGGTCCTGGGCGTGGCGCTGGCCATGCTCGCCACGGGCTCGGTCCTGACCTGGACCCTCACCCGTGACGATCACGCACCCCGCGGCGGCGGCGGGGCGGCCGGCAGCGGCTCGGGGGTTTCCCCCGTCACCGTGGTGATCGGGGTGGACGTGCCGCTCAGCGGCGGACTGTCCTCGATGGGCGTCGGTATGAGGAACTCCGCCGACCTTGCGGCCAGGACGGCCAACGAAACCCGGCACGTCCCCGGCGTGAACTTCGAGATCCAGGCCTTGGACGACGGGGCCGACCCCGCCCAGGGCGGGCCCAACGCCGCCCGGTTCGTGTCCGACGAGAAGGTTCTCGGGGTCGTCGGACCCCTCAACTCGGTCGTCGCGCGGACCATGGTGGCACCGCTCGCGCGAGCGGGCGTGGTCAACGTGTCACCAGGCAACACCGACCCCGCGCTGACGCTCGGCCCCGACTGGGCCGTGGGCACCAAGTCCCGTCCGTACCCGACCTACTTCCGCACCGTCGCCACGGACGTCGACCAGGGCCCGTTCGCCGCCCGGTACCTGCACGGCGAGGCGAGAAAGACCAAGCTCTACGTGATCGACGACGCGAGCGCCCACGGCACCGCCCTCACCTCCGGTTTCACGGCCGAGTTCACGAAGCTCGGCGGGACCGTCGTCGGTACCGAGCAGGTCGATCCCGCGGAGCGCGCCTTCGAGGGCCTCGCCGCGAGGGTGCGGTCCTCAGGCGCCGACGCCGTCTACTTCGGTGGCTACTACGACACCGCAGCGCCGATCTCCCAGCAGCTCAAGCAGGCGGGGGTGAACGTCCCCCTGATGGGCGGCGACGGCATCTTCGACCAGCAGTACCTCACGGCGAACCCGAAGGCCGAGGGCGACCTCGCGACCAACATCGGCGTACCCGCCGAGGACTCGGCGGCAGGGCGGGACTTCCTCGCCCGGTACCGGAAGGCGGGGTACCCGGAGACGGCCGGCTGGTACGGCCCCTACGCGTACGACGCGACCTGGACCCTCATCGAGGCGGTGAAGGCCGTCGTGACGGCCAACGGCGGCACCCTGCCCCGCGACGCCCGGGCGAAACTGCCGCAGACCGTGGCGCGGCTGGCCTTCGACGGTGTCACGGGCCGGGTCGCTTTCGACGGGCAAGGCGACACGGTCAACCGCAGGCTGACGGTGTACGCGGTGAACGACGGCAGCTGGGCGACCGTGACGAGCGGACCCGCCACCCGCTGAAGCCCGCCGGGGCGACGCGGCCCGGAAGTCCTCGCCCTGTTGCGGGAGACGCCGGCGTTGCAGATGTGGGTCTCCAACGAGCCCTGGGGAAAGGGAAGCAGCCGGGAAGCCGGTCACGTTCGCCCGGTGTCCGCGCCCGAGGCCGGCTCCGCCAGCCCGGACTCATCCCGAAGCAGCTCGTCGGGAGTCTGGTGGAATCGTTCACCTGGCTTGGCCTGGCCCGGCCCGGCCCGGCCCGGCCCGGCGCGCAACGCGAAGGCGGTCCGCGCGCTGGAGCTGTGGACTGCGGCCGACACGGAGCGCCGCGCCGCCCGAACCTCTTCCGGCGGGGAGCTGGTGCGTCAGCATCAGCGGCGGGATGACGCGCTGCAGCAGGTCTTCAAGTACCGGGCGCTGGCGGCGAACGCGGAGAAGCACCTGGCGGAGCTGCGGCCGATGCTCGCGTACACGCAGAGTCGGCTGGAGAACGCCGAGCTCCAGCTGAAGCTGGGCGGCGAGCGGGAGCAGGCGCGGGTGGAGCGCCAGCTCTGGCAGGCCAAGACCCTCCTCGCCGTCCAGGACACTGTCCCACCCGTGTCCAACATCGTGTTGGACAAGCCCGCCACCAGCACCGAAGTTCAGCGCCAGGCCGCACTGGCCTCCGTGGCACGAATGCTTCGCGCAGCCGGCCCCGAGCGTCTCGCCCCACTACTGGAGGGCGCTGACCATCCCGGTCCAGCAGTGCCGTGGCCCTTCAGCAGCAGGCACCCGCTGCTCGTCGGGCTTCTGGACTTCGTCCGCCTGGTCGTGCTGCCGGTACCCCTGCTGACCATCACAGTCACCTTGTACCCAGCGGCTCAAGATATCGGTGCAGGGTCCGAAGGGGGGAGTTGGTAGGGCGTTGTCCCAGGCGTGCTCATGGGCCTGCCGGCGTTGTTCGGGAGCCTCCGGGTCATCAAGGTTCCGGAGAAGTGGGCCTGCATCCTGGCCGTCCTGCTCCATGTGGCCTGGTCGGTTCTCCTGCTTCTCGACCGTCTGCCGTGGCCGACGCCGGACTTCAACGCGAAGTACAGAGCGGCGTCCCGCGTACGAGCAGCGCTGGCAGCCCCGGCAGTACGCAGCCGGGGGAGCACAGACAACGCCGAGTCTTCGGCCCGGGTCGACTCGTACCGAACCGACGACTGCACTCGCAGCGACCAGCACGCGGTGGCGCTGGCCGACCTGATCGGCCGCCGGATCGGCGGCCGCGAGGCCTGGTGGTGGGTGCCCCTGATGGTGGCGGCCCTGGTGGCACCGCCGATCGCGGCCTTCGCGGCGTACAACCGCGTGGAGGCGCGGCCCATGCTCGTCTTCTGGGCGGTGGCCACCGCCGCGCTCTCCGTGGGCGGCCTGGTTGCCCGGCCCCGCCACCCGGGACTGGTCCGGCGGGTGGCCGTGTGGGGTACGGCAGTGGTGGCTGGGACGGGCCTGCTCGGTCCACTCGGGCTCGCTGTCGGCCTGCTGCCCGCGTACGAGCCGCCGGCGATCGGTCCGGCGACCATGGTCGGCGCCTGGGTCGACCACACGAGCGGAACGCTGGTCTTCACCCCGGACGGCCGGGTCACGGCGTCCGGCGTCGGCGAGCACGACCCCGACGACCCGCCCAGCGGCCCGTCGCGGCGGTGCTCGGGCGCCGGCCCCTGGTCGTACGAGCCCGGGCGGGGCGTCTGGGCCCAGGAAATCCGCATCCGCGTCCCGGGATGTTCCTGGCCGGCGCGGAGCGTCGGTGGCACCGACCGGAAGCCCCGGATCTACCAGCACATCGGTCACCCGGATTCCGGAAAGCGGTACGAGCTGCGGAAGGCCGCGGACGGCTCCTGACTCGGGACCTCCGCTTCGGTGCCACCGAGGGGGAGGCCCCCGTCGCGTGCGGCTCTTGGCCGCCACCAGCGGCGCGTGCCCAGAACGGCGATTCGCCCGGCCCATCCCCCTTTCGGTCGATACGGGCAGACCCGCCGGGCGCCACGCACTGGGGCGTCCGGTGAAGTCCGGGACCTACGATCGATCGCTGGGGGTGGTGCGCGATGTGGCTGTGGCGCAGGCGAAAGGACCGGGCGGATGCCGAGACGAAGCCCGACACGTTAAGGGCACGGGCACCGGCACGGGTGACGGAGCCGGAGCCGGAGACAGACCCGTGGCAGGACTGGCTGAGCCGTTCGCCCGAAGCGCTCACGGTCCGGCAGTGGTGGGCGGACGTGGTCGAGCAGACCGCTCGGCTCGGCGAGGACGGCTACTGCGAGCGGCTGGGCGAGCTGCTCTCCCGGCTGTCGCCCCGCGACTTCGCGGCGCTGGGCTTCGGCTGCACCCGCCGGATCGACCGCTCCTGCCGGGAGCCGCAGACCTGCTCACAGGACCCCGTCGCGGCGCCCGCGGGCGAGCAGCCGACTCCGCGCCACGGCCCGGTGGCCGGTGCCTGCAGCGGCTTCTGGGACTGCTACAGCCGGTTCCAGGTGCGGGCCGCTTTCACCGCCGACGACCGCCATCGGGTGGTGACCGTCCAGGGCAGGTGGTCCCAGGTGATGCTGTGGGTGGACGGGGTCAGGGTGGAGGCCCGAGTTTCCTCGACGACACCGGCTACTGGGTAAACCACCGCTTCTACGTCACGGAGATGGCCGCCCCGGACGACCATCCCCTTCAGGGGCACGTCGGCATGGGGGCGGTCGCGGTCCTCTCGCTGGTGATCCACGACGTCGCCACCGCGACCACCCACATCGTGGAGCCCGAACCGCACGAGAACTGGTCGTGCCCGGTCGCGGTGCTCCGCGACGGAGAGTGGCGCCTCTACCCGACCCGCGAGGCCCGCGACGCGGACCGCCCCGACCGCACCCTCACCCTCCCGTAGCCCCGCTGGTGGCGCGTGTCGATCATCCGGTGCAGGCCTGTGTCGTTTCGCGGGTGGACGGCGCGGCGTGCGCGTAGGGCATACCTCTGTGCCGGATGCCGGATGCCGGATGCCGGATGCCGGATGCCGGATGCCCCGATGCCCGGACGATCGGACGATCGGATGCCCGGATCGGGGACCCGCCCTCCGGCTCCCGCCTGCGGCAGCCATTCAGCTCGGCTGCGCGCCCAGCCAGCCGGCCTGTCCGGCCGGGCGGCCCCGCGTCCCAGGGGGAATACCTCAGGCGCACCCCCTGTTCGAGGGTATAGTTGAAATCTAAACAATCTCGGGAAGGGGAGCCATGCAGTTCGGGATCTTCACCGTCGGTGACGTCACGGCGGATCCGACGAGCGGACGCGTGCCCGGCGAGCACGAGCGCATCAAGGCGATGCTCTCCATCGCGCAGAAGGCCGAGGAGGTCGGCCTCGACGTCTTCGCCACCGGCGAGCACCACAACCCGCCGTTCGTCCCCTCCTCGCCGACCACGATGCTCGGCTACATCGCCGCGCGCACCGAGTCCCTGATCCTGTCCACGTCGACGACGCTGATCACCACGAACGACCCGGTGAAGATCGCCGAGGACTTCGCGATGCTCCAGCACGTCGCGGACGGCCGCGTCGACGTGATGATGGGCCGCGGCAACACCGGTCCCGTCTACCCCTGGTTCGGCAAGGACATCCGCGACGGCATCGACCTCGCCATCGAGAACTACGCGCTGCTGCGCCGGCTGTGGGACGAGGACGTCGTCACCTGGAAGGGAAAGTTCCGCACGCCGCTGCAGTCCTTCACCTCCACCCCGCGTCCGCTGGACGGTGTCGCGCCCTTCGTATGGCACGGCTCCATCCGCTCGCCGGAGATCGCCGAGCAGGCCGCTTACTACGGCGACGGCTTCTTCCACAACAACATCTTCTGGCCGTCCTCCCACACCAAACAGATGGTGAACCTGTACCGGCAGCGCTACGCCCACTACGGGCACGGCACCCCCGAGCAGGCCATCGTCGGGCTCGGCGGCCAGGTGTTCATGCGCAAGAACTCGCAGGACGCGGTGCGCGAGTTCCGCCCGTACTTCGACAACGCGCCGGTGTACGGCCACGGCCCGTCCCTGGAGGAGTTCACCTCCCAGACACCGCTGACCGTCGGCTCGCCGCAGGAGGTCATCGAGCGAACCCTGTCCTTCCGGGACTACGCCGGCGACTACCAGCGCCAGCTCTTCCTGATGGACCACGCCGGCCTGCCCCTGAAGACCGTCCTGGAGCAGCTCGACCTGCTCGGCGAGGAGGTCGTGCCGGTGCTGCGCAAGGAGTTCGCGAACCTGCGCCCGGCCGGCGTGCCGGACGCGCCGACGCACTCCGCTCGCGTGGTGGCAGCAGCCCAGGAGAAGGAGGAGACGCAGGCATGAAGCTCATCGTCGTCTCGGCGGGTCTGAGTTCGCCCTCCTCGACGCGGCTACTCGCCGACCGGCTCTCGGCCGCGACGCTGGAGCACGTGGACGCCGAGCCCGAAGTGATCGAACTGAGGGAGCTGGCGACGGAGATCGGCCAGCATTTCGTCACCGGGTTCCCGCCGGCCCGGCTGGCCGCCGCGCTCGACGCGGTGGCAGCCGCGGACGGCCTGATCGCCGTGACACCGGTGTTCGCGGCGTCGTACAGCGGGCTGTTCAAGTCGTTCTTCGACATCATCGACAACGACGCCCTCACCGGGAAACCGGTGCTCCTCGGCGCGACCGGCGGCACGGCCCGGCACTCCCTGGTCACCGAACACGCTCTGCGCCCCCTGTTCACCTACCTGCGCGCGGTCGTCCTGCCAACCGCCGTGTACGCGGCCTCGGAGGACTGGGGCGAGTTGGGGCTGGCGCAGCGGATCGCCCGTGCGGGCGCGGAGCTGGCGCGCGCCATGACGCCCGCCGCCCCGGACGTCGACACCGCCGTCGCGATCGCCCCCCGTTCGCTGACGGGGGCGATCACGTCGATGGATCCGGCGGACGGCTTCGAGATGGTGCCGTTCGAGCAGCGGCTGGCCGCGCTACGGGCCGAGTAGCCTCAGTCGCTCCGGGGCCAGAGCCTCCTCCCGGTCCGGCCGGGTCTCCGGCAGGCGGCACGGAGTCCCGGGCCGCTACTCCGGCGGCCATCGGTCCGGCAGGGTCGGGACGGCTGCGGGATCTGCGCCGAACGTTTCGGCGGCCGTCACCGCTCACGGGCCCGGCCCATCCGTCATCGGCCCCGTAGCCTTCCCGCTCCCAGTCGGCTCCGGGGTCGGTGAGGGCACGGAGCCGGTAGCGTCGAGCCCTCGCGGTCGGGGGGCGCGACTGCGCTCTCTCGGGTCGGTGTCAGAAAGGCGGTTCGTCGCTGTAGCCGCCCCCCTCGAGAGGCTGGAGGCGCTGGGCGGCGAAGCGGGCGTATCGGGCTCGTGCTGCGGTGTCCTCCGGTGTTTCCAGGGCGCTGGTGCTGTGGCCCCAGGACCGCAGGGCGTCCAGGGCGCGGTCACGCTGGTAACGGAGGGTGCTGGTGTTCAGCAGGCGGCGTGCGTGATGGGCGAGCAGGTCGTGGTGGGTGACGAGTCCGGGGTGTTCGGCCAGGGGGATGGCTGCGACGAGGGCGGTGTGCCGGACCCTCTCGTCTTCATCGTCCAGGAGCGGGCGGACCGCCTGGTAAAGATGCGGGCGCAGGTCCCGGAACGCGCGCATGGCCGGGTCCGGGGAGGGAAACGTGCCGTCCCACCCGTCTTCGGCGATCGTGACGGTCGCGTCGTCGGCGTCGTACGCGGTCGAGCCGAGCCATTCCAACAGCTCAGCGCGCATGGGACGGTTCGGATCCTGCCCAGTGGCCGGGTGGACTTCGCTGGTGCTGGTGCTGGTGCTGGTGCTGGTGGCGGTGGCGGGGTGCGACAGGATGGCCGCGACGTACCGTGCGACGGGCACGGTGGCCTCGTAGATCGTGTTCTGGTGGCTGGGCAGGGCCCTGCCGAGTGCCGCAGCGCGGACGGCCGGGTCGGGGTCCACAAGGCCAGCCAGGGCGGACGGCAGGAATCCGCCTGTCGCAGGTCCTGCGGGCGTTTCGAGTGACGTCCACGCGGTAGCGTCCAACACTGCCTGCCACTCGGGCACCGTATCTGGGCTGCTCACCCCAGGGAGGCTACAGCGAAGCCGCGGGGCCCGGGAGGCGGGGTGGGGTTTCGCTCTGGGCCCCGTCGCTGGTTACCGTGCCCGGTCGACGCCGAGTTCGGCGAGCGCGGTGAGCCGGGCGGTGTCGAGCCGGTTGCGGCGCCGTTTCTGGTTGTCGACCGGGCAACGGCCTCCGTGCCCTGTTGGAAGGCCGCGCCGCCCGTGCCCGGCCCGAACTCGGGACGCCCCCGCGGGGGCCGCGTGCCCGTACGGCTCTTCCGAGCCCGGCTCGCCGAACCGCTGCTGTTGCTCCTCGTTCAGCCGGCGCCAGTCTCGCCGCTGGGTGGTGAGCCGGCGTCCGACGTCCTCGCTGTGCTGGCTCTCTCAAGTACTGCGACGTCTGATGGCGGAGTAAGGCAAAGGCCGCGCTGCCCATAATGGAGTCGTTTGTCGTGTGTGAATATCCCTGCCTCTCGATGGAGGCAGGGATATTCGTATAGCGGCGTGGTGGCCGGTGCCGGCGAGGGTGCCGTTCACGTAGAGGTGCATCAGTCCGGTATTGGCGTCGTAAGCGGCGGAGATGCGGGTCCGCTCGCCAGGCGTGCAGCGGGCGGCACTGCTGATGGTGAGGGGGGCGGTCCAGCCGATGCGGATGTCCGCGCTCGGGGTGGCCGGGCAGCCGTACCAGGCCGTACCAGCCGTACCAGTGGTACCAGCACGGAATGGAGGATCAGATCGGCGCTGTGGGCCTGGTACTGAACGCCCGCTTCTCGTGTTTCCGGGCAGTCAGCTGGAAGAGACGCGCGGGGGGTCGGAGTCGACGGTGCTCGGGGGAGACGGCAGGGCATGTGGCTGAGGTATTGCCGCCGGAGCGGTGGGCGTTGGCCGGTCGCGGTGAACCCACAGGAGTGCTCCCGCCAGGAGCACGGTACCTCCCAGCAGCCACGGCAGCGGTCCTGCAGGAAGGACGCCAACGATCAACCCGGTCAGAGCTCCTGCCAGTTGCAGGGCAAGAGACTGGACGGACAGCGCGGTGGCCCGGCCCGCGCCGGCGACACGGCGGTGCAGGATGTCGTTCTCGCTCGGTCCCGCGGAGCCGAGCCCGAGGTAGACCAGGCCGTAGCCGGCAGCCGTGAGGGCCGTAGGGCCCACTCCTGTCGATGCTGAAGCGGCGCCAAGCATCAGCAGGCCGCTCGCGCTGATGCCAAGGCTCACCAGGACCGCACGCTCGCCGCTGCCCGCCAGCCGGGCGGTCAGCGGTGCGAGGTGGCTGCCGAGACCCGCGCAGACGAATCCGGCGCAGGCGAGTGCGGCGAAGAGCACCGCCCCCGACTCCGACGCGCCCGTGAGGGCCGCGGCACGGCCCGGCGTGAGCAGTTCGATCGCGGCCAGGGCGCTACCGGCAGCCCCTGCGCTGAGGAACACCCGGCGGACCAGCGCATCGCGGCCCCCCAGGCGCAGCCCGCCCGCGACGGTGACCGGGATGCCTCGGAGTACGTTGCGCAGGGTGGCCGCCGGCCGTGGCGGTTCGGGCAGAGCAGTCAAGACGTACAGCACGAAGGCGACCTCGACCGCTGCGCCGAGCAGCAGCGGGACGGAAAGGGGCAGCACCAGTCCGGAGGTTGCCGCGCTCAGCCGGGCGCCGAAGTCGGGGCCGAGTCCGAGCAGCCAGGGAATGGCTCCACCGAGCAGGGTGCCCACGGCGAGCGCGGCGGACGTTGCGGAGGAGCCGCGGGCCAGGCCGGTGCGCACTTCGGCGCCGGGGCCGGAGCGCGCGTGGACGGTGTCGACGTACCAGGCTTCGGCCGGTCCGCTGGAGAGGGCGCGGCCCGTACCCATCAGCGCCATGCCCAGGCCGAGCAACCAGGGAGCGGTACCCAGGCCCTGAAGGGTCAAGGCGGTCAGGTTCAGCAGGCCGGCGGCCGCCAGGACAGCGCGACGTCCCAGCACGTCGGACAGCCCTCCTGTGGGCAGTTCCAGCACTGCCGCCGTGAGGGAGTGCGCGGCGAAGAAGCCCGCGATGGCCGCCATGGTCATGCCGCGCTCGGTGAACAGAAGGATCAGTGGGGCGATGGTAAGGCCCAGAGGCAGCCAGAAGAGCATGCAGACCATGACGTAGCGGCGACGTGCGGTGGACATGTCCAGTGGCTCGGTCATGACGCGCTCTCGGCGTCTGCCTCCGCAACGGCGGCCAGGTCCGGCTCCGCGCCGGGGCCGTGCGGTGCCGGTGCCAGGGGCAGACCGGCAGTGAGGAGGACTACTTGCGTGGCGCGCGGATCCCCGGCATCACGGGCGGTCAGTTCCTCCAGCTTCCGGTCGAGCGCCTCCCAGAGTTCGGTGAGCGACTCGGGGGTCAAGCGGGGCATCAGGTCACTGATCCCGGACGGCTCCAGCCACTCCTGCCCCAGCCGTCCGTCGGCGAGATCTGCCTCGTGCCGGACGAGAGAAGCCTCCAAGTGTTCGATCTGAGCCCTGCGCGACAAGCTGACGTAGGCGCGGCTGTCCGGTGAGGCCTCCATCGCCTTGTTGCTCCAGGAGGTCACGGAGTGCACCGCCTGCCAGCGGCGCTCCCGCCCGTCACGATGCTCGGCCTCGGCAACGAACGCGTACTTCGCCAGGACTCGCAGGTGATAGCTGGTGGAAGCGGATGACTCACCGGTCCTGACCGCGAGCTCGCTCGCGGTGGCCGGGCCGTCCTGCCGCAGCAGCCCGAGCAGTCGGATGCGCAAGGGGTGTGTAAGGGCCTTCAGGGCTGCCGCGTCCTGCTCAGGATCGAGGACGCGTCTCTGTGCTCCGCTGATCATGACGGCAGGCTAGAGCCCTCCAAGACTTTCCAAAAGTATTTTTGCAGAATTTCCTTTGGGAGTTGGGTGGCGGCTGCCCTGACCCCGGTACCGCGCAGGTGACGGAGCCGGACAGCCTCACGCGTCCGTACGGTCCTCGGCCGGCTCCTCGGCGGCCGCCCTGCGGCGCCCGGCACGATCACCGCAGCGAGGGGGAGCGGATCCCTCGACACTGATGGGCCGTCATCGGCAGTTCGTCGAGAGAACCGTGTCCTGGCTCGCCGGATGCCGACGCCTGCATCACGTCACGAGCGCAAGACTGAGCACTTCCTCGCTTTCGTCGGCATGGCCGCCTCCCTCATCGGCTACCGGCAGACTCGGCAGCTGAGCCGGCCCGAGCCTGCCCTGTCGGTGGCAACTCATAGAGTGCGCGCAACGTCTCCAAGGAGGAGGTTCCATGGGCTTTCAGGTCATCTGGTCATGGCTCGTAGCAAGCGTCCGCTGCTGGAAGCACCCGTGTTCGACAGCATCGATCAGGAGCTGAAGGACACCGTGCATGCATGGTTGCCGCGCCCGGGCGGTTGGCAGACCCTCCAGTTCGATCACGGACTGTGGGAGGACGACTATCTGTCCGCCCTGGTCGCATGGACAGGTGCACCAGCCTGCGTCGCAGATGTCTCTGACAGCAGCATGGCCCTCGTGACCGGGCTGGTAACCGACGGACAGCGTTGGCAGGCGTGGCTCAACCTGCATAACGCTGCGGCACTTCTCGCAGAGGAACCCGAGGACCTGGACGACGTGAGCCTGTGGCTGGGCACACCCGCGTTCGACGAGGCTGTGAGGCGCAAGCGCGCGGAGCTCGAAGTGGATATTCCGGCCGACGCTGAAGGGGCCCTCGGCTGGGCTGCGGCGGCTGGCATCCCAGCCACAGCCCAGCAGTCCCGGATCGAAGAGCTACTGCGCTCGCGGGAGCCCTTCGCGGAGGACCTCTTCAGTGCGCTGCTGGACGAGCTGGGCTTTCCCCAGGCCCAGGCCCAGGCCCCGGCCCCCGCCCCCGCCCAGACCCAGGGCTCCCAGCCCTCACCGGAGCCATACGAAACGACATCCTGAAGACCGTTTGTCCTGGTGGGTGTGTTTGGCGACTGGCTGCCGGGCCGGTTGGGCGGGCCGCGTCACCATGTGAGGACCGCCTGACCACCCCGCTCGCCGCCAGTCCCGCCGCCGGAAGGCATCCGAGACGGGGGTAGCCATACGAGTCGAGGCCACCGGGCGGTTCGGCCAGGTTGGGGCCGCCTTCGCCGACCCAGGTAGTGATCACGGGACCGGGCGGTCAGTTCCTCAGGGCGGGCGTCGGCACGAGGCCGGAGGGCGGCTGCAACTGGCGTGGATGTTAGCTTCTTTCCCGTGGTGGAACACCAGGATGAGACCAGGACTGCCTACGACGGGATCGTCGAGCTGTACGCGTCGATGTTCGCTGATCGGCTCGAGACGCAGCCCTTCGCGCGAGCCATGATCGGCACCTTCGCCGAGCTGGTGCGCGGGACGGGAAACCCGCGAGCGGTCGACGTCGGGTGCGGCCCCGGACATCTGACGGCCATGCTGCACGACTTGGGGGTGGACGCCTTCGGGCTCGACCTCTCCCCGGGCATGGTCGACCATGCCCGGCGGGCCCACCCGACGCTGCGGTTCGACGAGGCCCGGATGGAGACCCTGCCGGTCGAGGACGGCGCGCTCGGCGGCGTGTTGGCCCACTACTCGATGATCCATACCCCTCCCGGGGAACTGCCCGCTGTCCTCGCCGAACAGGCGCGTGTTCTGGCACCAGGGGGCTTGCTCCTGGTCTCGTTCTTCGGGACCGACGGACCGGATCCGGTCCGCTTCGACCACAAGGTGACGCCCGCCTACAGTTGGCCGGTGGACCGCTTCGCCGAGTTGCTGGCCGGAGCCGGCCTCGTAACGTTCGCCCGGCTGGTCCACGACCCGGCCTCCGAACGGGGTTTCCTCGACGCCCACTTGCTGGCCCGCCGAGGTGTCGGTGGTTGCGAAGCGGTCCTGTCCTGACTGGCAGTCCTCCGTTCGCCAGGCCGCGCTCTGCAGTGGGGGACCAGTGACCAGTGTCGGCGTACAGGTGAACGCGCACCGCCACGTACGGATGAGTACGGGGCCGTCGGCAATGCCCTGAGAGGCTGTGGACGGAAGCCTTCCGTCGTCCTTCCAGGACCGGCGGAGGGCGGCCGGCATTGGTCCGCATTCGCCGATCCGCATCCGCCGATCCGCCTCCGCCGAACCGCATCAGCGGCCGGAGCGGCAGCAATTTCGCGGTCTGTACGTCCGGTGCCGGGACGCGCCGGGCGGGACGGCGGGCCGGAAGCGGTGGCCGGATCACGGTCGGTCATCGAGCGGTCGGCGCTGGCCGACGTACGGGAGGTGTTGCTGTGTCGACTGCCGAGCCGCGATCCCTTGTCTCGCTACTCCCGATCATCTCGGGGCTCTCCCTCGCTTTCACGATCACGGCCGTCGACCCGCTGGTCCTCAGCCTGAACATGCCGCAGATCAGCAGGGCCCTCGACGTGCCGCCCGACGTCATCGGGTTCCTGGGAGGCGCGGCGACGCTGGTCGTGGCCGCCGCGGTGCTCGCCGTGGGCAGTCTCGGGGACGCCTTCGGGCTCAAGCGGCTGCTGATGCTGGGGCTGGTCGGCGACATCGTCGTCAACCTGCTTTCCGCGCTCTCCCCCGGCTACATGTTCCTGCTGGTGATGCGCCTCCTCGACGGCCTGGCGCTGGCCGCGATGCTCGGAGTGTCGCTGGCCCTGCTCAAGGCGTCGGTGCCGCAGGAGAGGCGGCCGGCGGCCATCGGCATCTTCATGGCCATCGAAATGGTGCTGTGCGGGGTGACGCCCGCGGTCGGGGGCTGGGTGGTGGAGGTGGTCGGCTGGCGGTGGCTGTTCCTGCTCGCCCCCCTGCTGTCGCTGATCGCGCTCGGGCTCACGGCCCGGTACGTCACCGAGCCCCCCGTCCTGCGGCGTCGCGGAGTCGACGTGGTCGGCGTCGGCCTGGTCGGCGTCACCCTGCTGACCCTCGTCCACGGCATCGCGGAGGCGGAGAACGGGATCTCCCAGGTCCAGGCCTGGCTGCCGCTGGCGGTCAGCGTGGTCGCCGGCGTGCTGTTCGTACTCCGTGAGCGCCGGACACCGGAACCGGTCCTGGACCTGTCCCTGTTCCGCAGCGGCCCGTTCACCGTGGCCGCGCTGGCCAGCCTGACGCTGAACTTCCTCGTCGCCGGGTTCAGTTTCGTCCTGGGGCAATTCGGCAGCGTGATCCTGGCGCTGCCCCCGCGCACGATCGGCCTGCTGTACCTGCCCGGCACGCTGGCGATCGCGGGCGCCGTCATCCTCGCCGGGCAACTGATCGGGAAGTACACCCCCCGGCCGGTCCTCATCACCGGCCTGCTGGTGCTGGTCGCGAGCGGCCTGCTGATGGCGGTCACCGCCACGCCCACGATGGCGCTGTGGATCCTCGTACTGGCCACCTGGCTCGCCAACCTGGGATCGCTGGTGACCTCCGCCGCGGTGGCCGAGACCATTCTCTCCCACGCCCCGCCCGGGAAGTCCGGCGCCGTGGCCTCCGTCCAGCCGGCGTTCGGAATGACCGGTTACGCGCTCGGCCCCGCCGTCTACCTCCTGCTCCTCAATCTCTTCTTCCAACGGCAGTGGCTCAATGACGCCGAGGCGCGGGGCATGTCGGCGACCGAGGCCGATCAAGCCGTGGACGCGACGCGAAGCGCGATGGCCCACAGTCCGGGCACCGCCGGATACGACCCGAACCTGCTCCGGCAGTCCGGACTGGACCTCGGACTGGACTTCACCAACGGCCTGAGGCTCACCATGCTGGTCGTGAGCCTGCTGCCCCTCGCCCTGGCTGTCGCGGCGTACCTCCTCATGCCCCGCCGGCCCCGGACCGCACCCGCACCTGCACCCGCACCCGCACCGTAGGAGACGGACAGGCACCCAGCTGCCGCCGCCCCCGGCTGCGCAGCCGGGGGCGGCAGGTCAGCATGGAACAGAGAAGATCTTTTCGAGTGGAGGGTTCCCATGGCTGACAACGAAGCTTTCGTCCGCGATCTCTTCCGGGCATGGAACGACCGGGACTACGACTCCATCGCCGCGGCCGTCGCCCCGGACTGCACCCTCGTCGAGCAGGGCAGCGGAAGGACGCTGCAAGGTCCGGAGGGGTTCACCCAACTCGCGAAGGCCATGTTCGAGGCGATGCCCGACGGCACGTTCACCCTCGACCACCTCACGTCCCAGGGGGACACGGTGGTCGTCGAGTACACGGCCGACGGGACCCACACCGGGGACCTGGTCCTGCATCCGGGCACCGTCCCCGCCACGGGGCGTCACAGGCGAGTGCCCGTCCGCCAGGTGGGCCTGGCGGACGCGGGCCCCTGCCGAGTTGGCAGGGGCCCGCGGCACAAACAGCAGAGGAGAGCCGGGACCTGCCCTCGACGAGCAGCGTCCTGGCCGACACCGCCTACCGTCTGCTGCTGTCCTGACGGTGACGGCCCGGCGTCACTTCAGGTGCCGGGCGAAGAACCGGGCCCCGGCATCGAGCTCGAACTGCGGGACGCCGGTGTGCCCGCCGAGATTGGCGTGCAGGGTCTTCTCCTTGGAGCCGAAGGCGTCGAACAGGTCCAGGGCCGCCTGCCGGTCGTTCCCTTCGTCGTCCCACTGCAGCAGGACATGGAGCGGAATGGTGACCTGGCGGGCCGCCTCGAACATGGCGGCGGGCACGAGACTCCCGGCGAAGAAACCGGCGGCCACGATGCGCGGCTCGACCACCGCAAGGCGGACGCCGATGGAGATCACTCCCCCCTCGTACCCGACCGGGCCGCCGATCTCGGGCAGCGACAGGAGGGCGTCCAGGGCGGCCTGCCATTCCGGGACCGCCTTTTCGACCAGCGGGAGGACGAGGGCGTCGACGATCTCGTCGCCGACCGGCTCGCCGGCTTCCATTACCCGGCGCAGGTCGGCGCGGGCTTGCTCGGCGGCGGCCCAACGGGGCCGTTCACCGCTCCCGGGGAGCTCGATGGTGGCCGCGGCGAAGCCGTACTCCGACGCGTAGTACCGGGCCCGCCCCGCCAGCCGGTGGTGCATCTTGCGCAGTCCGAGGGGCGGGGGGCTGATCAGGATCAGCGGCGCCGGCGCGGATACGGACGCGGGCGTCCACAGGACACCGGGGATCTCGCCGAGGGTGAACTCGCGCTCGAGGACGCCGTCGTCGAGACGCTGTTCAGAAGTGACGTGCATGGTCATGCCTTTCGGGAGTGCTCATGAACGGCGCTCCCGGACGACCTATCGCCCGACCGTGACCCCGGAGGGGAGCACCCATGTCGATATTGCGTTCACGGGTACCACCTCCTCCATCTCTCGCACGGCCTCCGGAAAAGTATCAGCGTCGCCGTGGTCCGCCAACAGGTTTTCGCGGAGGCTCCGTGGCCGGATGGATGTCACGGAGTCGGAACACTACGCAGAACTGCTTGGAACCTCATCGCAGCCTCCCGAGGCGAGGCCCTGCGACGCCGGGGCGCGCTGGGAGCGCTGTCGTTTCTCGGGTTCTGGCTCACATTCCGTGCAGATGTTACGGAAAGTCAGATCCTCGGGGCCCTGCGATGGCGGTCGGGATGGGCGCGAAGCCGGGGTGAGGTGAGTTCCAGGGCCCGGTTGTCGCGTCCGGCGCTCATGTGGTTGAGCCAGCGTTCGTACCAGTCGAGAAAGTCGGTGGAGGAGGAGACGTTGGGGCCCCAAAACCCGTCGCCGTTGCCGATGAGGACGCGGCCCATGAGGGGACCGGTCACCGCGACGACGCATACATCGGTGCAGCCCATTTCGATGACGTGAAGGAAGAGGTCGCCTTCGTGGGTCCCAGATCCCGTGCCGCTGAAGCCGCGGGGGTGCCCCTTGTTGCCCGCCCGGATCCATGACCAGCAGGGAACACCGCTCCAGCGGCATGAGGCCGTAGAACGGTGCCGCGCCTGAGCCTCCGATGTGCATGAGGAACTGCCGATAGGCATCGGGCAGGAAGATGCCGTGCTCGGCCTCAAACGCGGCGACGCGTGCTTCCGTCAGCTTCGGACCGAGGCGAAACTCGTGTTGCTCTTCCCCGAAGGAGTGGCTGCGTAGCGGTTGGAACGGGATCGCGGCCAGCTTGCGACGCAGGCGGGGTATGCGGGGATCCATAGCGCATCTTCTCTCGTCCCCGTCACCCTATGGGTGGCTGTGGTCAGCTGGCCAGAAGAATCCTCTTCCGCGGGAGAGCGAAGCCGGCGCGGCCGAACATCTGGCGCTTTAGCGGCACGATCTCCCTTATCCCGTCCAGGCGTTGGTGCAGCCCTGGTACCAGCGGTCACCATGTAAGGCTTGAACGCGTGGCTGTGGATCGGTCCGGGTACGTGCCCGCCGCGGTGCCTGAGGGCCTGCATGGGTGGGGCCGACTTTGGATGCGGGCAGGAGTTGGCCGATGAGTGCCAAATGCGTGGTCAGTTGATGGATTCGCCGTCGTGACTGCCACCCACGCAGATCCAAAGGCCTGCACCGGAGTCGTACTCCACCGTTCCATCAGCCTGCAGACACGTCGGCCCGTCGACGGCAGGTACCGCAGGTACGGACGCCTGTGCAACGGGACCCATGGCGCCAAGAGCAGCCAGTATCAGAGCGGCGGTGAATCCGAGAAGTCGTGTACGCATGGGAGCTCCTGTGAGGATGAGCGACACCAACACGTCATGACCAGCTTCACCCCGCACCGCGTCGAGCGCACCTGATGGGCGTTTCCGGCAGCGAGTGGTACACGGCTCCAGAGGCGCGTACCGCGGACAAGCGGCAGGCTGAAGTTATGCCGAACACTCCCGACGTGGCCGTATTGGCGCCTGATGACCTCGGCTGGCGGAAAGTCACAATCAACGGCAAGTCCGAGGGCAAGGTACGGTCCCCCAGGCAACTCCAAGCACTGCTGCGCCATGCTGGTCTGGAAGAAATCGGGCGCGACATCCATTGGGTCGGAGGAGACGACACTGTCTGGCCGGATCGAGCGGTGCAGCGACGTGCAGTCGGTACCATCGTATTTCTCGGCTTCCTCTTCCCCGCGTGCCTGCTCATCAGGATCGGCTGGGCGGACAGCCGTGATGCCCTGACCTTCGGCGGACGGCTCGCAGGATATACGGTCCTTGCTGCTGGCCTGGTGGTGTTGATCGCCGCAGTGGCCACTCTCGACTATTGGCACAAGCGGAAGAGGCGCTATTCGGGAGCCATCGTTCTGGCCGGAGTCGTCATCGTCTTTCTCGGCAGTTTCTCGCTTCTCCTTATGCAGCTTGACGAGCATTTCAACCGCTGGTCGACGACTGCGGGAATTTTCCTTGTCTGGTCTGTAGTGGCAGGGATTGGGCTCATCAGATCCCGGGCGTGGAAAGGTCTCCGGAATCCCGGGCGAATCGCGATCGGGGCAATCGTCCCCACCCTCCTCGCCAGCATCAACCTGGCATATTCGCAGATCTATGTCCCCTATGCGACCATCCCGCTGATCATGAGTGGAGCTGAGTTCAAAGAGGCGACCCTGGACAGAACGACGGCGTCGATGCAGGTGACGGTCCACCTGTCCGTAAAGAACAGCGGCCAGATTCCGGTCTATGTACTCGGCAGTATCTACTGGATCCAGGGCGGGGCCTCGAACAGCATTACTGAGGGCAGACCTCCTAAGTACAAAATGATCTACGATGGCGAGTTCGTCACACCGGCGGGTCGCGTTCTGAATCCAGGGGAGGAAATCACACAGGATGCAGTCGTCGAGATCAAGAAGCCCGAAGAGGCGAACTACGAGGCGATCAGGGCGCAGACCGAGGTCTACGTGATCAGGAAAGACAGAATGATACTGCCTCCCAAGTATGAAGAATCCCGGGCGACCGTCGAGACGCTCAAAAAGGAGGGTAAGTTGAGCCCTAATGAGCCTGCTCACACAAAATATAGAAATGACTCCGACATTTCGAACAGCAGTGAGATCCTCAACGTGACCCGAGGTCGACAGCATATAATGGTGTGGCGTGTGTCCAATGCTGAACTGCCGCGCATAGATGTGGCCATATCGCCACCGGGTGACAGGATCCATTTCAACCCTGCCCTTCCCAACTTCAATCAAGAGATTATTGACCGGTATGGTCTCGCGAAGGTGCGTGGCTCCACGGCGCAGACACCCTTCAAGGAGCTTCTGGAGAAAGCTGAATCAATTGAAAAGGGCACCAGTCAAGGTCAGTCGGGTCAATAGAGCGGCGATGGCACGGTCACGGCAGTTCCTCGCAAACCCTGGGCATTCCGATGCGGGTCGCCATCGAGCAGGCCGTTGCGGGGGTGCCGGGGGTCTCGCAGCGCACCGCCGAGCGATCCGTGAAGGATCAGATCAAGCACCCCAAGCCTGCGCCCGCCGAAAAGCTCGAGTCCGAGGTTCGGTGCCGGTGGCAGCCCCTGGTTGGTGGCGCCGGGGCCTCGGAGGTCGAGTTGCGGCAGATCGCCGCCGATGGGCTCGGGGAGGTCTACTTCCGCGACAGCGGGAGCCGCACGGACGGGTTGCAGGTGGAGTTCACGGACATCGACTACATCGACGTGGCCCTGTGACCCCGCCGGGGGTGAGCACCCCTCTGAGCACCCGTTAGCGTCCTGCCATGACGACTGAGAACTCCCGCCGTGATCTCACTGCCATTTGCAAGGCAGCGCACAGCGGATATCTACTGCGAGTGGTACGGGATGGCAGCTTTGAGTCCCTTGCCGAGAAGGACCTCTCACACTGGCCCGACTGGCCGACATTCCCGGTCGAAGCCGCGCATGCGGCGGGGTGTGAACTCGTCATGCTCGGCTACATGATCTGGCCTGACACGCTCACCTCCGACTCGCTCTTCGGCTGGCGTGCTGTACCGGATCAGCAGGCATGGTCGGCGAAGGTCGGCACCTTTGCCCAACTGCAGGCCGCCGGAATCTGACGGGCCGGCGGCTTCGAGGTCTGGGGCAGCGCACGGGACGTCGAACCCAACTGGGCGCGAATCTGGCCAATCGGGCCAACTGCGGCGCTCAGTCACAGCACCCCCGCCACCTTGTGAGCCTCACACGCTGTTGCGGACGCGGCGGCCTCGTAGGTGGCTTCCCTTGCACAGCAGCGGCAGGCCGACGTGGCAGCCGTGCGGGCGGAGCAGGAGGGCCTTCGGGCTCAGAAGGCAGCGGACCGGGTACGGAAACTGTCGGCCGATCTGCAGCGGAATGAGGCCAATCAGTCGCGGCAGGCGAGGCACACCGGAGTTGCGTTCCCGGCGATCGCAGACAAGTTCGCCGTCCCTGCGTGTCACAGGCATCGCCTGTCCCACCTGCAGTGCCAGGCCCGGCTCATGCTGCACAACATCAGACGGCCGGCCCACACCAGCCCCATGTGACGCAGTTCCGGCGCCGGTTCCCTTCCCGTTGATCTGTGGCTGCGGCGTAAGGGCCCGGCAGCAAAGGCGCGGCCGCCGTTCCCAATGGGAACGGCGGTCGGTGGTGCGTCAGTAGCCCTGACACGGGGGCGGGCCGGCTCTGACCGGTCGGCCTGGCATGGCGGTATCAGGCGAAGGTTGCGCGATTCATCTCGGCGATGGTTTGACGGGACGCACGGCAGGGCGGGCGCCGCCCGGTCAACCGGTCCGCCGTCACGCTGCTGTGATGCGGTGGCCACGGGCTCCACCGACAATGGTGGGACCAGGGCTGTGAAGGTCAGCCCACCCATCCGAGGGTGGACCCATGAACCGCAGACTGTGTCTAGCTCTCTTGACACCACCGATCGCCGCGTCGCTCGCACTCGGCACGGCCGCCGGCGCTCACGCGATGAGTGAAAGGGCTCCCGAGACCGCCACCGTCGTCCCGACGGCGGTTTGCGCGGTGGTGCGGAACACCGATGCCGCAGGTCTAGCCACCTTCTCGCTCATGGGCGAGGGGTTCAAGGAGGGGCAGAAGGTTTCGTTCATCGGACCGAGCAATTCCGGACATGGCCTCGTCGTGGACTCCGACGGCGCCTTTGTCGTGCCCATCAGCAAGGAGGGCCAGTACCACATCTCGGTGGACGACGGTGAGAGCACCGTCAAGTGCGCCAAGGCCAAGAGCCAGCAGTCGCAGAAGGACGAGGAGAGGGCCAAGGGCTTCGCCGACGGCTACAGGGCGATCAAGAACAACTGCCAGGCCAAGCAGCCGCAGGGAATCGCACCCCGCACCGCGACCTACAACATGGCCTGGAATGAAGGAGCCGCCCGCGCGGCCGCCGACTTCTGCTGAGGAGGCGACCCGGCCCCGGCGCCGGTCACTCCACGTCGTGCGTCTCGCGGTAGGCCCGCCAGCGTTCCATGATGCCGAGCATCTCGTGCTGGAGGAACTCGAAGAAGGCCGCCGTCTCCGCGATCCGCGCCCCGGCCGGGGTGTCGGTGCCGAGACCGGCGGCGCCCTCCAGCAGGGTCTTCTCCGACAGAGTCAGGACCTGGTCCCGGCGGGTGAAGGTCTCGTACCAGAGCTCGCCGTGTAGGACGTACCGGTCGCGCCGGGAGCCCGGCTCGCGCTCGTGGCGACCACGTTGGCTCGGTCAGGTAGGCGACCGCCTCCGAAATCGCCGCCCGGCTCATCTGCAGGGCCTCGCCGACCGGATCGCCCGGCGTCTGGAGGACCAGATGCGGCTGGCCGGGCCGACCAAGGACCCGGTGGGCTTGCTTCTTGACTCCGGGCAGGACTGCCCGCGGCGCGAAGCCGGCAGGTCAATCGCCGGGCTACCCGGCACGTGGTTACGGCCGCCGTCGCCGCCACGATGCCCGTCGCTTCCAAGGCGGAGCGCCGGGCGGCCACCGACCGGCAGCTGCACGCGCCAGTGACTACGTAGGCCGCGGCCGGTCCCTTGCGGCCGCAGCGCCCGGGGTGCGGCCAGCGCCGACCATTTGTACGTGAAGTCCGCCGCCGGTGCCTGCTCCGCGATCGGGATGAGGAGGCCGACTTCACCTGGCCAAGCGGTGCAGCGGTCGGCTCGGTTCTCGACGTCCCGGTTCAAGGCACGGCACGCGGGTTGCGCATTGCATGCACCTGGACCGGGAGGTCCGGCGCGAGGACCGACCCCTGGCATCAGCCACGTGCGGGGCGGTTCTTGTCCTTCGGTCAGCCGGCGTGCGTACGGGGCTGCGCCCTCGCGGAGATCGCCACCAGCGCCCCGCCGGCCGCGTCACCAGCCCACGAAACCTTGACGAGCACATCACACTGTTGAACTGCGCATCTAATGCTTGGGTCAGGGTCGGACGTGTGCTCTAAGGTCTGATTGTTGATCAGACAATTGGAGTGTGCATGTCCGTGAAGAATGCGGCCTCGCTCGTGACGGCAGCAGCGCTGGCCGCTTCGGCGGTCGTCGTGATGGCCCCCACAGCAGCCGCGTCGGGGTCGACGGCGAATGCCACGAACGCGGGGGAGACGTTCGGTGGCGCGCAGGCCTGGACCCAGGTGACCAAGAAGCATCCCAACCGCGGTGCGTGGAAGTCCAGCGAGTCGCTGCGGACCGGCAACGAGGGCGGATCCGAGGGGTTGTCCCGCTCCTTCGTCCGGCTCGACACCAGCGCCGTCAAGGGCGCGCCGGTGGCACAGGCGACCTTGCGCATCCGCAACACCGGCGCCGGATCCTGTACGGCCACACCGGTGGAGCTGTGGAGCGTCGGTGCGATCTCGGCGAACACCACGTGGAACAACCAGCCCGCCAAGGGCTCCAAGTTGGCCACGGTCAAGGCCGCCAAGGGCCGCCCCGGCTGCGCGGCGGGCGACATCGAGTTCGATGCCACGGCCCTGGTGAAGGAGGCCGCGGCGAAGAGCCAGGCCGACGTCACCGTCGGTCTGTACGCCTCCGACGAAACCGACACGACCGCGTGGAAGCGCTTCGACGCCAGGAGCGCGGTTCTGGAGACGAAGACCGCGGCCGCGCCGACGGTCTCGGACCCGGGGACCTCACCGGCCACGGCATGCACAGGAGGGCTCGTCGGCAACACGCGGGTGAGTCTCTTCGCCACGGTCGACGGCCCGGAGGAGGGCGGGCTCACAGCCCAGTTCCAGGTCTTCCGCGCGGGGCAGAGCGCCCCGGCGCTGACCCAGTCGGTGCCGGCGGTCAAGAGCCAGGCCACGACCTGGTCGGTCCCGGACGCCGACCTGCCCACCGGGGACTACACCTGGAACGTCCGCGGTGCGAACGCCGCGGGGCAGACCTCCGCCTGGTCCGCGACCTGTGCCTTCTCCGTCGACCGGACCCGGCCGAACGTGCCGCCGGTCATCGGCTCGGTACAGTTCCCCGACGCGTCGAACGGCGTGCCCTCACAGACCGGTACCGCCCGGACGCCCGGCACCTTCACCTTCGCCGCAGGCGGGGTCGAGGACGTCGCCGAGATCGTGTACTGGACGGACTGGGACTCCCGCCAGGCGTCCGTGGCGCCCGGCGCCGCCGTGACGCTCGTTCCGCCGACCGCGGGCCCGCACTCCGTGCACGCGCAGAGCGTGGACAAGGCGGGCAACGTCTCGGACACCGCCACGTACTCCCTCTTCGCCAAGGGCAGCACGGCTCCGGACGCGCCCGGCGACCTGAACGGTGACGGGCACCGCGACCTGTGGACCGTCGACCCGGCGGGCCGCCTCCAGTTCCGCGCGGGCAAGGGCGACGGCACCTTCGCCGCCCCGGCGGACGGCGGCCTCACCGTCGCCCCCGGCGCGCAGGTCCTCGCCAGCGGTGACTGGAGCGGCGACGGCTACAACGACCTGGTGGTGCTCGAGTACAACGACGTCACGCGGACCAAGCTGCTGTGGATGTACGAGAACGGCGGGCTGGGCAAGGTCACCGAGGCCAGCCGGTCCCAGCTCAACGTCAGCTGCCCGGTGAAGGACCCGGAGCTGGGCTGCGAGACCGGCGACGACCACTGGCACGACGCCGAGCAGATCGCCGCCGCGGGCGATGTCGACGGCGACGGCGGCCCTGACCTGCTCGTCAAGCAGGGCTCGGAAATGTGGCTGTACTACGGCGGTTCCCCGTACCTGGACAACACCGCACCCGTCCTGGTCGGCGGGACCGGCTGGGACCCGGTCACCGTGGTCGCCCCGGGCGACGTGAACGGTGACGGCGCGGCCGACCTCTGGCTGCGTGAGGACGCCACCGGCGACCTCTTCGCCGTCTCGGGGGCCAAGGGCAGCGACGGCAAGTTCGCGCCGGCCAGTTGGGGCTCCGCCCGTACCAAGATCGCATCGGGCCTCGCCCGGGCCGACTATCCGGTACTCGGCTCCACCGGCGACCTCACGGGTGACGGCCTGACGGACCTCTGGGCGGTCACCGCCGACGGCCGGACCGTGCTGTTCCGCGGTACCGCCGACGGCATCGACGCCACACCGGTGAGCATCGGCTGACCCAGCGGAGCCGCCACCCGGCGGAGGGGGTCGTGTGCTGTTGGGCCATGGTCCGGAGGCGTGGCGATTCGATCCACGCGACCGGACCATGGCCCGGAGACGTGGCTGATCGATCCACGCGACGGCAGTGAGATGACTCGCTGGCAGTGGCCGAGCCGTTGACTGATGGTGGGCTTCGCCCGTTGTTCACCGTCGTCGGCCCTGATCGGTGTCTCGCCCGCTGTGACCAGGAGTCCCTGATGCTCCTTCACCTCTCATCAGGCGCTGTCGATGAGCTCATCCGCCATGACGCTGAGTTGTGGGGCTTGTTCCAGAGGGTGGTGCCGGAGGCGCCATCGCGGCCTCAGGGCGGCGGCCGACGCCGGCATGGTGACCGGGAAGTGCTCGCCGCGATCGTGTTCGTGGCCACGTCGGGCTGTACGTGGCAACAGATGCCCGCAGCGTCGTTCGGGCCGTCGGGGGCGACAGCCCACCGGCGCTTCTCCGAGTGGAGCAAGGCCAGGGTGTGGGCTAAGCTCCACCGCCTGGTCCTCGACGAACTCGGCGCTCGCGGCGAGCTGGACTGGTCTCGGTCGCGAACGCCTCCGCATACCCCGTGGAGGTGGCGGTGACGCTGACCGTGACGTACGACAGGCCGACTCAGCCCGCGCTGCTTCCCGCGTAACGGAACAGCTCAGCTGGTGTACGCATCCGCTACCGTGCCGTGCCGCCCCGCCCGGGAATCCACGGGCCGCCCCGCCGCCCCGCCCGCTACGATCGGGACCCTCACCTTGATCACGGCGGTCCGACGGAGGCACCGATGGCACAGGCCCCCGAGCGGACCCCCGCGCACCCCGAACGGCTTGAGCGGGGACACCCGTTCCGCCAGTGGAAGACCTGGCGGATACCCGGCACCGAGCTGACCCTCACCGGGTACTCACGCGCCAACGACAAGACGTTCTTCCACATTCCCGAACTGCGCTGCGCGCTCGACGCCGGCCTGGCGGAAGGCCGTCAGCCGGAGACCGTCTTCCTCACGCACACCCACCACGACCATTCCAAGGACCCCGACTACCTCGCCGCCAGGCCCGCCGGCGTCGACATCCACCTGCCCGCCCCCGCCGTCCCGTACGTCGAGCGCTTCCTGCGAGCCTCCGCCGAACTCAACCACGGCACGGCCTACGACCCCGCCGCGAACTGCCGGCTGCACGGGGTGCGCGGCGGCGACGAGTTCACCTTCGGCCGTCGCGGGCATCACGTACGGGTGGTGGAGTGCACGCACAAGGTGCCGTGCGTGGGCTACGCCTTCTCCGAGCGCCGCAGGGAACTGCTGCCCGAGTACGAGGAGCTGCGACGCTCCCTCGCCGGACAGGGCCGGGGTGGCGCCGAGTTCGGGCGTATCCTCGCGCAGCGCCGCAAGGACGGTGCCGACGTGGAACACGAGGTGCTCAAGCCGCTGTTCGCGTTCCTCGGCGACACGCACGTGAGCGTCTTCGAGGACAATCCGTGGCTCTTCGCGTACCCGGTGGTCATCACCGAGTGCACCTACCTCGACAACGCCGAGCTCGACCGTGCCGACCGGGTCGGGCACACCGTCTGGAGCCGGCTGCGGCCCGTCGTCGAGGCCCACCCGGACACCCTCTTCGTCCTCACCCACTTCAGCCTGCGCCACTCGGACCAGGACGTCCTCGACTTCTTCGGCGACGAGCGCCCCGACAACCTGCTGCTGTGGGCGCACCCCGACAGCCGACTGCCCGAACAGCACCAGCACCAGCACCAGCACGGTGGCGGTCGGCATGGCGGCTGACAGCGGCTGGTCGCCGTACCCCAAGATCCCCTCCCGGGCCCGGCTGGGCGAGGCGCGGGCGGCCCGGGAGTGGGTCGCGCTGGAGAAGGTCCACGGGGCGAACTTCGCCGTCGTGTGCGACCGGGCCGGAGTACGCCCGGCCAAGCGCCGCGAACTGCTCGGCGAGAGCGGCCTCGACGACTTCTTCGGCGTGGGACGGATCTGGCCGGCCCTGGCCGTCGCCGCGGACCGCTGCGCCGCCGCCCTGCGCCGCGCGTACGGCACCGATCCCTCGGCGCCGGTCACGGTCTACGGCGAACTGGCCGGCGGGCGCTACCCTCACCCGGACGTGCCGCCCTCGCCGGGTACGGAGCCGGTGCAGACCGGCGTCTGGTACGCGCCGGGGCTGCTCTGGCTGCCGTTCGACGCCACGGTCGAGGTGGCCGGCGGCGGCACCCGCTGGGTCGGCGACGGGGCGCTGCGGGAGGCAGCCGACGCCGCAGGCCTGCACTGCGCCCCGCTGATCGCGCGCGGGACGCTCGCCCAGGTGCAGGAGCGGACGCCGGTGTTCCCGACCCGGGTACCAGCTCTACTGGGCCTGCCCGAACTGCCCGGCAACCTCGCGGAGGGGCTCGTCGTCAAGCCCGCAGAGGAGTGGGGGACCCCCGACGGCACCGGCCCGGCCGCCCGCCCGGTGGCCAAGTTCAAGCACCCCGCCTTCGCCGAGGACGAGCGCTTCGACGGCTCGCGGCCGTACCGGGCGCCCGCCGAAGGAGCGGCGGGGGTGCCCGGCTGGCTCCTCGGCCAAGTCGCCGCGCTGCTCACCCCGGCCAGGGCGGCGGCAGCCGTCAGCAAACTGGGCCCGCGCACCCCGGCCGAGGAGGTCGCCGCGGAGATCACCCGCGACGCGGTCGAGGAGGCCGCCGAAGCGCTCGGCGGCCTCGACGACGGCCTCGCCCCAGCCCTGGAGCGGGCGCTGCACGCAGGCGCCCTCGCACTCGCCCGCTTCGACGCGGCCGACCGCCGGGCCCCCTGACACTGAGGCCGGCCGGCGTATCGCGCAGTCGTCGGGCCTCCTGGAGCAGGCCGGACGACCCCGGCCGCTGGGCCAGAGCGGTCACCTCGGGCAGTTCACCGCGCGTACGACAGCCGTGCGGAGTCCGACGCGACGGCTGCACAGGCCGTACCCAAGAACGCCCATCAGCGGTTTCCGAACAGAGCCGGTCACCGACCAGGTGGGTGAAAGCGATCTGGAACATCAGGACGCCGATGAAGAGAGTGATGGCCCCGATGACGAGGCCGAAGAACGCAGCGACGTCCGTGACACCGACAGAGCCGCCCCTGTCCACCCCTTCCTGGGCCGTGATCGACGGAGCGAGCGTGTACAGCACCCACGGCCAGACCATCAACGGCGCAAGGGGGGGGTGTGAGCAGCACGGGGCAGAGGAGCGAGGCCAGCAGGTAGCCGCCGACCGTGCCGGGTATCCGGGGCGCGGTCGCCCGCAGGAGCCTCCGCACGGTCACCTGAGTCCCGCTCGCGTCCTGCTGGGCCAAGGTGGCTGCCAGTGAGCCCACCGTTGCGTGGACCAGATAGAAGGCCCAGGACGAGGGGGAGGGGGAGGATCAGGAACATGTTCGCCAGCTCGCCCGGAGCGCCAGAGCCCACCCAGAGAGCACCAAGGGCAGGGGCGCCGCGAAGCGCGTACATACCGAAGCCGGCGGCCGCGGTCACCGCGAACACGGCCAGCTCCGACAGCAGCATGGCTCTCAGCAGAGGGCGCCAGGTTCTCCTCGGGATCCGGAAGGCGCCACCCAGGAACACGCCGGGCCCGGGAGCGGAGGCGGCGCTGGTTGCTGGCTGGCATGCGGGGGGAGAGAGCGGGGTCGCCCCCGGTTGGTGCCATGCCCCCGGCATCGCGTCTCCCTCCCCCTGAGCCCGCGAGCCGTGCAGCCGATCGTAGGCACCGGGTGCTACGGAGGACAGCACTCCGCAAGCAGCCCGCCATGCAGAACCCGTCTCACCCAAGGCGGTGCTCTCCCCTCTCCCGCCTTGCGCTCCGGAAATCGCCGAACTTTTGACCGCGGTCAAAAGTCCGACCCCACCAGGGCGATCACCCCCACCAGGCGAAGCGGGCCCCACCAGCGCTGCTGACGCTTTGGCCAATTCGGCTCCGCATGACGTCGGCTCCCACGGGTAGCCCGCCGCGCCCGGCGCCCGGCGCCCCGCACCCGGGGCCCGGCAGCCGAAGTGGCCCGCCCCATGGGCTGGAGGCGGCAGTCGGTGAGCCCTGCTAGCTTCCACGCATGGCAGATTTCACCAACAGGCGACAGATCACTTCGGTGGCGCAGCTCAATCCGCTCCAGGCCGAGCAGGTCGCGCTCTGCGGTGTCGCCTACGACGATGAGGATCTTCCGGCCGACCGGCGCCTCTCCGCGGACCCCGAGGACGAATCGGTGCTGAACTTCTGCGAGCTCTGGGATGTGGTGGCCGACGGGTCGCCCGTTTACGAGGCTTGGTTCTACCAGGCGGACAGCGGGTCGATTTTCCTGGCCGGGACCAGCGAGATGGTCGCGCAGATCATCCAGTGCGGCCTGGAGTGCGCCGACCAGGAGCGCGAGCTGGAGCTCGGCGCGGCGATGGCGAGGGCTGGCCTGCTGCCGTCAGGGGACTCGGCGTTCGAGCGGTACTGGCGGGCCGCCGACGAGACGCCGTAAGCCGGTCGTTCCGTCCGGAGGCCGACACAGGCCCTGTTGCTTCGCCAACAAGTCTGATCTCAGGACCACAGCCGAGCCTTGGGGTCAGACGTCAGGCAGAACTCACGCAGAACCTGTATCAACCACCAGTGCCGACACCACTGATGGAGCCCTGTTCGCATGGTGGGGCGTTCCTCAGGGACAGGCGTGTTGCTCCGGGGCTGCGGGTCAGTGCGGGATGCCGTCGATGAGCTCGCGGGCTCCCTGCCGCAGAAGCGCGACGGCGACTGAGGTTCCGAGGGTGGCGGGGTCGAGCCGGCCGGCCCATTCGTGGGCGTTCAGGACAGTCTTGCCGTCCGGGGTGAAGACGCAGGCACGCAGCGACAGGTCCCCTCCGCGTTCGGCACGGGCGTAGCCGGCAATGGGACTGTTGCAGTGTCCCTGCAGGACGTGGAGCAGCATCCGCTCGGCTGTCGCCTCGCGGTGAGTGCCGGGGTGGCCGAGGCCGCTGATGAGGTCGATGAGGTGGGCGTCGTCCTGGCGGCACTGGAGGGCGAGGATGCCGGCGCCGATGGGCGGCATCATCGTCTCCGTGGACAGCACTTGGGTGATCACGTCGGTGCGGCCGATGCGCTCGAGGCCTGAGACGGCGAGGAGGGCGGCGTCGACTTCGCCCGCGTAGAGCTTCTCCAGGCGCCGGTTGGCGTTGCCGCGGAACGGCACGCACTCCAGGTGGGGCTGGCTTGCCGCGAGCTGGGCGACACGGCGGACGGATGACGTGCCGATGCGGGTTCCGGGCGGCAGCTGATCCAGGGGGAGGCCTCCCGGGTGGATGAGCGCGTCGCGGATGTCGTCGCGCTTGAGGAACGCGGCGAACATCGTGCCAGCAGGCAGGGGCCGGTCACAGGGGATGTCTTTGAGGCAGTGGACGGCCAGGTCTGCGTCATCGTTCAGCAGCGCGTCGTCGACCTCTTTCGTGAACGCTCCCTTTCCTTCGACCTGGGAGAGATCACCCATCCACTTGTCCCCGGTCGTGACGACCGGGACGACTTCGGTGCGGATGCGAGGGTGGAGCACGGCGAGTTCGCTGCGGACGCGTTCCACCTGGGCCAGGGCCATGGGGGAGTTGCGGGAGACGATGCGGATCAGCTCAGGGGTGGACATGCCACCCACGATATTCCTGTCAGGTGCGGCTCCCGACCGTTACGTGCACCTTGGTCGGGGGCTCACATGATCAGACGAGGGCCGCCCACACCTGGCGAATGCCCGGTTGGACTACCCGTTCGAAACTGCGTTCGAAGCGGCAGTCAAAGGCCAGCGGTCAGAAGTCCGGCGGAATCAGGCGTTCCGCCACTCGTACGTGCAACAGCCGACCTCGTAGTGCCATCATCCCTCCGCCTGCCTCCGTGCCAGGAGGGCCTTGATCCCGGCCACTTCCGCGCCTGCTGGCACGGTGAAGACCACCATGGGGAAGTCCTTGCTGGAGACCTCTCCGTCCGGCCCAGCGGCCTCGCCTTGAACGCGAAGGCTCAGCAGCAAGAACGTGCTGGTGGGTGGCGAGATTAGCTCTCAACGGCCCTGCGGATAACCGATTTCGGAGATGTCTTGGGCCAAGTCCGTCAGGGTGACCTCTGCGTTCAACGACGACACGAGTTCCTGGTTCAGTGGCCGCAAGGCATACAGGTCACTCACCGCTTCCAGATCCACAGAGACCTCGTAGTAGTCCTCGGCGAAGCGCTGGAACGCTTCGGGCGAGCGGTCGACCAGCAGTTGGAACAGACCCGTCGCCCCATCAGGGTCGGCATGGTTCGAGGGGAAGTCGATCGTGCCGTGGCGCCACTGAACATCCGTCCCCTCCCGCCACAAGCAGGCCGTCACGACAGGCACGCCGTCCTCGTCGGTGAACGCCGGCTCCTCGACGAAGGTCTTGAAGACCTCGGGAACGTCGTCGATCACTCCCGGCCAGGGCTCGCCGTCGTGGCCATATGGGCTCATCCGCGATTCGTGGCCGAAGCCACGGACATAGGCCCCAGCCGCCGAGAACACGATGGAGTACTCGTCCCCTGACCCGTTGCGCATCGAGGCCATCTCCTCGCCAGCAGCCCACCTGGCGTTGAAGGAGTAGTACCGGCTTTCCCAGTCTGGGCTCAGGATCGCGTCGAGCATTGCAAGCGAGCGGCTCAGGTCCCGCAGCTCGGCAATGGTGGGAAGCTGGCGGGCTACGTCAGAGACAGTCACGGGCTCATCCAACCGGATCCCTCTGACAACCACCCGCCCCTGACGACGTCACGGTCAGTGGCAGATTCCTGAGCGGGACGACGCACCACACGCGACAGTTGAACACGCGAGACGTACGGAACTTCGACCCCACTCCGGATCGTCGTACGGGTGGTAGCCGTAGGCATCCCGGATCTCCCACGCGTGCTCGTACACCGTCTTCGGCCGCTCGGTGTACCGCTTCACGCACGACGGGTCCTCGATATCGAGCTGCGTGGCCAGGTGCTCGACCACCGGCCACGGCACCGCGAGCGGGTCCTCCAGAAGCAGCCCCACGTACCGGACCGTGCACATCTGAAGGGCGAAGCCCAGCCGGTGATGCTGCGTACGCCGCACACGATCAGATCCCGGCCGACGTCATCCAGGAAGCAGAACCGCTCCAGCTCAGGTCTCGTCGGCCCTCGGCTGACCTGCGGGTTCTCTGGCAGCTTGCATCCGAGGCGGTCTTCTCGCATCTGATGCGAGTCGCAGAGAATGGTGGAGCAGTGGGGGTTCAACGGTTCCAACCCAGGCGCGGCGAGAGTGCTCCTGGTAGACGGGGCCGCATTGCTGCGGGCGGGAGGAACAGGTCTTCACGGCGATGCTGACCGGGTTCGCCAATCAGCAGCTGGCCCAAAACGCGACCGTGGAAGGCCGGGGAGAACGCGGGGAAGACGTTCACCGCGTACGTGAACACCTGCCTGTGGGACAGGACGCTGGTCAGCGGGCGAGTATGTGGCCGTCGTGGGGGCGGTGGTCGCGGGAGCGGCGCAAGTCGATGGTGAGGTAGGCGCGTTGCAGCCAGCGGTCTGCTCCGTCGTAACGGGGGTGGAAGGCGGTGCGGCCATGGACGGTGACGCGGTTGTCGATGATGACGAGGCCGCCCGGATTCAGGCGCGGGGTGCGGGCGGTCGCCTCGCAGGCGCGGCCGAACTCGGTCAGCGCCGCGGCGGCCCGAGGGGTGAGCGGGGTAGTGACGAGTTGGGCCATTCGTATGTCGAGATCCTCGACCGCTCCCGACAGCACCGGTCGGGGCTCGACGTCGGGCTTGCTCGCGGCAGCGTCGGGGCCGAAGGAAGGTGGTGGTGTGGTGATGAACTCCGGTGCGAACAGGGCCTGGCGACTGGCTGGGGCGCAGCTCATCGACGGCTGCCTGACCGCGACCGGGCTGACCGCTGCGCTGCCGTGATCGTGTTCGACATCCGCAGGTCCTGGACGCATCAGCGAAGGTCGCGTGGTCCGCGAGCGACGATCGGAGGGCCGCCGCCCTCTGGCAGGACGACCAGGAACCGCCAGAGGTCGTGCTCAACGTTCGCCAGTCCGATTGTCGCCGCTGACGCGAAAGCCTCGGCAGCGGGCCCGACGCCCTCGGTCAGCCCGTCGATCCTCGCGTAGAACTTTGCCAGATCTGCGGAGCGGCCGTTGATCCACAAGCGAACCCTCGCCCCCGTACGAAGGGCGGCGAGTAGCTCATCGCGCATCGTGCCCGGAGCCGAGTCCAGGACTCGACCGTGAAGGCGCTCCTGGGCACAGGGCAGGGTCGGGGCCGCGTCGGCCTGCTGACGGCACCGTCGACACGACTGCAGCGCGTCGGGAATGAAAAGATGCAGATAGAGAGTGGTGTGCCGTGCCGATATGCCACACAGCGTCCCGCGCGCGCCTACCGCGTGCTCGACACCAGGGGCTCCGTTCACCTCGCAAGCACCGAAGCGAGCCGGCTCCCGTGCTGCTGCGAACGACCAGCCATCATTTGGGACCTCGATCACGCGGACGAGCATGCCACAGCGGCTCCTCCATCCGGCCCTGCCGCCGACATCACGAGTTCAACCTGAGTAACTCGCCTCTCCCTCGAGAAGCGCCGCTCCGGCGGGTACGCAGCCCTGGTCTGGCCTCCCAGCATCCCGGCGAGTTCTCTGGCCGGTCCATCTGTCGCCCTTTCGCCTGCTGTCCCGCTGTTCTGCTGTTTTGCTCCGCTCAGTCGTCAAAGTGGAGCTCAGGTCGGGTCCAGAGGGTGAGGTCGCTGCTGGTGGCAACCGCCAGGGTCAGGCCGGAGGGAGAGAACCCGGCTGCGCGGAGTTCTGAGTACTCGGAGTGGAAGACGTGCCACCACGTCCCTCCCGCCGGGCCTTTGTGGGACCCGCCGTCGGCGGAGAGGATGACGCGGTCGTGGGGCCACTCGGGGCTGACGACGTCCAGGGTCCAGCCGTCTGGTGTGGTGCTGTGCAGGCCGCCGCCGAAGAGCCCGGCGATTCGCACCGGCGTGCCCTCGACCGGGCCGAGCCCGGGGCAGGTGAGCTCCGGCGACGCGTCCGGAGTACTGGAGTCGGGGTCTGGGTCCCGGTCGCGGGCGATCTTCTCGCCGGTGACCGCGTCGAAGAGTCCATGGCCGTCGCTGGACACGACCATGACGAGGTCGTTCCCGCTGTCGGGATGGACGGCGAAGCCAATGCCGAGCAGACCCCCGATGGGGGACCTGTGGTCCAGCACCTGCTGCCACGGCTTGGGGGCCGGCATGACGGTGGCGGCGATGTAGCGCTCGCGCAGCTTCTGCTGGTACTCCGTGATCAACTCGTCTCCTCGGGGCTGTCCGGGTCGAGGGTCAAGACCACAAACGATCTCAAGGGAAAGACGCGACCGCATCCGCGCCCCTATGGACCGCATCCGGAGCGGCACCTCGCAGGTCTCCAACGGGGCCCTCACCAGCGTGGCCTTGGCCCAAGAAGCCAGGTGCCCCGAAACGCGCTCACCCAGCGGCAGCTGGACCTGAAGAAAGAGTTCTACGAGCGCGTCCGAGAACGCGGCGCCACCCCCGACGCCGAGCGCACCTCAGGGTGACCGTCGTGAATCTCAAGGAGACGATCACCCACAAGAACAAGGAACTCCGGCAGCTCCGCACTGATGTCCCCGCGCTCGTGCGCGCCGTAAACCAGCTCACTCTGGAGAAACAACATCTCCGTGAAGGGAGCGCGGCGCCTGGATCGAACGTAGTTCCGTTCCGTAGCCGACCGGGATCCCGGCCCGACCGGTGAACCCGGACCAGCTCCCCGGCTACGTGCGAAACGGCCTGTTCTCGTATACGACGAACGGATATGTAGCTGTCACGGCGCCGACCGAGGCTACGACCACGACGTCTACCGAGACCAGGTCCGGGCCCGCCGGATCCTCCCCGTCATCGCCCGACACGGCACACCTCACGGCAGCGGCCCGGGCGTCTACCGACGGGTGATCGAGCGCACCTTCGCCTGGCTCCACGGCTTCACACGACTCCGCGTCCGCTGGGAGCGACGGACCGACGTCCACGAAGCCTTTCTCAGGCTCACCTGCTGCCTGATCACTCGCCCATCGCCAGATCAACTCATTGTGTTAGGAGTTCTTGGAGGGCGGTACGTGCGCTGATGCCCGTTTTGGAATGGGTACCTTCGGTGTTCTTCGCGATGATCGGCAGGTCGAAGGCCTGGCAGAGGTCCCGCGCTCGTAGCGGCCGGTCAGTGTCAGCGGAGACGGCCAGGATCTGCTGGTAGGGGGGTGGTCCGGGGTTCCGGCGGCGGGCTGCGGGGCCGACCCGGAGGCGAGATCGCTTACCAGCCCAACGACCACCACATCACGTTCCACGAACAAGATCACAAGATGCTAGGCCCAGATGTATTCCTCAGCAATCGCGCCGTCGAGCCACTTGGCGACAGTTACCATCCGGCCTCCGCCTTCGAACTCGCCGACGACACACGTCCACGCCCCGGACCCAAAAGCGATCGGGTGGGATGTGATCTGAGGCGGCGTGCCCCCCGCTGATTCGACATAGGCCTTCATGGCGTCGATGTGCTGCTCAATTCCGTGAGTCGGTGCTTGACCCTTCCAGTCCACCACTACGTCGTCGGTGTGGTGGTGGGCAAACACGCCGTTCCAGTCGGCGTTGTTCCATCCGATGAAGTCAAGATCATCCATGCCCTTGAGGTTGCCTTCGACCTGGTCTTCTTGCATGTGTCACTCCTTCCCTAGGCGAACGAATCCCCGGCCTGCGGCCGGAAACCCACGAAGAGGTCGGATCGCCTCCGCGTCGATGTCGATTTGAACACGCCGTTCCAGTCGGCGCCTGTCCGGAACAATCCAACACCGCGTTCCCCGAATGCCGACGGCGAGCATGCCGCAGGGGTCTGACAGTCCTGGCTCCCGGGGCACGTGTTTGCTGCCGCTGTCAGAAGGACACGATTGCGGAGCAGAGGGAGCTTGGCCCGTCCGAACATCGGGACATCTGGCGTTGATCATCTTGACGTGATTGACGCGGCCTTCGACGGGGCCGGAGTTCCAGCGTGTGCCAGGCCCTGGAGCACGGCGTCCCAGTCTTTGAGGTGATGGCCGGGGCGGGTTTGAAGGATTGCCGCAAAATCACGGACATGCGCGTGGAGAGCCTTCAGCTCAGGGCAGTGAGCAAGACGGCGGCGGCGAAGTGCTGGCGTTCCTCGTCGCCCAGGTTCCCGGGGTGCCGCATCATCCAGCCGGTGACCCGGCGGATTCCCCGTGGTGCGGGTGGAACGACGCGGATGCGTCGGCGGCGCCTCGGTCGCAGATAGGCCTTCCGCAACCGCGCACAGGGCAGAGACGACCTTTGAGGCATGGGCTCCGGTCACCGCAGGACGACACGGACGCCCCGCTCCTCGAAGATCTCCAGGAGCAAGTCGAACACGGCAGCCTTGTTGGCACTGGGCGACCTGCTGTCCATCAGATGGGCCCTGGCCTCCGCCGAGGATTCCCATTGCAGGGTGAACGGAGTGGTGGCGCCCCAACCGCCTCTCAGGCAGTCGGCCAAGGCGTCGAGGTTCCAGCCGAAGTATCCGCCGGGGCCGTTGACGGCTTCACCGATCGCGCAATAGAAGCTGTCTATGTCGACGATCCTGTGGCCGTCCAGTGCGAACACCTGACCGGCGGGAGCGTCGGCTCTCCCCTGACGCTGATACATCCGGGACCACAGCGCGACCGACAGCCACGCTCGTCGATCTGCGGCGGAAAGGCCGTGCCAGATGCCAGTGCGATTGATGCGACCCGCGTGCAGCAGATTCCACACCCTGTCCGCTCCGGGCAGTGCTTGATGACACCACAGGGTCAGTGTGAGATCGAGGAGTCCAGGCTCAAGGGCGGAGGGCTGGACTTCGACGACCGTTACATCGTTGACGAAGTAGGACCCCACGGTGGCACCCTCGGCATCGAGGAACTCGAACCAGGCGTTTCCTGCCACCGCTCGACGGCTGCCAACGTGGTCAAGACTCTTGCCAAGGCCACCTTGGGGCGAGCAGCCGGCCAGATGGACACGGCGCGTTCCCGCTTCGTTCGGCAGAGGTGCGAACAGTCCTTCGGCCTCGCGAGCAAAACCCCAGAAGTCGGCCTCGTTCTCGTCCGACCTCAGGGCGTACTTCTCGCCTTCGGCGCCGCGGTCTGATGTTCGTCTCGCAGTCTGCATAAGAGCGGTGATCCTATCTGCGAAGCAGTCCTCCGTAGTGACGAGTGGCCCCATTCCCCAACGAACTCGGTCGCCCTTTGACGACTCGCATATCGCCCAGCGACCCGTGAGAGTGAAGTGCAGAGAAGGACAAGGATCAGGAGGCGGGACACCACCGAAGCGATCGTCGGCGGCCGCCTGCGGGCACCTGGGGGAGGGCGTGCGGTTCTCGGCGGCCTGGGGGAATTGCGACGTCCTCGACACCTGCAGCGCACCGGCCCGTCCCCTGTCTCGGGGGCCGGGCCGCTGCGCTTCGACGGGCGGTGGGTGTCAGCGCAGGGTGAAGGGTGCCACGTGGGTCGTGGTGTCGGCTCCGCTGATGGTGAATTCGAGGTTGTAGTTGCCGTTCGGCAGGTTCTGGGTGCTGACGGGGAGGCTGTAGGAGGAGAGGAGGTAGTTGAAGCGGCCTGTGACCGGTCTGGTGACGGGGCCGGTGATGCGACTGGCCGTCAGGGTGATGTTCGAGCTGGAGAGGTTGTTGCCGTTCGCGTCGCAGATCCGCAGGCTGATGATGACCTGGCCGAGCAGCCGGGTGGGGCGACTGGGGTCGTAGAGCAGGCAGATCCGGTACGCCACGTTGTAGGTGACGGCCTTGGTGGACGGGTTCGTGGCGATGTCCGTGGCGTTGACCGTGAACGAGCGCGAGCCGAGGGTCGAGGTGTTGATCGGGCTGCCGTTGGGGACCGTCCCGGTGCAGCTCGCCACGCCCGAGGTGGCGTCGGTGCACGAGTAGGACGCGGTGACCGGCTGGCGGTACAGGTAGGTGCCGGCCACGGGGCGCACGATGGTGATCGTCGGCCCCGCAGTGTCGAGCCGCACTGTGATCGTCTGTGGTGCGGAGGTGTTTCCGGCGGCGTCGGTGGCGGTGTAGGTCACCACGGTGACGCCCTCGGCGGTGATGGCCACGGCGGCGGCCGCACCGGGAATGTCCGTGGACGCGATCGGCTGGGCGCCGCTCGCACTGTAGGTGATCTTCAGGACGCCGGAGCCGCAGGACCCGTCAAGTGCCCCGATGTTCACGTTTGCTGGGCTGGTGGTGTTCCAGCCGGCGCTGTTCGGCGGGGGTGAGATGGTGGCGAAGGTCGCCGGCGCGGATGTGTCCGCGTCGTACGTGAAGCGGCCGGCGCTGGTGATCGGGCTGGTGCCGTTGGCGTTGGCCACGGTGACGTCCACCGTGCCCCGCGCCTGCGGGGGTGCGTCCGCGGTCAGTTCCTCAGGCCCGACGACGTTCACGTTGGTGGCTGCCACGGAGCCGAACTTGACGCCGGCACCGGAGGTGGGGAATTCGGTGCCGCGCACCGTCACGGTGTTCACGCACTGGGCGAGTTCGGGCGCATGGTTCGGGGTGACGCTGGTGACCGTGGGAGGGGAGAGCGTCACGCGGTCCATCGCGGTGCCCCAGTCGCCACCGAAGAGCCCGGTGGTGGCGATGGCGCCGATCTGCTGCACCGTCCAGACGTCCTTGGGGTTGCTGGGGTCGCGGGCGGTGCCGGAGTAGTCGCCCCAGCGAGGGGTGCCGAGGCAGCGGCATGCGTAGGGCTGGGTGCCGGCGGCATAGAAGTCGCCGAACGTCCTGGCCGGGAAGTTGCCGGCCGGTACCGCGATGGCGACCGCCGTGGGGAACATGGTGGAGGACGAAGCGGTGAATCCGGAGAACAGGTCGTCCTCGTCGTTCAGGGCCAGCGAGCCGTAGTAGATGTCACCGCCCACCATGCCGAGGTCGAGGTTGGTCACCAGGGCCTGCGTACCGCCGGTTGAGATCTGGATGTAGCGCTGGCAGACGTGGACCGCGGTGTCACCGACTGGGGTGCAGCTGACGTTGAAGAGACCCCACAGGCGGTTGTTCTGCCAGGCGACCGACAGCATCCGGTCGTCGTTGGTCTCGATGCTGGCGTCGCCTCCGGCCGGCTGGACGGCGTCCGGCGGCGGTGGCGCGGTTCCGATGGCGACGGTGTTCTCGGTCTCGGTGACAGGGCTGACACCGGGGACACCGGTGATGGTGGTCACCACCACGTCGGTTCCGTCGTGCTCCATCGCGAACTGGTCGTTAATCCCCGACAGGGAGGTGGCCGGTACGACCTCGGCCCTGGTGTTGTCCTGGGCGAACGTGGTGGTGGTGACCGAGGAGCCACCGGCCAGGAGCTCCGCCTTGTTGACGACCGCGGTCACCTCGCCCAGGAATGCCTTGGGGGTCGTGGCCAGGTTGTAGTTGTTCCAGGTCAGTGTGACCTTGTCGTTGGTGTACCCGAGCTTGGGTCGGTCGTGCTGCACGTTGCCGGTGTTGGCGGCGACGATGTAGACGGACCAGCCTCCGCGGGGGTCGGAGGTGTCGCTGACCGCGACGTCGACCTCGTCTCCGCCGGTGAGGAGTCCCTCGTACGCGGCGAAGAAGCGACCCGACCCCGCGTCGTAGTGCACACGCGGGTCACCACCCGAGTCCGCAGCGAACCCGAAGAACGTACCCAAGTCGAAGACGGCACCGACACGGTTACCGGCCTTGTCGTAGATCTGGCCCGACCGGTTGGTGAACTGGATGATGTGCGTCGGCCCGACAGCCAGCTGCGTATCGGAGGGAGCGGTCTGCGCGGGACCGGCGTTGTCGGCGTTCGCGAGCGTGCGAAAGGTCTTCAGCCGCTCGATGACGGCCGTGGACGGCGCCGCCTTTGCAGATTCCTTCGCCTTCGCGGCATCCCGTACCAGGGCCGCGGTGGTGACCGGCAGACTAGCCTCCCGCCTCGGACCTGCGGGTGCGCGCCGCTTCGGAGGCGGCAGAGAGGGCTGCACCTGCGGCTTCCCGGTGCTCCGGGGCCGTGGCAGCGACCGTACATCGACGCGCCGCTTCAGTGGGGCCCTCCTCAGCGCCCCGTCCCCGTCGGCCTGTGCCGGGGCGGCGGCCGCACGCGAGGTGCTGGGACGTGGTTCGGCGGCCGCCCCCGCGGCCGGGGCCATGGCGGTGAGCGTGACCGTGAGCGCGAGAAGCAGTGCGCGCGGCCAGCCGTGTGCCGGTCGGAGCCCTCGGTTCGCTTCGGGACGCCGTGTCAACGACATGGGCTCGCCCCTTGAGTCCGCTGTGGAAGGCCGGTTCCGCCTGTAGATCGCCGATGGCCGGTCGTGGTTCTGCGGTAGCTGCTGTTCATGGGTCGGTGTCTAGCGGACGGATCCCCAGCCGCGCTTCGGTCTGCGGCTCGGCGTGCCGATGCAGTCCCCCTCACGGGCCTATGACGGGTTCGGCCAGGTCCGGCTGCGGCCATCGGGCTGACGGGGCGGGGCGAGGTGCAGTGTCGTTTCGCCGGTGCAGCGGCCTCATCGAGCGGGTGAACCGGGTACGGGGGGCCTGTTACTGACGGTGTGAAGGCCGAAGCGGCCGGACCCAGAACGAGGTCGCAGTCAGGGCCGCGCTGATGGCCGAGCGCGGGAAGCAGCGTCGACGGGGACAGAAACGCGCACGGTGACAGGGGCCGTTTACGCGTGCGCGGGGAGCAACGGCTCGTGGACAGCACCCTTTTGGCGGGAATCTGCATCACCTGACCTTTGCCCGGTCGCTGTTTGGCACATGACCTGTACGGCGCGGTCTCCATCCGGCCGGGGGCAAGCCCGGCAACCAGGTGCTGAAACAGGAGTGCCGTCACGCGCCGAGCCGACTCCGGTCCGGCCCGCGGCTGTGGGGCCGTTGGTGCCGGAGCGCGTTGCGCTGGGTCGCGAAGAGCAGCAACGGGGGTATGTCACAAGGGCCGAGATCAACCGTCGCCCAGAACCCTTGGGTTGTCCCGGATGGGTGAATTCGGGAATCCGGCCGCTCCCGGATGTCGGTAAGGCCGTTGGGCTGGGCGGATAGCCGGATGATCGCTCTTCGGTCGTCCCCTGCCCATTCCTGTGCACGTGCTTGAGGAGACGTTCCCTTGGCTACCGCTGATCTTCCTGGTCCTGATTCGCTGCTGCGCCGCACGCTGGGGGAGTGGCGGATCGGGTTGGTGGCGTGGCGGCTGCTGGTTCTGCAGACCGCGGATCCGGCGGTCGCCGCCGGCATGGCCAACTTCTCCACCTACCGCGCGCACCCGTGGCGGCGTATCGAGCACACCATGGACAGCGGGAAGCGGCTGTTCTTCTCCGACCGTGAAGGGCTGCGTCGTGAGGTCGCCCGTCTGGAGCGCACGCACCGCCGTCTGGCCGGGACCGACGAGCAGGGTAGGCCGTTCACGGCGATGGACCCGGCGGTGCGGGTGTGGGTGCTGGTCACCTTGTACGAGTGCATGACGGCGATGCGGGAGCTATCGGGACGCCCTCTGGCTCCGCTTGAACTGGAGCAAATGTACGGAGAATTCCGTACGGTGTGTGCCGAGTTCGGCCTGTCCGACGACCTGCTTCCGGCCACGGCCGCGGACGTGCCCGCGTATGTGGACCGCACGATCCGTGAGCGCCTCGAGTACAGCGAACCCGTCCGCTACCTGCTCTTCGACATGCTCCGTGAGGCACCCGCACCCCGTCGCCTCGGCCACCTGAAGCCGGCCTGGCCGCTCGTACGCACGGTGGCCGCCCACGTGATCGGTGCGCTGACCATCGCGGACCTGCCGGAAGCCTTCCGTGAGCGCTTCAGCTTGCCCCGCACCCGCCGCGCGGCTCTGTTGTCCTTCATCCTGCACCGCAGTATGCGCGTGCTGATGAATGTGCTGCCTGAGCACCGCCGCTATCGCACCCCCGTGGCCGGAATCCCCTCGACGCCGCAGCCTCCCACCGCCTCCACCGACTTTCCTTCCGAGCCGGAGACAAGCCCCGTCCGGCTTCCCGCACCACGCCGCCGCAAGCGTACCGATGGCCGCCCGGCGCGTCTGCGGACCTTCTTCCGCCAGGTCCTGGACCAGACAGGCGACGGCCGCATCAGCTCGGCCGATCTGCAGGCCATGGCGCACAACGTGTGCTGGCCGCTCGAACTCGCCCCTGAACGTGAAGCCCCCGTCTATGCCGCGTTCGAGACCTGGTGGCGGCAGCTGCGGACCGGCATGGATGCTGATGAGGACGGACAGGTGACCTGCGAGGAGTTCGTCACCGCCATGCTCACGGGAATCGACTCCGAGCCGTCCTACCTTGAGCAGGGACTGCATGTCGCGGTGCGGGCGGTCTTCCAGGCTGCGGACACCGACGGCAGCGGACACCTGTGCGCCGATGAATACCGAACGATCTTCGGCGGCTCCCGGGTCCACCCCGCCGAACTCAACCACGGCTTCCGCCAGCTCGACCACGATGGAGACGGCCGCATCACCGAAGGCGAATTCGTCCAGGCCTTCACCGACTACTTCACCGCCCGCACCGACAACACGGCTGGCAGCCAGCTCCTCGGGCGCCCGTAGTCGTGCGGGCGAAATGCTGGGTGTGGCCACTGATGGAGCCAGACCGTGCCAGGGTCGAGCACCAGGTCGCCCATCGCCATCCGAGTCTCGTAGCCAGTGCTTGGAGCACCGGGGACTGAGTCCCCCTCACCCCGGAACTCTGGCAGGCAATGAATACGGCAGGGGTTCACGCCACCACCGGCTGGGGCCGCACCACCATCCCGATGATCCTCGGCACCCCCGACGCCACCGGCGACGGCATGCCCGACATCCGGGCCGTGGACACCCTTGGCAACCAAAGGCTCTACCAAGGCGGCACCGCGACCCTCGGCTCCGCATCCAGCAGGGACGAGGACGGCTGGAACACCTTCCTCACCATCGGACAGAAGCCCAGCAGACCCCACAACGGCGCCCGGCCGGGACACGGATCCCCGCCGGGCGCCGCCATGTCCCCGCCGGCACGCCGCCGGGGCCGGTCAGCGTGGTGCGCAATGCCTGGACGCCGCCGCGCCTCGCGGGATAGGGCAAATGCGGGCCCTCTGCCGCGGAGTGTCCGCCCTCACTCGGTACCCGCCTGCCTCAGCGGCGCAGGAGCAGGGCTCCCCACATCGCCTGCGTGCGACGGGAGCGGTAGGAGAGCCTCGGAACGCCTGGTGGTGCCAGGGAAGTCCGAGTGTGTAGCCGTCGAGGTGACGGAATTGGGCCACGGATTCGCTGTAGCGGCCCTGGCGGAGCAGGAAGTACGCGAGCGTGTGGCGAGCCCACGTCAGTTCCGGGTGGCCCTCGGCTGCGGCGGCGTCCTCAAGCGCCGCGTCGACCAGGGCGACCAGGTGCGGGCTGCGGAAGGCTTCCGACTTCAGTCGTTCTTCGGCGCTTCGCACCCCGGTGAGGGCCGATCGATACTTCCGGGTCCTACATAGAGCATCAGTTCCGCAGTTGTTCCACGTTGCAGCTCTTGGGTGCTGCGGTCTGAGCCCCACCGCACGTATGCGAAGTTCTTTCCGTTCGCCTGAGCGCTGGCGCGTGCGAGTTCCTGGGCATTGGCTTTGTCCATGAGAACGGGCTCTGGCCACAACTTCTGTGATGCGGCCACTCTGAGTGACAGCCAGGCTCCTTCGAGCCGTACGCGAAGTCGCCCGAAAATGGTTCGTGTGCAGGGTGGTTGGGCTGACAGTTCGGGGCCGTGGAAGAAGTCGTGCTCCGGCTGAAGGAGCTGTTGTTCCCGTCGATCGCGGACGTCGCGGTGCTGTCGGTAGGCGTGAACATCGAGACAGTGCGCGTTGATGCGCAATGCATCGCGGACGGCGCCGTGTGCCCGGTCTGCGGAGTCTGGTCGAACCGAGTGCATGGTTCCTACCTGCGGTTTCCCGCTGATGTGCCGAGCGGTGGCCGAAGCGTTGTTCTCCAGCTCAGGGTCCGTCGGTTCATCTGCGGGAACTGGGGGTGTGCGCGCCGTACCTTCGTCGAGCAGATACCCGGCCTGACACGCCGGCACGGTCAGCGGACCGAGCGGTTGCGCTCCACCCTGGCCGCGGCCGGTCTGGCCCTCGCGGGCCGGGCCGGAGCCCGCATCGCCCGCGTTCTCGGGGTACCCGTCAGCCGCAGCAGAGTGCTCCGCCTGGTCGACGTACTCCCCGATCCCGAGGCCCCCGCGCTGCGGGTGGTCGGCGTCGACGAGTACGCCACCCGCAAGGGCCGCCACTACGGCACCGTTCTCGTCGACATCGAGAGCCGCCGCCCCGTCGACCTGTTGCCGGACCGGGAGGCGTCCAGCCTGGCGGTCTGGCTCGCCGACCGGCCAGGCGTTGAGATCGTCTGCCGCGACCGGGCGCCGTTCTTCGCCGAAGGCGCCGCCGCCGGTGCCCCGCAGGCCATTCAGGTCGCGGACCGGTGGCACCTCTGGCGCAACCTGAGCGAGGCCGCAGAGCGGGCAGTCGCCCAGCACCGCCAGTGCCTTCGAGCCCTTGTTCCTGCGACCCCCGAATCCGAGTCTGGGTCGGCCCCACAAGAAGAAGAGTCCGGTTCACCGTGGCCGACCGGGCACCGGTTCGCAGACCGCACTCGGGCCCGGCACGCCGCCGTTCACGCACTCTTACAGGCAGGACACAGCCTGCGTTTGGTCCGGCGGCAGCTCGGCATGGCCTGGCACACGGTCAAACGGTTCGCCGACGCCTCGACGCCGGAGGACCTGTTCACCGGGCAGTGGCAGAACCGGCTCTCGGTCCTCGACGACTACAAGCCCTACCTGGACGACCGCTGGAACGAGGGCTTCACCAACGCGTGGAAGCTGTGGGAGGAGATCGTGCCGCTCGGCTACAAGGGCAGCTACCAGCGCGTCCGTGCCCATCTGCACAAGAAGCGCACCTCACCGCGACCTGTGACCGCCCGGCCGCCGTCGCGCCCCGCACGGTCTCCGGATGGATCCTCAGACGCCCGGAAACCCTCACCGAGCCCGACCAGCTCCAGCTCCAGACCGTCCGCGACCAGTGCCCCGAACTCGACGCCCTTACCCGTCACGTCCGCTCCTTCGCGACCATGCTCACTGACCGCCAGGGCGAGCGTCTCCCGGAGTGGCTCGACGCCGTTCGACAGGACGACCTGCCCAGCCTCCACACTCTCGCCGCCGGCATCGACTGCGACCTCGACGCCGTCATCGCCGGATTGAGCCTGCCCTGGAGTTCGGGCGCGGTCGAAGGACATGTCAACCGGATCAAGATGCTCAAGCGCCAGATGTTCGGGCGGGCAGGCTTCCAACTTCTCCGCAAGCGCGTCCTACTGGCGTGACGGAGGGTGGCCGCGTCACAGACGTTGAGCCAGAGTCTTTGAAGTGAACAAAAGCCAACGGGGGTCAGGTGTCGGCGCATTCGTCGATGACGGCGCAGGCGAGGCGAATGCCGCCCAGGTAGGTGGAGATGCCGTCATCGCCGTGCATGTGAGGCGCGTCCTGGAACCACTGCGGCCACAGGCCGCCCTCCTGGAGGAAGCGGCTGGCCCGGTCGCCGTGCAGGACGGAGTCGGTGTACGCGAGGGCGCCCATGGCTGTGGGCTGGTCGTAGGCGAGGTCGGGCCGGCGCAGGTAGCGATCCAGGTAAGCGGCGAGCAGGTCGGCGTCCCATGCGGTGCCGAAACTCGCCAGCGCCACGCAGTAGGCTCCGCCCGCGCAGCAGACCTCGCTCTCCAGCAGCAGTGCTCCCAGACGCTCGCGGAAGTGATCACGGCGCGAGACGGCGGCGAGCCATGCCGCGGTCCGCCGCTCGCGCCAGCTGCCTTCGAAGAGGATGGTGAGCTCGGCGTCGGAGACAGCATTCGCATCAGCGGCCAGGGCATGAACGAACGGCTCGTACTCCTCGCGCGGCATACGAAGTACCGCTCCGCCGAGCTTCAGGTAGCGGCGCGCGGGGGCGCAATAGCGGCGGAACAGAGCCTGTATCTCAGGGTCGTGGCGGATCACCACCCCATCCTCTCGCAACAAGCACGCAGCTGAGGGCGTGGGGCGGAATACGCCTGCGGTGATCCCGGGACGGGCGGGACGCCACCTGGGATCCGGGTCGGGTGAGCGGGGTTTCGGCAGCACGCAGCGTCACTGCTCCACAGAGGTTGAGCCAGAGCCCGAGAACGGGCGGCAGATGTTCACCACTTCGGGAGGTATCAGGGCTCGCCGAGGATTCGAACTGTGATGTTCGGCGTCGTGGCTGTACTTCGGCCCCACAGCGAATCGAAAACACGTTGGCCGGTCTGCCACGGAGCTGCGACGATGCCCCCTGTTTCCCGAGCTGAGGACGTTTGTTCGTTTTCGTGTGTGTGCGGTGTGGCGCTGAGCTGACCGCCCCGTTGTCCCAGGTCGCCCTGCCGGCCCACGCTCGTCAGAAGTACGGGAACGGGCTTCAGCTCCCGGTGCTCATGGAATCGGGGACGTTCGCCGTGGAACTGGAGTCCTGGGGGCCGCCGTGGCGAAGGTGGGAGGAGATCGATCCGGACGAGGCGGCTGCCCGCGGCATCTACGCGCCGGTCCACGCCCTGTCCGAAGGCGCGGCCGGCGCGGTCGTCATCGCACCGGGAGACACCCGTGGCACTGTGCTGATCCCGGAGAAGCGCGGCGGCGCCTGCTGCGGCTTCGACGGGGGTGACGGCCCCAACACGGCCTGCCATGCATGCGGTCTTCTCGTGGCGAGCAGGATCGACGACTGCTCGCTCTGGCAGGCCGTGTGGCTCGCGCCGAACGCCGTGCGCCGCCTTCCCGTCGAAGGCGCCGACGCCGGGCTGTTGTCCTGGGCGGACCTGCTCGCGGAGGGGGCGGGCGTGCCCCCGTCCGAGCCGATCGCCCGGTGGGGAGCGCCGTTCGGGGCGAGCGACCAGTGGCACTGGAGCCCACAGTGGGTGGCGGCAGCCGGGCAGGCGCTCTCCCACCTCCTGGTGGCCTCGGAAGGCCGGGCGGTGGCGGTTCAGGACGGCCTGACCGCAAAGTTGTTCCAACGCGCCCTCGACACCCTGCTGCCGGCTGGGCGGCCCGACGCGGCGTGCCGTCCTGGCCGGACCGGGACAGCCGGCCCGCAACGCTGACGCGGACATCCTCCTCGTGCCGCCCCACCCGCAGACCGGGATGGCATGGACCCCGGCCGCTCCGGCGTACTCGGTCCCGTTGCCGTTCGGGGTGTGGCTCCGACTGGTCTTCCCCGAGCCGCAACTGCCCGTCCCCGCATCGGGTCCCATACCCGACGGCGTCCTTCGCGACGACCCGCCCACGCCGAGTGTCCAGGACGTGTTCCGGATCGACTGGGAAGTCTTCCAGCGAACCCTGGCCCGGCTGCCAGCCGTCCGCACCCCGTGGCTACGCGAGATCACTGACAACCTCACGCAGCACATGCGCACCGGCCTCCTCTAGCGGACTGACAGGGTGCCAGTACCGATCGAACAGCCCCGGACAACGGTGCCTCCCGAAGTGGTGAACATCTGCTGTCCGTTCTCAACACATGACCAAAGCCACCCGCATGACGTTCACCCCACACGTTTTCCGCAGGCTCTTCGCAACCGACATGCCACGCGCGCGCTGCCGGACCTTATGTCTAGGCCTGAGGTCGCCGGCCCGTGGCACGTCAGTGCAGCTGGATCACCACGCATGTGGGTCCGCGCTCCGCGCGCGTCTCGCAAACGTCCGACCCGTTGGCTGCCACGGCGTTGATAGCGATGCCCCACGCCCTCGCCGGAATGGTGACCGGTGTGTCGACCCGGTGCTCGATCACGCCCCGGTCATTGGGCCGGAGATTGCTGCGGAAGAACTCCACTGACGGCTTCAGAGGTTCTCCTTCCACATCCACGGCATACGCGTAAACTTCGATGCTGGCCCACGTATCGACGCCGTCGGCATGCACACCGAACCTCAGCCTCGGATCGGATCGGGGCCCCGTGAGACTGACATCGATGATGGACGGCCGCCCGTTCCCGCCCGCCGCCTTGGCGGCACCGACCACCGCCACGCTCAGCGCGACCATGTAGAAGATCACTCCGAGGATGAGCACGCCGGTCTCCCACAAGTTGCCCCGCCGCGTGGGACGCATCAGCAACGCCACGATGCTGCAGACAATCGCCAGGATGGCGCAGAGCGACGCCACGTAGATGGGCCACGACTCGTTGTTGAGCGCGACGAATACGACGTCGCTGGTGAGCCCGAGAGCGGTCATGACGCCCGCTACGGTGACCAGGGCCCCGGCGAGGATCTTGGCGACATCGTCCAGGCGCTTCCCGAGTCTGGCCTGGACCTCTTCAGGCAGCGGGGCGTGTTCCTGCCCATCACCCGGCCTTCTCAGCCCGCTCATGGAACAGACGCTAGTCGTGGACGCGATCTCAGGCGCCAGGGCGTACGCCAAACGCAGCAACGCCTCCGCCGACTGTGGTCAGGTTCGCGGATGACCGGCCGGTTCCGCTGGCCGGAGAAGGGGCATTCCGCGGAGCTCGTCGTCTACGACCTGGGGCCGGAACGACGCGATGTCGTGCCCGCCCTGCGGGGCCTCCCGCTGCCGCGCCGGGCCGCCGACGACGCCCTGCTCGGTTTCACCCACCCCGCCTGCCTGGACAGGCCGAGGCCATCAGCACCGGCCGACCGTACGTCCTGCGCGTGACCCTGGACTGACACCGGTCCGGCTCCGCCCGCGGGATTGTCACTGGTGGCTGAGGGCTGGCATCAGTCAGCAGGCTCCGCGCTGTCGCGGCGGCCGCTCTACAGCGTGACGGAGGTCCGGCGATGGCCATGGTGCGTTCCCGGGCGAGATGGGTCCTCGACGGGCAGGAGAATGCCTCGGCCGTGCACTACGATCGCACCTCTGCCGAGCGCTGGCAGCGGGAACTCGCGCAGTCCTGAGCCACGGCTGTAGAGGTCTTCGAGACCACCCAGGACCGGTAGACGACACCGTGTGCTGAGCGCACCCCCACAGGGTGCGGTCCGCTTCCACGTGTCGATGACCTGCACCCCGGGGGACCAAAGGTCGAGGGGACCTGGGAAGCCGAGGCGTCCGCGGTGAACCGGTCCCGCGGCCCGCCAGACGGACCTGCTGCGCCCCGCCTCTGTGAAGCCATCCCGGACGCAACACCCGCTCAGCAGCGACCGCAGCTGCAGCGACGGGCCGAGCAATCGCGACTGTCCCGCGCATCGCCTGCGGCGACAGGTGTTCAGGTCAGCGACAGCCTGGCCGACTGTTTCGCTGTCGGCGCGTGCGGAGGGAGGATTGGCGGCGCTTTGACACAGGCGGACGGTGGCGGCGAGCGATGCGGGGCTTGGCGGTGCCGCTGATTCCGGCGGGTGAGGCGGTTGGCGACCCATGCCAGGCGTTCCTGAGCATCCGGCCGTCGCATTTCTGAGTACCCGCACTCATCCCCCAGCGTCGCCAGCCTTCCAGACTTGGTGCGTCACCAAAGGTCAGCGCCAGGGAGTCCGACATGTCCGCAGTATCCGCACGCCAGAGGACGGCTGTGCCGAACCGCACCCTTGTGGTGGCCGCAGCGGTCCTTTGGGCCGTCACCGGGTCGGCAGTGGGGTTGATCCTTTTCGTCGTGGCCGCGATCAGCCTGTTGGGCGTGGCGACGGGTGGGGACATGACCGAACTGATGCTCTGGCCGGTGTACATCGTCGGTGGCGCGGGCACGGTCTTGACCCTGCTCTACTTCGCCCCTGGCACCCGGCGACTGTCGCGCGAGGCCCGCTTCACTCTGCTGGGCGCCCTGGCCTGCCCCGCGCCCCTGGCCTTGGTCATCTACGTCATGACCCGCTGAGCGTGCCCCGTCGGTGGAGCCGGGGGTATGGCGATGCCAACGCGGAAGGAATCGGGACGACATTCGGCGTCGGCGCTTCCCCCTGTCGTCCGGCATCCCCCGCAGGTGTCCCGCCACACGCGCCGTCGTAGAGTTGCTCTGCGGCTTCCCGCTCACTCGGCACGTTGAGCTTGTACAGGTGGTCGACCAGGTAGCTGCTGAACAGGTTCCACACGGCCGGCATGTCCAGCTGGCTCAACGGTGCTCCCCACTTCGCCGCGTCCCGGTTTTCCTCAGTGTGCAGTCTGACCGGTCCCCGTTATGCGGGGTGGCTGTGGGGTGTGCCCCTGGCTGAGTCGGACGATCTTGGAGCACTCGGCGCGAGATCTGAAGAGGCCAGCGACTGACCGGACGGTCGGAGACCAGGGGTGTCGAAGACGATTCCGGGCCGGCCCGCCAGCCGGCCGGGCTGGGTTTGTAGGCTACTTGATGCATTCCTTCAGAGGTTCGGCCGCTGCAACCCTGGCTCGGAGTCTGGCGTCGGCCTTGTTGTCGATTATTTCCGCACCGGTCCGCGCCTTCAATTCCTCCTGGATGATCTTGGATCGGACTAGCGGTTTGGTGCTGTCGCGTTCCCACCATGCGCCGGAGGAGTCACGGAACCAGACAGTTTCCACCTCGATCCTGGTATCCGCCGTCCACGAGTCTGCGAGGGAAGCCACCAGGACATCGGGTGTGAGGGTGACCTTTGCACACGGAGGAAGCGTCTGGAATACGATCAAGAACACCCTGGCGTTCTCGTCGGACTTCGGATTGCTCGGACCGGGTAGCGCGTGTCCGATCACCGCGATGTCGGTGACCGGGTCCCAGGACCGGTTGGAGATGACGCCGCTGCTCCCGCCGTTTGTCAGTCGCTCCGACCACGTGGACACCAACTCCGCCTGCTTGCGCTCCTTTGTCTCGTCGTCTTCCCGGGACTGTTCCAGTTGGTCCACTGCTACTTCAGTGGCGTAGTAGGTACTCACAGCGGTGAAGAACAACCCGCCGGCGGCTACCAGCACGGTGACCAGTGTGGCGGTCACGGTCCAATTGACCCGCTGCCACCACCGCGGTGCGGGCGCTTGGTCGGGCTCAGCGTGCGGCGGGGCCAACTCTCTTGGCCGAACCCGCTGAGGGCGAGGCCGTCGGCGGGCAAGTCTGAGCCGTGCCTGACGGTGCGCGATACCTGCCAATGAAGAACCCCCTGAGCTCAGCGAAGTTTGCTGCAGCCGACGCTCTCCATGATGGTGAAGTAGAGAGGTGGTGCCGCCGGTGCTTTGCCTTGGCTATACCGTCTTGTGCCGGCTCCAAGACGACACTCAGGATGAGCGCGCCGTCGAGGAACCAGAGCGGGGGGCTTGTATCAGGCCGTCGCCGTCACTGGCGCCCGCTGCTGCGCCGCCCCGCGTCGGCACCGAGCACCCGTGAGCAGTCTGCGGTTTGCCTGGGCGCGGGGCAGCCGTGGCGTCCTGGACGTGATCTTGGTCCGTCGGAACTGGCGGCGGAGATCAGCGCTGGCACGTCCGTTGACCGTGGTGATCTCTTCCGCCACCCGCTGCATTTCAAACGGCTGCGCCTTGATGGGGACGTGGCGGGGGTTCGGGGCGGCTCCGGCAGCGGCTGGAGGTTAAGCGTGATCCGAGGGGGTCTCCAGGAAGAGTCGGGGCCAGGGCTCGCCGTCTGCCGCTGCCAGGAGGCCAGGGCAAGGGCCGCACCACCCCATACAGGCCAAGCGGGCTGCTACGGAAGACCGGTACTCCGTAGGCGAACGACGGTTCGACCGGTGTGGTGGCAGCCGGTGACGGTGCTGGGAGTAGCCGCTGTTACGGCTTCTCGGCTGCCGTGCGCAGGTTGTGACTGAGGGGTTGGCAGTGGGTTTCACCCCGGACTGCGCTACCCCTGCGCGGCCGTCCGCGGCCGTGATGTGTGCCTGCATCGCGTATTTGGCGACCTCGTTCAGCACGTTCTGTCGGCGCGCCTGGGAGAGTCCGGAGAACCAGGCGGCCCCGTCGTCCAAGGTGCGGAGTTCCTGGGCGATTTCGTTGACGACCTGCTCGGTCTCGCGCCTGAAGGAGGGGCCGTCTGACAAGCTCGCTTCGGTCACATCTTGATCATTCATGTTGCCGGTTTGGGGCGCGGGCGGTCTGGTACGACGCGGCAGCTTGTTTCGTAGTGGCTGTCATGGGTTTACCCATGTGCGGGGTGCCGGGCCCGAAGCGTGCTGACGGGTATGGGCGCAGAGTCTCGTGACGGGCGATGTGTGAGGGGCAGTGGTTGGCGACAGTGTCTGGCAGTCGATGTCGTGAGTGTTCTGGCTGGCCGCGGGTTTTGTGATGTCGCTCTACTGCTGACGATTGCTGTCGTTTCCCCCGTTGACGGTTTGTTGTCGTGGGCGTGGGCGTGGGCGTGGGCGTGGGCGTGGTCGGGGTTGGCGAGAGGGACTGTCCTGTCTGGGATGTCGGCGGTCAGTGAATCTGAGCAGTCGTCACGCTCCTGGTCTGAGGTCGTGCAGGTTGGTTGAGCGTTGCGTAGTCCCGCAGTGGTGCGTGGTCCGAATCCAAGTTTCATCCGGTGGGTGAGAGTGAAGCAGGCACAGACATGGGCCCGCGTCACCTGATGCTTGTGCTTGGCGCTGCCGTGCCGGGCGGTGTCGGGTACGGTCGTCCAGCTTGTCCTGGATGTCGGCGCTTCTTCTGGTGGTGTCTGCCCTGCGGGTGACCTCCTGGCATTGGAGTGAAACGTCGTTTCTCGTCTCCTTCTGTGACGTTTAACGGGACGGCGTGCACCTTTCCTGACACGTCATCCGGATTACTCTCCTAGGAGTAGGCATGCGTATGCGCTCTGTCCTGACCGCCTCTGTCCTGGCCGCGGGCATTCTGCTGGGCGGTGGCGGCGCCGCTCTGGCCAACGACGGAGTCGACATCGAGAGCTTCGCCGGTGGTCACGCTGGCTTCTCTTCGACCTGTTCGTCGGCTGCCGCCATCCCGGCCGCGTTCGGTCCCGTCTACACCTCGACCTGTTCGAAGGACAGCGAGAAGAAGTGGGCGAAGGCCGCCCACCTCGGCGCCAACTGACCCACAGACACTGCGCGGGGCAAGGCCGCATGCCCGCCTTGCCCCGCCCGGCCAGGACCGCGGGGCGGGGTCTTTCGGACTTGCCCGTGTGTGTACGGTCGCAAGCCCCGCACGGTCCAGGGGGGTGAATCGGAGCATCGGGTTTGATGTGGCCGGTTGTCAGAGGGCGTGCCTAGGATCCTTGTTTGGCGGGGTCGGTTCCGAAGCTTCCAGCACTGGAGACTCAACGGCAGTCCTCCCGGTCTGCGCGGGGGTGGTTACGGCCCAACCGGCGTCCGGGGCATCAGGGCCTCTCAGCGGCTTGCCAGCCCGACCCCGCCCTCAGTGTTGCCGACGGCCCACGGAGCGGGTGGGTCTGGAGGCGGAGCCGGAAGAGCCCAGGGCGGGGAGAGCGGAGCGGACCCGCCCAACGGGCCGCAGGCCCAAACCTTGTGAAGCGAAGTCACTCAGGGCTGCGGAGCGGACCGTTCGGGTGGAGCGCAGCGGAACCGAACCCGTCCGGAGCGAAGCGCAGGACCCGGGACCGAAGGGCCGGCCCCGGCCGGGCGAAGCCGGGCCCCGTCGAGCGAAGCGAGGCGGTTCGTTGGCACAGCGCGCAGCGCTGTGGGACCCGCACTGGCCACCTACTTGGCCCGTCTGGCCAAGTAGGTGGCCAGCCCTGGCGTTGGGTCAGTGGAACCAGACGACGAGACGTACGTTCTCCGCGCCGTGGACTTTGCTGAGTGTGCGCATGACGCTCCAGACCCGACCCCAGTCGCTTTCGGACCCCGCGGCCGAGGTGCGACCTCGCGTGCCAGAGGCGTCTGTCTCCTGCCAGTTAGTGGCGGCCAGCTCAGCCCCCCCGTGCACGTAGCGGGGGCCGCCGTAGGCGTCGAACGAGGCCGACCACCAGGCCCTCCTCGGGCTCGCCGAGGACTGCCCCACGACCACCGTCGTCTACGAGCCAGCCCCCTGACCGCCGCCCAAGCCGCTGTCGACGTGCGCAAAGAGTGTGACCCGCCGACGAAGGCGCTGCTGACGCACCGGACGGTTCTCGCGCAAGCCCTCCACATGCTGACCCAGCGATTGATCGCCGATGGAGACATCGACCAGGCGCGTCTTGCCGCGCTTGATGTGATCCAGGCATACCGGCGGATCACTGCCAAATCGGGTGCCGACGTGGACGCAGTCGCCAACAACTTGTTGATCTTTTCTTCTGTGCTGGCCACCGCCGGGCTGGCTGGCGAGGCCACATCGGCACGCGAGGCCGCTGTGGCGAGCGCGTCGGAATTGATGCGCGGTTTACGAAAGGGGCGGTGTCACCGAGCGGCTCTTCGACATGCGGCGGGCCAGCCAGGGCGCACGTCTCTGGAAGGTGGGCCGGGGCGGCCCGTCGGCCACAACTCGATCTCTACAAGGAACGCAACACCGTCGAGCGCCTGATCAACAAGCTGAAGGCCTGGCGAGGCATCACCACCCGGTACGACAAGACCCCGGGCAGCTGCCTCGCCGGCCTTCACCTCCGCGGCGCGATGATCGCGATCAAGACCTGACCAAGACCATCCCTTGATTACGACCAAATACGCGCACTAATTCTTGGTCGTGCTGGACGCGGGCTACGACGCTCCCCGCATCGCCCACCTCCTGAGTACCGCACACCACAAGAAGGGGATGAAGCCCCGGCGGACGATCGATGATGGCCGTGATCACGGCACGGAATAGGCTGCTTGGGTTGCAGTCACAGCTGGATCTACAGGGGGCTACTCATGGAGCACAGCTCTGAGCGGGAGAGCGGCGAAGGCTCGGCTTCTCGGTACACCCGGGACATGCAGGCAGAACGCCACTCTGTGCGCGAGGCACTGCGCTCAGATCTGCCCGCCGCCCACCTGGGCTTGGGCGTGACCGTCATCGTCTTGATCGTGGTCGCCAGTTTCTCCGGCCCTCAATGGACCTTGATCGTTGCTGGCGCCTTCACAGCCTGGTTCCTTCTTGCGCTGGCAGTGATTCACATCGGCAGCGGCCGTGGCTGGGACGCCGTCCGACGGGCCTACATCGCCACGTTCGGCTGGGGCAACTGGATCTGAACATTCTTCACTGCCCGCCCATCCACCGAAGCCGGACGATAAACGACAAGATCACGTGCGCGGAGAGCTGGCCCGTCCCGGGACGCCGACACGACCGACGGCGAGCCGGTCACCGCCTTCGAGGAGGGTCTGCGCGGCTGCTGAGCCAGTGCCTCTGGGCAAGGGGAAACCATCCGGCCCAGAGGCGCGCACCACGTACGCTCCCGGCATGAAGAACTCGACGGTAGGAGTGGTCAACCGGCTTGCGGCGCGCTGGGCCGCCGTCGCCTGCGGTGGGGACCGGGGTACGGTCCTCACCGCGGCCGGAGTCTGGCCTCTGCTCGCTTTCCTCGCGGACGGAGCGGCGGGCACGGCCCGCGCGGAACTGGCGGAGGCGCTCGGCATACCCGCCGAGGAAGCGTCGGGGGCCGCGCGGGAACTGCTGGGCGCGCTGGCCGGCGTACGGGGCCTGCGGGCGGCGACAGGCCTGTGGTCCAGGGCCGACCTCCCCCTGGATCCGGCCTGGCTGGCCAGGCTCCCCGAGGGCGCCCGGGGAACGCTGACCGGAAACCCAGACGCCGACCACAAGACGCTGGACGCGTGGGCCGTCGAGCGGACGGACGGCCTCATCGGCCGCATGCCAGTCAAGCTTCCGCAGGGCCCGGACGAGATCAGGCTGGTACTGGCATCCGCGCTCACGCTGCGGCTGAAGTGGATCCAGCCGTTCCAGGAATTCCCCCACCAGGCAGACGAGGGGCCGTGGGCCGGCCGGGATCTGGTCATGCTGCACCGCACCACATCGCTGCTGGACCGGGTCAAGGTGGCGCACGGACCCGCCGGTCCGGTCACGCTGCTGGAGGTGGTCGGGGACACCGGGGTCGACGTTCACCTCGTCCTGGGCGAGCCCGGCGTCCCACCGGGAGTGGTCCTGTCGACCGGGATCCAGGCCGCCACCAGGGCCCGTCCCTCCACAGGCGCGAGCCTGCTCCCCGTTGGGGACCCGGGCCCGGGCCTGACCATCCGCACAGTGCCCTCCGAGTCGCCCCGGCCATGGCTCAGCGTCTCGACACCTGCCTTCGAGGTGCGGGCGGAGCACAACCTCCTGGACCAAGCACAGCTGTTCGGCCTGGAAGCAGCCTCGGACACCGGGGCCGGCCACTTCCCCGGGATCAGCTCCGCCCCTCTGGCCGTCGGCTCGGCGCGGCAGACGGCGCTCGCGCGCTTCCACGCACGGGGGTTCGAGGCCGCTGCGGTAACCGCTTTCGCCATGGCGGCGGGGGCCGGCCAACCCCGATGCCGTTACCGCGTCCGCCACGCGGCCGTGCGCTTCCACCGTCCCTTCGGCTTCCTGGCCGTACACCGAACCTCCCGCCTCGTCCTCGCCGTCGGCTGGGTCACGGAGCCGACCCCGTACGAGGAACCGGACCGGGAACACGAAGAGAAGTACGGGGAGTAGGCGGCACCGTCCGGGAGGCAGCGGCCGTCTCAATGAACGTGCGTACGCGGCTCGTGCCGTCACGGCGTCTCAGCCCGTGCCGTGTAAAGCCCGGCCGTCGCCGCTTCGGGGACCGGGAGCTCCCGACCGGGCCGCAAGGACCCCGGGACGTCTCCGATGTACGCCGGACTCTCACCCCGCTACTGACCCTGTCCGACAGCCCCGGGCATGCCGACAACTACCAGATGACCGGTGTCGTCCGGCACGCACGAGTCGTCCTGGACGCCTCCGCGCCGGGTAGCGAGTGACAGGTCCGAAGGAGCGGCCCTGTCCGCCTCTTCGGACCTCAAGGGCCGCAGGGGTCCTGCTCGGCCATGAGGCGGTCTCAGCCACGCCCGACGGCGCATAGGTGCGGCTGCGGATCAAGCGGTCCCGCGAGGGTATCGACCCGCGGCTGAGCCTCGTAGTTGGTATGCCCGCGTATGGTGGGTATCCGGCCGCTTCCGCTGTCACTGGCACCGCGTACGGTCTGCGCATGGTTGATCAGCAGTGGAACGGTGTGCGCCAGCGTGTGGCCACGTTGGGTACCCAGCCGTCGAGCGGCGAGGTGTTCGGCTCGCTCGGGCACAGGTGGGCCCTGGAAGACCCGCTATCCGATGACGCGCTTGCCGAACTCGAAGCGCAGATCGGTGTGCGGTTGCCGAATGACTACCGGAATTTCCTCACCTGCGTGGGCGTCGGCGGCGCGGGTCCCGCTTACGGCCTCTTCCCCGTGCGCCGTGTGCAAGGCCGCTGGCGCTGGGAAGGAGACGGAGCCGACTTGGCCGACCTGACCATGCTCGCCCGGCCCTTTCCTGACCACGGCCCGGACCCCGAATCTCTCGACGCACTTCTCGCCGAACGGCCTGAAGAAGAGGACTTCGACGAGATCGAGGACTTCGACGACGCCATCGAAGCGTGGGACGAACGCTGGGACGCCCTGATGTTCGCCCCCGAGCGCACCACCGGCGCCATCGTGATCTCCCACCTCGGCTGCGCTCAGAGGGAGTGGCTGATCATCAGCGGCACCCACCGCGGCACCATCTGGTCCGACTGCCGGGCTGACGACGCCGACCTCGTCCCACTCCTATATGACGGCGGAAAGCCGGTCACCTTCGCCCGCTGGTACATCGACTGGCTGGAACGGGCGGAACGCACCGCACACCAGCCACCTACGAACGCCTGATGATGCGGATCTCTGGTTTCGGCCAGGGCTGCTCGTCGCCTGACTCGCTCCAGCGTTCAACCGAGGGGGAACTTCCATAACTGTTGGGAGATCAGTCCAGTGGTGGCCAGGGACCGTTCCTCGCCTTCGTCGGCATAGCCGTAGCCCTCATCTGCTCCGCCGACCACCAAATGAAACGCTGTCTTAGAGATCGTTTTCATCTTGGGTGTCAATTTCTGGGGTGGTTTGCTCCTCTCGTCTGGGTGTTGCTGGTGGGGCTGTGGTGGTGGTTCTGCGTGGTGAGGCCGATGGTGTGACGGATGGGACGGAGGCCTGCTTGTGCCTGTCTCATTCCAGGACGCCCTGGTCTGTCCCGTGCTTCGACAGGGGAGGTTGCACGCCTGGGCGCACGCCCCCGGACGGCGGTATGTCCAGTTCGTGACGGAACGACGTGCGTATCCCAGTGACCTGTCCGATGCGCGCTGGGAGTTGATCGAGCCGGTGCTGTCCGCGTGGCGTTTCGAGCGTCGCGGTCGAGCCTTGGATTTTGGCCGGCCTCCACGGCATGACCTGCGCGAGATCATGAACGCGATCGGACGGCGTCTTCGCCCAGCTCAACGGCCTGCTCAGAGAGCTGGTGCGCCAGCGGGAAGGGAAGAGCCCCGAGCCGACGGCCTGCGTGATCGACGCGCAGAGCGTCAAGACCTCCACCTCCGTGCCCGCCAAGAGCCAGGGCATCGATGCGGGAGAAGAGATCGTGGGCCGCAAATGCAGCATCATCACCGACACCCTCGGCCTGCTCCTGGCGGTGCTGGTCACCGCAGCCGGCGTCCAGGACTCCACTGCCGGCCGAACCCTCCTGGACCAGGCCGCCGCCGACCATCCCGACCCGCGGAAGGTCTGGGTCGACGGCGGCTACCGCCAACACCTCGTCGAGTACGCCGCCACCCTCAGCAACTGCTTGGGTGCTGGGCATTGGCGGGGTGCTGGGGGGAATGTGTGAGGGGTGTGTCAGGTGCGCTTCTCCGAGGTGGTGCGGAACTGCAGGGCGATCTCGGCGGCCTCGGAGAGACTCTTCTGGTCCGCCAGCACCACCTGGCCGGATGTGCCGGAGTCGGTTCATGCGCACACGATCGGCCGTCCGGCGGACGGCAGGAAGCCGCAGCTCAACCGGCCGCCCCAGGGACCTGCTTCGAAGGCGGCGACCTCCGTCGCCCGCGCCCCGGCGAAGAAGTTGCGCAGCTCATGCGTCATGGTGTCCGAGCGCTTCTCGTCGGCCAGTCGCGCGTCCCACTCGACGGCGTTGATCTGGAGGATGGCGCCCACGGGCCCCTCACCGGGACCGTCGTAGAACCAGCGCTTGCCTGAGGGCCTCTTCCCGGCGGCCCGCTGCTCGTATTCGGCGGCTTCCGCGCCGGTGAGCAGCCGGTACGCTCCGACCTGCACGGCGGCGTCGATGACGCGCTTGGGCTCCGGGGGCTTCGCCGTATCGGCGGGTGCCTGGGCAGCGGGCTCCTGGGCAGCGGGCTCCTGGGTGACGGGGGCCGCTGCGGCGGCGGGCGGCTCCCCACCGGGGGAGGTGAATGCCCGCACCAGCCCCGCGGCGGCAACGGCCAGCAGTATGCCGCGGACGATGTTGCCCCGGCGCACGGACAGCGCGCCGGCTCGCTCGGCGTCGGCCGCATTGGTCGGCGCGGGACCGCGGCGCCAGGTCCGGGTGGCGAACCAGATGACGGCCATGGCTACGGCGGCCGCGAGGAGCGCCCCCAGCGACTGGCCATCGGCGTAGCTCTGCGAGGTGGTGTCGACGGACAACGTGATCATGCCGGAATCGTAGACCGGCCCGCACGTGTGTTCGCATCGGAGGGTGGTGACGATCGCGTATCGACGGACCGGGTCCCGGTGGGCTTGCCCGCTCCTGCCCCCGCTCCTGCCCCCGCTCCGGATGACGCCCGTGTCCCCGCGCCCGCCGCCGCTCCGGGCACCGCGCCCGCTGCTGCGCCTGCGGCGGCGCCGGTGCGGGAGGCCGTGGATCCGTGGGCGCCGCTCGCGAGTACGGACGCGAAGCGTTCCTGTGGGCCGTTGACCGAGGGCCTGGCCGTCCCGCGCGACCTCGACCTCGGTGACCGGGCCAGTGCCCTGGAGCAGTTGAAGGTCCCCCCGGCCGCGCACTCCCAGATGGCGTCGATGGTCAAGGACGTCCTGCCCGAGCAAAAGGCGGGTCTCCTGATCGGATCCCGCCAGGGGCCGCTGCTGGCCGCCCGCATGCAGAAGATGGGCGAGAGCGACGGCGCCAAGGCCGTCGGCGAGCACCTCGTCCGCCTCGGGACCGACACCTCCTGGAAGGAGAACTCCGGCTCCGCCCTGGTCGGGCGTCTCGTGGACGCGACCCTGCACTCCCTGACGGCGCCGCCCTCCGCACCGCCCGCGCCCGCGTCCCGGGTGCGGGTCTGCCGGCGCCGCGCACTACTTGTAGTCGTGCTGGCGGGGGACACGGCACGTTTGGTCCAGCGGGTGCGTAGGGTTGGTGTCGTGACGGAAACCGAGGCTACGGGCTACGACTGCCTTTCGTCTCGTCTGGTTTCGGAGAGCGAGTTGCGGGCGTTCCTGCTGGACTGTTTCGAGAGCGCCGAGTGTCAGTTGTTCGTCGGCCATGAGGACCGAGTCTCCGAGGAGTTGCGGGACGTCCTGCAGGACGTGGTGTTCTCCGTGTTCTGTACATACCGGGAGACATCCGGTCACTTCTCCATGGCGCTTGGTGTCAGCATTGAGGGTTGGTTGGCTGACCGAGTCGGTCGCCGGGAGTTCGCCGAACGGTTCGCGGCCCACTTCGATGCGTACGTGCTGTACGGCGACACCGAGCCACCGGGACTGTGGACGGTGATCTTGGCGGATGGCAATCGCCTTCGTGGGGCGATGGATGAGGGAGACAACCGGTACATGCTCTACGCGGCTACAGCACCAGTGCCGGGTCTACCCGACATCCGCGTGGACGAGGGTCTGTGGCAGCTGAGGTAAGCGGTTGCTGTTCGGCGGTGGTTCTTCAGTGCCTCGGTGTTTCGTTTTCAGTGGATGCTGAGTCCTGTGACCTGGTGATTTGCTGCGGGACGGTGGTCTTGCCGAAGACGTGATGCCGGTTTACTGCTGAAGAGCGATGCCGAAGTGAGGGTGTGGTTGGCGCCGAGCCTGTAGGCACGGGGGATCCATCGAGGGCGGTTGTCTGCACAGTCGGCAGCCGTCACTGATCGTGGAGTGCCCGGCCCGGAACCCTTCCTCGTACCGCGCTCAGCTGCCTGGCGTGCGGTCACCTGCTGGATGCGCGGGACCTGGCGCTCGTGCAGCAGCGCACGACGGCGTGGGCGCGCGCCTCGACGAGCTGCGGGACCGGATCGACGGCGGCGGCAGCCTCATGGCCAACACCCATCTCGCCGGCGCCATCGGCCATATCCGCGGATTCCGGCCGTGAGCCGCGCCGCTGACGGTCCGCACCCGCACCGCTCACCCCGCCGAACTCCGGGCCGGGGACGACTGGTGGAACGGCTGCCAGAAGTGCACCACCCCGGTCCAAGGAGGTGTAGCCTGCCTCGCCGCGCACCGCCGCACCGCCGCACCGCCGCACCGCCGCACCGCCGCACCGCCGCACCGCCGCACCGTCCACGACCCCGGCCGCGGCTGCGGCTGCGGCTGCGGAGCGAGCTCTACCTCTACTACGCGCACTGGTACCACAACTCGGGCGGCAAGGCCGTCATCAAGGCAGACAGCCACGCATCCCGGTCCAGCACCTTCAGCTGTGACAGCGAGTTCCAGACGATCAAGTGGGGCGAGAACGTCGGGAAGTGAAGTGGTCGACATCATCTCCATCTTCGACTCGACGAGCTGGAGGGGAGTGGCACTCGGCCCCAACAACACCTCCCTCGACTACTACGGGCGTGCCGAAGGCGTCGGGGAAGGACACCCGCCGCAGCTCAAGGTCACGTACGTGAAGTGAATCGGGGTTGATCGCCAACAGCGGCCGGGAGCCACGGGCCCACGCCCCCGGCCTGCCGCGTGTTCGCGACCGGAACTACTTCTTGTTCGTCGTTTTGTTCGCCAGGTCTTCCTGGAAGGGCTTCTCGCACGAGGGCCCGGTGTCGACGGCGATGAAGCTGTCCTCATCCGTCCCATCCGCCCTGCCCTGGGGGCGGTGCCACACGATGAGGCGCCAGCCGCTCTTGTCCAGAGTTTGGGTGACCGACTGCCGGTCGTCGGATCTCCCGCCCTCCTTCCAGCCCCCGTTGACCAGCGCGGCGACCGTGGTGTCGTAGGACTTCCTCGAGTCGGCGGCTTTCGCGCCGTCCGCATGCCACCTGACCGTGCAGGACTTGAGGCCCGGCGGGACGTTGTCCGCGGGCTGCCTCGCGGTGAACCCGGCCGCCGTGGCGGCGGCCTCTATCTCCTTCCTCACCGCCTCGACGTCCAGGCTGCTGCCCGAACCCGCCTTCGCCGGGGCGGCGCCGCTGGCTGATGGTGCGTCACCGCCATGCTCCTGAGCCGAATCGCCTTTACTGCCGCACCCCGCGATCAACAGCACCGCACCGGCTGCCGCGGCCGCCCACCTCACCTTGCGCATGACGACGCATCCCCCTTCACGTCCGCGGACCCGTGCCCGCGATCAAGGCAGCAGTCTGCCACCGACGCACGCCGGCGCGAACTGCGTTCGCTCACCGCCCGGATGGCGGCGCGGCCGCGGCCCGTCAGGGCTGGGGGGTGTTGGGCGACGCTGAAGATGAGCATGAGGGCGACGTGCTGGTTGTCGACGGGGAGAGGTGAAACGACCCCGGCGGCCGTTAGGCCGCCGGGGTCGTCGTGAACACGGTGTCGGCTTCGTGCTCACTCTGTCGCGTGGGTCTCGGTGATGGCTGTGCGGGTGGAGGACTCGTCGACGATGCCTTTCTCCTCGGTGAATGCGGCGATGAGGGACTGCCAGGCGATGTTGTTGACCGAGCGGGGCAGGCCGCGGCTGGTGAGGTGGATGAGTTCGACGGCGTCGTCGGAGAACAGGGTGTCCTGTCGTCCGGCGATGGTGAGGTGGTGCTTGATGTAGCTGGCGGTCTCCTCTTTCGTCATGGTGGGCATCTGGTAGCTGATCGAGATCCGCTGGTCGAGGGCCGCCAGGACGCCGTGTTTCATGCGTTTGCGCAGGGTGGGCTGGCCGATCAGCAACACCGCGAACGGCGTCGTGGAGTCCATGTCGTAGTTGGTGAGCATGCGGATCGCGTCCAGCTCCTGGTGGTCGAGCAGGTGCGATTCGTCGATCACGACGGCCGGCGTCCTTCCCCGTTCGTCGACCTCGGCGGCCAGCGCGGCGGACGCCTGGGTAGCGAGAGCGGCCAGGTGGAACTTGGGGGTCCCGCCGAGGCTGGTGACGATGCGGTCGTAGAGGCCGCGCATGCCGACCTCGGGGTTGGGCTGGTAGATGACCGTGAACCGGGCCGGGTCGAGTGAGGCGACGGCACCTTTGAGGGCGACGGTTTTGCCGGATCCGACTTCGCCGGTGACCACGCCGATCGCCCGGTTGTTGATGCACCACGCGATGCGGGCTGCGGCTTCCCGGTGGGAGTGGTGCTGGTGGAGCATGGAAGGGGCCAGGTTTCGGCCGAAGGGGACCCGGGTGAACCCGAAGTACCCCTGAACGCGGTCGATCATCGCGGTCCCCGCCCGTCGTCCATCAGGGACGAGTAGTTGATGCCCTTCGCGGTGTTCGCCGTGTGCTTCTCGTCGAGGATCTTCAGGTAGTCGATTCCAGTCGGCGGGGCCGACTCCGGCGGTGTCTCCGGCCTCGCCTTCGGATGAGTGTGGCGGCCCACCCGGTGCGGGACTGCTTTGCCCGCGCTCTTGCCCGAGGCCCTCACCTCGATCTCGGTCAGGTCGAACGGGTCGAAGACCAGCTCGACCTTCATCCCGACCAGCATCGGGTCGACCTCGTAGCTGTTGCCGTGCAGGCTGACCGTCGCGGTCTTCGTCACGGTCCGGAACTCCGACCACAGAAACGCCTCCCTAAGATCAGCGGGGCTGGGCAGCGGCAGCGGCCGGGGAATCGAACCCAGCCACCGTTCGATCGGAGGCTGCCCCGTCTCCGAGTGCACCGTGCGGTGATAGACCGTCTCCACCCACGCGGTGAAAAGCCTGTTCAGCTCGGTGAGATGCTCAATTTCACCGACCCTCCTGTCGTCGAGTTCGACGAGGAACTGATCGCGGACGGTGCGGAAGAACCGTTCGATTTTCCCCCTGCCCTGAGGCCGTCCTGGCTTGGAGTGCGTGAGGCGGACGGCCAGGGACGCGCATGCTCGCAAGAGCCACGTGTCGACGAAGGCACTCCCGTTGTCAACGTAGATCGACTCCGGGACCCCGCGGGCAGACAGCGCCGGTCGCAGGGCGGCGGCCAGGCGGACGGTGTCCTCGGCGAACCCGAACCGGTGGCCCACGATCGCCCGGCTGTGATCGTCGATGAAAGCGAACAGGTACGTCTTGCGCCCGCCGATCCTCGGTCCGTGGAGAGCGTCCCCGGTCCACAACTCGTTGCCCCGGGTGGCCTCGAACCGGCCGAACACGCTCTTCTCGCCTCCGGCGCCGGTCAGGCCGGCGTCAGCGAAGTGACGCTGCAGCGTCCGGTCGGTCGGCGACCAACCCTGCGTGGTCCGCAGGATCCGCTGGATCTGCGCGGCCGTGCGGGCAGGGTTCTCCTTCTTCAGCGCGGCTGCGAGGTCCAGCACCTCCACCGGCGTCCGAGGCGTGACCTGCCGCTGGGCCGGCACCAGCGCGGCAAACCCGCCTGCGCGATAGTGGCGGACCCAGCGGTCCAGCGTGCCGCGGGCGACCCGAACCTGCCGGCCGAACGGGTCAGTGTGCTCTTTCGCGGCCAGTTCCCGGGCGAGTTTCCCGCGCTGGCGCGTCGTGAGCTTCGTGTCGATCAGGTCCTGGATCAGGCCGTAGCGGAACAGGCCCACCTGCCGGGCCCGCTCCGCCCGGCGACGGTCCTCGTCCTCACTCGGTGACATAGGCAACCCACCTCACGTCTCAAACAATGCCCGCCGCTTCGCCGGCGGACACGATCAAGACTTCCGGCACCCTCCGATCCCGCCCAGGGGCGGCCCGTGTTGATCAAATAGCGGAAGAAGGCGAGGTCAGCAGCCTGCCGCCTATCGCCCTCCCGGCGAACTCCCACCGCGACACCGTGAGCATCCCCGGCCACTTCGTCGCAGCCGCCCGATGGGCGGCCGCGACCACCGAGACCGCGTCGGCGAGCGCCGACGCCGCCGCATCCGGCATCACCGGGTCATCAGCGAGTGCGACCAGAGCGACGGTGAAGTGGCGGCGCACGTCCTCTGCCCGTCCGGCGAAGGCCCGCAGCCAGCCGCGGACCGTGCCCTCGGCCAAGCCCAGGTGGGCGGCGACTCGGCGGTGTCCCATGCCCGACGCGGCTATCTCCAGCCCGGCGCCGATCACCGCGGCGGCGTCCGCCCGCCGCGGCCAGAGTGCCTCCGCCAGCAGCACGTGGGTGACCTTGCAGCCCGAGCACCGCGTACGGCGCGGCCGCAGAAACAGCCGGGCTCCCAGATCACCCCGGATCAACCGCGGCCGGCCATGACCCCACGGCGCCAGAACCGCCTCACACGCCGGACAAGTCAGCCGACCCTGCCGAAGCTGACGCTCCACCAACAGCCCGTCCGAGTCGACAACCAGCACCGACACCTCCGCCTGACCTGCAATGATCAGCCGGAATCTCTCCAAACGGGCGGGTGATCATGCCCGGATCACCTGGTCAGTCGCCAAGTCGCCGGGCATGACTGCGCCCCGACAGGGCTGATGGGGCCATGCCGGGGCACGAGATGTACAGGCCATACGGTCGAGTCCAGGCAGCGCTCAGCTCCGGCCTTCGCTGGTGGAATGTAGCCGCCTTGAGGAGCCGTGCCCGTCCAGCGCAACCACCCGAGCGTGGAGTTGACGGGGTGCGCCCGTTCGGGTCGCGACTGTTCGCGTGGCAGGCGCTCTTCCCCTGGCCTAGCCTGAGGGAAGGGAGTCAAAGGAATGAGCTCCAAACATCACCGGCTTTCATCAACAAATTTCGGCACGGCTCGGGGACGGGACATCCGCGCGCAGAGCTCGGATTGATCATGACGCTGCAGCCGACTTTCCCCTGTCGGCCGGTGCAGCGGCAAGAGAGTTCCCATGAACGACATATCGGAAACTGTCAATCTTTCTGAACTGCCGACCACCGCCAAGGGATCGGAATCCGACTCCCAGGTCGGACCACGTGTCGTCGCCAGCTCCGTGGACCTCCTGGTGGGCAAGGCTACGTTCAACAAAAGAAAATGGCTCGACTTCAACGTCTCCCCGAGTAAAGACTCTTCGCTTATCGCCGTAACCGCCTTCGAAATTAAGAACGGTTTGCCGGTAAAGGGGACTGCAGAAATTCATCTCATGAACACCATCGCACAAAATGGCAAGATTTCCATATATGCGGAGGTGATCTGGCCCGATCCCCTTCTCATTGAATTCGATTTCATGATCTTCAACTAGGACTCGTCCGGCCGTGGGCGCCCCGCTCGGCGGTGGCGATCCAACCTCCGGCAGCGCAGGTAGGCGACTCCGCCACCTTCCCTGGACTGGGCGGCCAGCGCCACCAGGTCCACCGGGGCCCACCGGGCACGCTGCTGCGGCACCTCGACCGGCGCCAGGGCCTCGGCTCCGCCATAGACCCGGCCGAGGTAGTCCTCGACCGGCCGGTGCCACAGGCGGCCGGTCAGAGCGCCTTGGGCCTGGCTTCTTGAACGGCTATGGGCGCCATTCCTGGCGGTAGGCGGGGTGGCCGGCGTATGACTGAGCAAGGACTCGCAGTGCGTATGCCAGGCCGGCCGAGCGGGAGTCCGAGGGGTCCATGGCCTTGTAGTCGTGGGCCAGTTGCTCGGTCAGGTCGAGCATGGCGAGATGGCTGTCGAGATGAGCCTCGCCGCCCAGGGTGTCGGCCACGTAGGCATAGGCGTGGTTGTCGTCCATGATGCGTGCGACGAGGAACTTCACAAGATCGTCCATGTGGCCATCTTCGCGGGCAATGCGCCTCGACGGTCAAGCGGCTGCCCAGATGAGGACGGCGGGGAGATCGAGGGCGGCCTGGTAGGCGATGGCGCTTCGTGTTCACCGTGTCGTCGCACAGGAAGCGCCATCAGACTGCCCGTCGAGATCAACGTTCGTGTTCACCAGGAACGTCGCGAGCCTTCACGTACGTGCTCACGTTGAGAGTCGCCCAACAGGGGGCGGAAGCTCTATGTGGCCGAGGAGCTCGGCCAGGCCCCGGCGGGTGGCGGCCAGGACCAGGCGGTCCTGGGCCTTGAGGACGTACCCCGGGGGCTGCCACACCAGCCCGGCCCCGTGGCCGAACCCTCGCGCGGGACGGTGGCCAGGTCGGGGCGGCGTGCCGTGATTCAGCCCTGCCGGCGGTGACGGAGGAGCGGGCCGGCTCGCACGCGAGCCGCGCGGGTGCCTGGTGGCACGGGCCGCGAGGGTGTTGAGACGTCATCTCATTTGGCTATTCTGCGGTAGCAGATGAGGGTGCAGGCGATGCTGGTGAAGGCGAGGAAGCGTTCGGCCTTGCGTTCGTAGCGCCGGTGGAGGCGACGACAGCCCGCGGGCCAGGCCGTGGTGCGTGACCGGTGACCAGGTCGAGCTGGACGACATCGTCAAGGGCTACGACACCGGCGACGAGTACGTTCTGGTGGAGCCGAAGGAGCTGGACGACATCGAGCCCGGGCCGCTCCCGGTCGCTGGACAGCGCAGGGTTCGTCGACCTGGAGGAGGTGGACCCGATCTTCTTCGACACGACGTACTACCTGGTGTCGGTGTACTCCAGAAAGGACTCTGTCGCTGATCTTGTGATCGGCTGGTGGTCAGGTTCTGAGGAGGATCCGGCTCGCTTGATCAGCTTGACTCTGGTGACCTGGCCTTCGACTTGGCCTGAGCTCCAGGTTGAGGAGAGGCCGGCGACGACGGCGTCCTGGTCGTGGAGGAGTCCGCGGGTGAACTGCTGTAGCGATGGCAAGTCGCTGTCGTAGACCTGCTCGATCCAGTCGAAGACGTCTTGCCCGCGTCGGTCGTGCATGAGGGTGGCGAAGGCCCGGACGTGCTCGACGGCCGCATCGAGTTCGGGGCAGGCGGCCCGGACCGTCTTGAGGCCGAGGACTTCGTGCGGCCGGAGCCGGTCGGGGTGCGTCATCACCCAGCGAAGTGCCCGCCGTGGTTTAGGCAGGGCAGGTGTGGGAGGGGCGGTCTCGATGCCCTGCTTCAGCTGGCGGATCGGCCCTGGCTGCCTCGGCGTAGGCGGAGGCCCTGTCGCGGCGGATGATCTCGACCTCCGGATGGCCTTCGAGCCACCGGGCGACCGTCGCGGCCTCCCGGCCAGGCAGGACGTCGATGGGCCGGCGGGCCTCGAGGTCGACCAGCAGCGTCGCGTAGTTGTGCCCCTTGAGCAGGGCGAACTCGTCCACCCCCAGGACCCGCACGGCGCCGGGTTCCTCGAGGTCAGAGGTTCGAAGAAGCGGCAGCAGGGTGTCCTTCGCCACCGGCATCCCCATCCGTCGGGCCAGGCGGGCTCCCGCCCGGCCAGCCAGAGCCTCTGCAACCCGCGCCAGCAGCTTGCGAAGGACCGGAGTGTGTCGGGCGTGAGGGCTGGTCAGTCCCGGTATCTGTTCGGCGAAGGTCACTGCCGGGCAGCCGGAACTGAGGCATTTGAACCGGCGGACCACCAGCCGGATCACCACCGGGGTAGTACCTACGGCGGCGTCCGCCAGGCGCCGTTCGTACCGGCCGTGCACCCGCCACGACAGCGACTTGCACCGCGGGCATCTCACCGCGTCGGCGCGTGCCCGCGTACGAAACGTGACCAGCCCCGCGTCCCGCGAGATCGACTCCACCACCACACCCGACAGATGCGGAAACAACCGCACCAAACCCCCAGAACCACACACCCGGAGGCTGCCCAGCTCGACCGCCCAGCATCACAAGATCAGCGACAGAGCCGATGAACGTGCCCAGACAGCAGCACAAATCAGGATTGCTCAGGCAGCGTCGAAGCCGCTGCTCGCAAGGGCCTTTAGGTAGGGGTTCCGTCGTGTCACGCGTTGCCTCGAGAAGATCAGAGTGAGAGCGTCCCCCAGGGACTGCTCCACCAGGCTGTCGAACTCACCTGCCAGGCAGTGCCCTTCTGCGGGGCGGAAGTGCCAGCCCTCCCGCGTGGCGTATCGAGTGCGCAATCCGATGACTTCCTTGTCCCGCGTAAAGTGCCATTCGCCCTGTCGGTCGGACAGTTCGAACACTGCGAGCCTCCCTTCACGGAGCGTGACCCTTGCGGCTTGAAGCATCAGGACAAAGTCCAGAACGCAGACGGAGGTCGCGGCGTCGGAGAAGTCGCCATTGCCGATCCTGAGGCTGACGTCGACCTTGAAGTTGTCCCAAATGAAGGCAGACTGGGTGAGCTCCTCAACCACCGTGGGCTCGCGGAAGGCGTCGAGTGGGACCCACTCACGGCCCCATGACTCGTCTCTGGGGTTGGGAACGAAACCGAGTGAAGGCGTTGTGGTTGTGCTCACCGCTCCAGGATGCCGGACGAGGTGGACCGTGGCCGCCCTGGCTCCAAGCACCACCTGATCGTCTTCCGCCACGGCACCCCACTTGCCGTCTCCCCGACCGGAGGAAACCGGCACGACGTCACGCAGCTGATTCCCGTCCCGGATGCGATACCTCGAATCCGAGGCCGCCGCGGGCGCCCGCGGAACCGGCCCAAGCGACTCTTCGCCCACCGTGGGCACGACTACGACAAATGCCGCCGATTGCTGTGGAAACGCGGCAGCAAGCCCCTGATAGCTCGCTGCGGTGTCGTTCACGGCTCCGGAGTCGGACGCACCCGATGGGTCGTCGAGCGGACCTTCGCTACGAACACCGCACCGACCTCCATCAGAGCCTGCCCGAACTCGCCTGCAGCATCATCTGCCTCCGACGGCTCCGACAGGCAGTCAGAGCCCAGCAGTAAACTCCCGGCGCATGACCTTCCCTCCGCACGTCCTGCCTGCGTCCCTCCCCCCGGAGCCTCTCCTTGAGCCCGGGGCTGGGGAGGCGAACGACGACGTGTTGATCGAGAAGCTGCGGGCTCGCGCGTGGGATCCGGGTCTGCGCTTCGACACGGCGGACGTTCCCGCCACGTGGATTGCCGAGCGATATGGCAGCGAGCGGTTGGACCAGGGCCGAGACGACATCGTGTCGTACTGCAGCGACGGAACAGTCCAGCTCAAGGCGGGGGCCGAGGAGGTGGCCGCCTACTACGCCGACGCTTCCCGCGGACCGTTGTTCCCACCAATCACCCTGGATGAGGTCGAGGAGGCAGAACGCAGACTGCGGCGCCGACTGCCCGAGCTGCTCCGGCGCGTCTACACCGAGGTTGCCAACGGAGGGTTCGGCCCCGACAGCGGGCTCGCGTCCCTGACCGAAGGCAACCGCGCACCGGGGCACCTTAACGACTGGCCGTGCGCGGTCAACATCTACGAGCACAACCGGATGCGGGGCGTGCCGGCATCGTGGCTCCACCTCACATACGGCGGCTGCACGATGGCGTGGCACCTTTCGTTGACCGCGGTCGACAACCCGGTGCTGCTCTACGACGCTGACGGTTGGGAGCCCACCCGGGGCGAAGACCCGCACAACGGTCTGCGTCATGCAACCGCATCACTGCGACGATGGTTGTGGACCTGGGCTGACGGCGGCCACGTGTGGGACGAATTCCTCAACCATCTCTCTGACCATGAGTGACTTCATGCCCTACGCCCGTCTCATTCTGAAACGATCAGTTAAAGAGCGTTTTGTCCCAACAGGGGTGTTTGGCAGCCGTTTGGTTAGCGGAGTGAGCTGGGAGTGCTGAGGGCTGGGTCTATATCCGTGACGTGA
>NZ_JBHJTK010000020.1:0-127601 GCF_042267665.1 Streptomyces sp. NPDC056224
CCAGATGTGGAAGCCCGGTAACGGGTGAAGCTGACTGGTACTAATAGGCCGAGGGCTTGTCCTCAGTTGCTCGCGTCCACTGTGTTAGTTCTGAAATAACGAACGGCTGTGAAAACACCAGCGTTCAAATTTCATAGTGTTTCGGTGGTCATAGCGTTAGGGAAACGCCCGGTTACATTCCGAACCCGGAAGCTAAGCCTTTCAGCGCCGATGGTACTGCAGGGGGGACCCTGTGGGAGAGTAGGACGCCGCCGAACAATCATTGCGGAAGCCCCGCACCAGACCCTCCGGGGTCCGGTGCGGGGCTTTTCTGCGTTCAGGGCCGAATGAATGCCTGGGCCACCGCAAGGCTGTCTTCGTACACGTGGTGGCGGGTGATCCGGCCGTGTTCGACCGTGAGGTGCAGGGCGAACCGGGCGCGATAGGAACGGTTGGTGGGGCGGGCGGTCTGGCGGATCTCACCGAGTACGACCGCGTCGTTGCCGTCGACGAGGATGCGTTCGATCTGAGTGGCCGCTGCGCCGGGCACGTGGTGTTCGGCGAGTTCACGAAAATGGGCGGCAGCGTCGGAACGGGTCGAACGGTGCCTGATCCACGGCGTGGCAGCACGGCCGTGTTCGGCCGCCGGCCAGGCCAGCTTCCAGTCGCTGTGCTCCGCGTACAGTGCGGCGACGTGCTCCGCGTCGCCCTTGCCGATGCGGAGCAGGAGCTCCTCCACCACGGCGCGGGTGTTCGTGGGCTTCGTGGGCATGGTTTCGCCCATGGCTGGTCCCTCCGGCTCGGGGCCCGCGTCGTCGCGACGCGGAGAGAGCAGCATTCTCGGCCGCCCGGGCCGCCGGGCGCGATTACCTCGGAGGTCATCGCGCGAGGGGACTGGGCGTGCTCAGAGGCGCCCGGTGGCCTTGAGGGACAGGTAGGCATCGGCCAGGGACGGGGCCAGGCTGTCCGGGGTGGCGTCGACCACGTGCACGCCGTGGCGGGTGAGCTGGTCGGCGGTCCTTCGGCGCTGCGACTGGGACTGGGTGCCCGCCGCGGCCTCGTAGACCTCGTCCACGCCGCCGCGGGACGTCGTCATCTCCGCCACGTGCGGGTCGGCCACCGAGGCCAGGAGGACCGTGTGGCGCTGGGTGAGGCGCGGCAGCAGCGGCAGCAGGCCCTCCTCGACCGGGGCGGCGTCCAAGCTCGTCAGGAGGACCACCAGGGAGCGGCGCGGGGCGCTGCGCAGGATGGTGGAGACCAGGGTGCGGGAGTCCGTCTCGACGAGCTCCGGTTCCAGCGGGGCCATCGCGTTCACGAAGGAGGGGAGGACATCGGCCGCCGGGCGGCCCTGGACCTGGGCGCGGGGCCGGCGGTCGTGGGCCAGCAGGTCCACGCGGTCGCCGGCGCGGGTGGCCAGGGCGGCGAGGAGCAGGGCCGCGTCCATCGCCGAGTCCAGGCGCGGGGCGTCGCCGACGCGGCCCGCCGAGGTGCGGCCGGTGTCCAGGCAGATCAGGATGTGCCGGTCGCGTTCGGGGCGCCAGGTGCGGACGGCCACCTTGTTCTGCCGGGCCGTCGCGCGCCAGTCGATGGAGCGGGTGTCGTCACCGGGTACGTAGTCGCGGAGGCTGTCGAACTCGGTGCCCTCACCGCGGGTCAGAACGCTGGTACGGCCGTCGAGTTCGCGCAGGCGGGCCAGCCGGGACGGCAGGTGCTTGCGGCTGGTGAAGGGGGGCAGGACGCGGACCGTCCACGGGACGACGTGGGCGCCCTGCCGGGAGAGCAGGCCCAGCGGGCCGTACGAGCGGATCGTGACCCGGTCGGCCCGGCGGTCGCCGCGCCGGGTGGGGAGGAGGCGGGTGGTCAGGCGTCGGCGTTCGCCGGCGGGGACCACGACCTCGTGGCGGGAGGCGGCCGTCTCCGTGCCCGGGATCCAGCTGCTGGGGGGCCAGGCGTCGCGGACGTGGGCCCGCAGGGTGCGGCCGCTCGGGTTGGTGACGGTGAGGTGGACGTCCGCCCGTTCGCCGAGGCGGACCGAGGTGTCGCCCGAGCGGGTCAGGCCGAGGGCGCGGACGGGTGCCGCCAGGGCGTAGTCGACCGCGCAGGCCAGCGCCAGGGGTCCGTTGACCGCGAGCATCCCCGTCCAGCTCGGTTCGAGGATGCCGACGGGGATGCTGCCGAGGGCCGCCAGCAGGGCGGCGCGTCCGGTGAGGGCCATCAGCGGGGGACGGGGACGTGGGAGAGGATCGCGGTGATGACGGCGTCGGCCGTGACTCCCTCCATCTCCGCTTCCGGGCGCAGCTGGACGCGGTGGCGGAGAGTCGGCAGGGCGAGGGCCTTGACGTCGTCGGGGGTGACGTAGTCGCGGCCGGTGAGCCACGCCCAGGCGCGGGCGGTACCCAGCAGGGCGGTCGCGCCGCGCGGGGAGACGCCGAGGGTGAGGGAGGGCGATTCGCGGGTGGCGCGGCAGATGTCGACGACGTAGCCGGCGATCTCGGGGGAGACGGAGACCTTGGAGACGGCCTCGCGGGCGGCTTCGAGCTGCGCGGGTCCCGCCACCGGGCGGATGCCCGCGGCGTGCAGGTCGCGGGGGTTGAAGCCTGCGGCGTGCCGGGTCAGGACGCCGATCTCGTCGGTGCGGGAGGGGAGGGGCACGGTGAGCTTGAGGAGGAAGCGGTCCAGCTGGGCTTCCGGGAGCGGGTACGTGCCCTCGTACTCCAGGGGGTTCATGGTGGCGGCGACGAGGAAGGGCTCCGGGAGCGGGCGCGCCGTGCCGTCGACCGTGACCTGGCGTTCCTCCATCGCTTCGAGGAGGGAGGACTGGGTCTTGGGCGGGGTGCGGTTGATCTCGTCCGCGAGGAGGAGGTTGGTGAAGACCGGGCCGTTCTGGAAGGAGAATTCGGCGGTGCGCGCGTCGTAGACGAGGGAGCCGGTGACATCGCTCGGCATCAGGTCCGGGGTGAACTGGACGCGCTTGGTGTCGAGTTCGAGGGACGCGGCGAGGGCCCGTACGAGGAGGGTCTTGGCGACGCCGGGGACGCCTTCGAGGAGCACGTGGCCGCGGCACAGGAGCGCGACGACGAGACCGGTGACGGCGGAGTCCTGACCGACCACGGCCTTGCCGATCTCGGTGCGGAGCGCTTCGAGGGAAGCGCGGGCGCTGTCCGCGGTCGCAGCCGTGGACTCGGTGGCCGGGTACGTCATGACGTACGGACCTCTCTTTCGAGGGCGTCGAGGTGGTCGGCGAGCGCGACGAGTGCCGCGTCGTCGGAGGGTGTGGGGCCGAAGAGCAGGCCGGAGACGTCCCTGGCCTGCGGCCCACCGGTGAGGCGGGCGGAGACGCCGGGCGTCAGCGCGGACGGGTCGTGGGCTTGGGCGTGCGGCACGCCGACCAGTGCGGCCAGGCGTTCGCGGGTCGCGGCGCGCAGCACGGTGGCGGCGCGGTCGCGGGCCCGGGCCTTGCGGTAGAGGCGGGCGCGGCCCTCGGTGGCCTCGGAGGCGCGGATGACGACCGGCAGCTTCTCGGTGACGAGGGGGCCGAGGCGGCGGGCGCGCCAGAGGGCGGCGAGGACCGCGGCGACGAGGAGCTGGAGCAGGGCCCAGTACCAGCCGGCCGGGATGAGGTCGAAGAGGTTCTCGTCCTCGCCGGAGTGGGTCGCGGGGTCGGAGTCCGCGAGGGACGGCATGTACCAGACGAGGTCCGGTCGGGAGCCGAGGAGTTGGAGGGCGAGGGAGGCGTTGCCCTCCTCGGCGAGGCTCTCGTTGAGGAGGACCGTGCCGGAGCCGAGGAGGACGGTGTCGCCGCCGGGGGTGGCGGCGGGGAGGACGAGGAGGGTGGGGTGGCCGCCGGTGGGGTAGCAGGCGGTCGCTCGGGGGAGGGCGGTGGTGTAGCGCAGGCCGCCGCCGGTGCCCGCGCGGCCTGCGGAGGCGGCGGCGGGCAGGGTGCAGGCCGGGGCGAGGGTGTCCGAATCGGCGTCGCCCTTCGTGTGCACGCCGGGGGCCAGGTCGGGGAGGCTGTGGCCGCCGGGGGCGAGGAGGACGGTGCGGCCGCCGGAGAGGTCCATGGCCGAGCGGATGACGCCGCGCTGGGTGGTGCCGAGGACGTCGGGGTCGGTGACCAGGAGGGTGGTGCGGGGGCCGGCCGCGTCGGCGGCCTCGCGGGCGGTGGTGACGACGCGGGTGGTGACACCGCGGTCCTTGAGGAGCTCGGCGACGGCCCGGCTGCCGGAAGGGTCGGCGGAGCGGGGGTCGAGCATGCCGTGGCGGGTGCCGGAGTCCAGGGCGGCGAGTGCGAGTCCGCCCGCGGCGAGCACGGCGAGGAAGGCCAGGACGCGCAGGGTCCTGCGTATCCGCCGGGCTCGGCCGGCCCGGGGCGCCGCGGTGTCGGCCGGGGCGCCGGTCCCGTCGGCGACGGAGCCGGTGGCGGGCGTGAGGGGGCCGGTCATGCGGTGGGTCCCGTCAGGAGCGGCCTGGCGCGGTCCAGGGTGAGGTCGAGGGCGCGCAGGCGGGCGTACGCGTCGGCGTCGGCGGTGCGGCCGCCGTAGGTGACGTCGTCGAAGGTCCGGGCGGCCGCACGGAGGTCCGCGGCGTGGTCCGGGAGGCAGGCGGCGGCTTCGGCGGCGGCCTCGTCGGCGGTGCGGCCCGGGCGGGGGTCGAGCAGGGTCCGCTCCTCCAGGGAGCGGACGACGGCGCGCATGCGCTCCTGGACGGCTTCGGTCCAGCGGCCCGCGGCGGCGTGGGCCTCGGCGGCCGTGCGGTGGTCGGCGGCGCTGCGGATGCCCTCGTCGAAGAGGACGCCCGCGCCGGAGACGGCCCGGCGGGGGGAGCCGAGCCGCCACCACAGTGCGCCGACGGCCAGGGCGACCAGGAGGGCGATCACGACGAGGCCGGTCGTGCCGCCGGGGGCCGACCCGGAGGCGGCGCCGAACAGGTCGTCGAGCCAGGCGAAGAACTTGCGCAGGGCGCGGTCCAGCAGCCCCGGGTCGTTCTGGTGGTACATGGGCTTGGACAGTTCGCGCTCGGCCGCCTCCTGGGCAGGCTCGCGCGGTGTCGTCACCGGCGGTGTCGCCGTGCCGGGCAGGAGCGCCGTGGCGCGGCTGATGAGACCCCCCGTACTCATCATCGGTGTGTCAGCCTCCGGTCGTCCCGTAGTTCTCGACGCCCGCCGCCCGGGCGAGCTCCAGGTCGAGCCCTTCGCGGCGGATGCGCTGGTCCACGTAGAGGAGGACGGTGACGCCCGACTGCATGGGCATCACGATGGTCTGCGCGATGATCGCGCCGATGCCGGAGAGGATGAGCGCTCCCCAGGCGGTGGAGGCCGTGCCGGCCTGCAGGCCGCCCATGCCGCCGCCGAAGAGGGCGACGCCGAGGAACGTCAGCGGCCAGACGATGATCGCCGCGATGATGCCGGTGATGATGCCGGTGAGGAGCGTGATGCCGAAGATGCGCCACCACGTGCCCTTGACGAGCTTGGAGGAGCGGCGCAGGGACGTGAAGACGGTGCTCTTCTCCAGCATCAGGGCGGGGGAGGCCAGGCCGAACTTGATCCACAGCCACGTGGCCAGCGGGACCGCGGCGAAGCCGCCGAGGACGACCAGTCCCGCACTCCGGGCGAGGAGGCCCGGCACGATCAGCACGGTGACGAGGGAAATGAGGCCGAGTCCCATCAGCAGCGTCAGTCCGGTCAGGCGCAGCAGCTGCGGACGGGCGTCGCGCCAGGCGGCGGAGACCGTGGAGCTGTTGCCGAGGACCGCCCGGCTGAAGATCATCGTGAGCATCGCGGTGGCCACGATGCCCCCGAGCGCCTGGATGAAAAGGGCTCCGGCCGTGACCGCCGAGGCCGTGCCGAGGGTGTTGATCGTCTGCTCGATGTCCGCCGCGGGGTCCGTGGCGAGGGCCAGGTCGGACATCACGTACTTCTGCAGGAGCAGGCTCAGCACCTGCACCACCGTGGCCACGACCAGCGTGATCGGCAGCACGGAGCGCCAGTGGGCGCGCATGGTGGCGACCGCGCCGTCGAGGATCTCGCCCATGTCCAGGGGGCGCAGCGGGATCACGCCGGGCTTGGCGGCCGGGGGCTTGCCCCACTGGCCGGGGCCGCCCGGGTAGCCGTACTGGCCGCCGTAGGGGCTTCCGTAGGGGGCTCCGTGCTGCTGGCCGCCGTACGGTCCCCAGCCCTGGCCCTGCTGCGGCGGTGCCGGCGGAGGCGGAGTCGGGGCCGGGCCGGCGCCCGGGGCGGACCAGTCACCGGGCGGCGGCTGCTCGGCGGACCACTTGGGGCCGCCGGAGGCCGGCTGGTCGGAGGGCGCCCCAGGTCGCTCGCCGTCGGACGGAGAGGATCCGGGCGAAGCCCAGCCCGGAGAGTCGTTCATCGTCGCTCCTTCACGTGCACCTGCTGCGCGGGGGCGCTGGTCGCTGCCATCGTGCCACGTGAGGTCCACGAACGGACCAGCCGTCCCCCCGGATCCCCGGTAGCCCGTACCTTCAATTGTCACCCGGATCCGGGTGAGACTGGGTGACCTGATCTCCACGCAGGTCCGAGGGGCGATTTCCAGCCCTTTTGGCTGTGGGACAGCTCACCGCCGGGTAACGATTAGCTAATGGGATGATGTCAAGCATGAAGGGACGAGTCCTTGTCGTCGACGACGACACCGCGCTGGCCGAGATGCTCGGCATTGTGCTGCGTGGAGAAGGTTTTGAGCCGTCGTTCGTAGCGGACGGTGACAAGGCGCTGGCTGCCTTCCGGGAGGCGAAGCCCGATCTGGTACTGCTCGACCTCATGCTGCCCGGACGGGACGGCATAGAGGTGTGCAGGCTGATCCGGGCCGAGTCCGGCGTGCCGATCGTGATGCTCACGGCGAAGAGCGACACGGTCGACGTCGTCGTGGGCCTGGAGTCCGGCGCCGACGACTACATCGTCAAGCCGTTCAAGCCGAAGGAGCTGGTGGCCCGCATCCGGGCCCGCCTGCGCCGGTCGGAGGAGCCCGCTCCCGAGCAGCTGACCATCGGTGACCTCGTCATCGACGTGGCCGGGCACTCGGTCAAGCGGGACGGTGCCTCCATCGCCCTGACCCCGCTCGAGTTCGACCTGCTGGTCGCCCTCGCGCGCAAGCCCTGGCAGGTCTTCACCCGTGAGGTGCTGCTGGAGCAGGTCTGGGGCTACCGGCACGCGGCGGACACCCGGCTGGTCAACGTGCACGTGCAGCGCCTGCGCTCCAAGGTCGAGAAGGACCCGGAGCGCCCCGAGATCGTCGTGACGGTGCGCGGTGTCGGCTACAAGGCCGGACCCAGCTGACGTGCAGTCCGGCAGGGACCGGGCCGGTTCCCGCTGGGGAGCGCTCCGGGGCGGCCGGCTGCTCCAGGACGGAGCGCCCGGCGGCCCCGTGCTCCGGCTTTTCGTACGTCTGCTGCGAAGGCCGGTGCTTCCGGCTGTCCGGCTGTGGCGTCGCAACATCCAGCTCCGGGTCGTCGCCGCCACGCTGCTGATCTCGCTCGCCGTGGTCCTCGCCCTGGGCTTCGTCGTCATAGCCCAGGTCAGCAAGGGCCTCCTCGACGTCAAGGAGGAGGCGGCGCAGAGCCAGGCCGCGGGCGGGTTCGCGGTCGCACAGGAGAAGGCCAACGCCCCCGCGAGCGTGGACGGGCCCGACGCCGCCGACAACAAGGTCGGGCTCGACGCCAGTACCTGGATGAACTCGCTGGTCAAGCAGCTCGCCAGCGGCGGCCAGTCCGCCTTCGAGGTGGTCGCGCTCGGCGCGGGCACCGGCGAGCAGGTCATGCCCGGCACGCAGGGGGTCAAGGGCGCCCGCGCCTCGGGCAACGTCGACCCGGCCGCCAGCGTGCCGATCGCGCTGCGCCGGGCCGTCAACCACTCCGCGGGCACCTTCAAGACCTTCTCCGAGATCCGGTACACCGCCGGGGCCGGGGAGAAGGCCCCCGAGGCCGCGCTGGTCGTGGGCAAGCGGCTCACCGACATCAACGGGGACCCGTACGACCTGTACTACCTCTTCCCGCTCACGCAGGAGGAGGAGTCCCTCAACCTGATCAAGGTCACCATCGTGACCGCGGGCCTGTTCGTCGTCGTCCTGCTCTGCGGCATCGCCTGGCTCGTCGTGCGCCAGGTCGTGACCCCCGTACGGATGGCCGCCGGGATCGCCGAGCGGCTCTCGGCGGGCCGGCTCCAGGAGCGGATGAAGGTCACCGGCGAGGACGACATCGCCCGCCTGGGCGAGGCCTTCAACAAGATGGCGCAGAACCTCCAGCTCAAGATCCAGCAGCTGGAGGAGCTGTCGCGGATGCAGCGCCGGTTCGTCTCGGACGTCTCGCACGAGCTGCGCACCCCGCTGACGACCGTGCGGATGGCCGCGGACGTCATCCACGACGCCCGGGTCGACTTCGACCCGGTCACCGCCCGCTCCGCCGAACTGCTCGCCGGGCAGCTCGACCGGTTCGAGTCGCTCCTCGCCGACCTGCTGGAGATCAGCCGGTTCGACGCGGGTGCGGCCGCGCTGGAGGCCGAGCCGATCGACCTGCGGGACGTCGTGCGCCGGGTCATCGACGGTGCCGAGCCGCTCGCCGAGCACAAGGGGACCCGGATCCGGGTCCTCGGCGACACCCAGCCGGTCATCGCCGAGGCGGACGCCCGGCGGGTGGAGCGGGTGCTGCGCAATCTGGTCGTCAACGCCGTGGAGCACGGCGAGGGACGCGATGTGGTGGTCCGGCTGGCGTCCGCGGGCGGGGCCGTCGCGGTCGCCGTACGGGACTACGGCGTCGGGCTCAAGCCCGGCGAGGCCACCCGCGTCTTCAACCGCTTCTGGCGGGCGGATCCGGCGCGGGCCCGTACGACGGGCGGCACCGGCCTCGGCCTGTCCATCGCCGTCGAGGACGCCCGACTGCACGGCGGCTGGCTCCAGGCATGGGGCGAGCCGGGCGGCGGCTCGCAGTTCCGCCTGACCCTGCCGCGCACGGCAGACGAGCCGCTGCGGGGCTCGCCCATCCCGCTGGAACCCGAGGACTCCCGGGCCAACCGGGCCAGGGCCGCCGCCGACGCCGCGGGCAGCCCGGAGGCCCGGCAGCCGGCCGATGGCGCGGACCGGTCGTCCATACCGCCGCGCTCGCCGGTCGCCGGCGCGCTGCCCGTACCCGCCGACCCGACGGCCCTGCCCGGCAACGGAGCCAGGGTCGTGGCCCGGCCGGCCGGGCAGGCACCACAGGAGGATCGAACCGATGCCGACGCCGACGCCGACGCCGATGCCGATGCCGATGGCGATGCCGATGCCCGAGGACGCTGAGGCCAGGGCCGCCGCCCGGGCCCGGGGCAGGCGGCTGCGCGCGGTACGGGCGTACGCGCTCGGTGTCGCCGGGCTGCTGCTGGCCGGCTGCGCCTCGATGCCCGACCACGGAGAGATCCGCTCGGTGCAGGGTTCGCAGGGCGTCGACTCCCAGGTCCGGGTGTTCGGCGTACCGCCCGCCGACAAGGCCAGTGCGGCCGAGATCGTCGACGGCTTCCTGGAGGCGATGACCAGCGACGACCCGCAGCTGGAGACGGCCCGCAAGTACCTCACGGAGGAGCAGGCCAAGAGCTGGAAGCCCGGCTCCGCCGTCACCGTGCTCCGGGGCGGCCTCGACCGGTCCCCGGTCCGCGGCGAGAAGGACCCCGACGGGCCGCGCTGGAAGGTGACCGGCAAGAAGCTCGCGACCGTGGACGAGCGCAGCGCCTACCAGCCGGAGACCGGCGGCGGGGCGTTCGAGGAGTTCCTCCAGCTGGTCCAGGAGGACAAGCAGTGGCGGATCGCGACCCCGCCGCACACCCTCGTGCTGAGCGAGTCCGACTTCCAGCGGATCTACATGCCGGTCAACAAGTACTACTTCGCGGGCGCCAGCCTGGTCGCCGACCCCGTGTACGTGCGCCAGCGCAGCGACCCCGACTCGCGGATGGACCCCACCACGCAGACCGTGCAGTCGCTGCTGGCCGGGCCGTCCAGGTGGCTCAGCCCGGTCGTCGAGTCCAGTTTCCCGACCGGCACGGAACTGCGGCCGGGCACCAAGTCCCTTTCGTACGACGGCCAGAACACGCTGCGCGTGCCGCTCAACGACAAGGCTGACAACGTCGCGCAGCCGCAGTGCCGGAAGATGGCCACCCAACTCCTGTACACGATCAAGGATCTGACGGGCTCCCGGCTGGAACAGGTCGAACTGCTGCGCTCCGACGGCAAGTCGTCCTCGCTGTGTTCGGTGACCGAGGTGAGCGCGGCGGCGATCGCCAACCGGCCGAAGATCCCGGAGTACCAGTACTTCGTCGACGAGGCGAGCCGGCTGGTCCGGCTGAAGCTCGACATCGCGAGCGAGGTCCAGCAGAACCGGCCCGAAGCGGTGCCGGGGCCACTGGCCACTCCGCCGGGGTTCAAGGTCCTCTCGGCCGCCGTGTCGTACGACGAGCGGCGCGCGGCGGTGGTCTCGGAGGACGGGCACGGGCTGTATGTCGTGTCGATGTCCGGGTCCGACCCGATGCCGCAGCCGCTGTACGTCGGCAAGGCGAACAAGCCGAACACGCTGACCGCGCCCAGCTGGGACGCGGCGGGGGACCTGTGGTTCGCCGACCAGGATCCGCAGCGCCTGGGGCTGTGGCGGGTGCCGGGTGGCACCGGGATTCCGGAGAAGGTCCAGGTGGCCGGGCTCGACGGCGGGCGGATCACCTCGCTGAAGGCGTCCTCGGACGGGGCGCGGATCGCGCTGCTCGTGCAGCGGGACGGCTCCCGCAAGAACTTGTACGTCGGGCGGATCGAGCGGCCCGACGGCAAGGGTGACGTCTCGGCGGTGTCGGTGCGCGAGCTGCGTCCGGCGGCGCCGCAGATGGCGGACGTGACGGCGATGAGCTGGGCGCCGCGGGGCCGGCTGCTGGTGGTGGGCCGGGAGAGCGGCGGGATCGTGCAGGCCCGCTACATGCTCGCGGACGGCTCGATGGTCGCGGCGGGTCTGCCGGGGGCCACCGGGCTGAACGAGGTCGCGGCGGCCGCCTCGGAGGACGAGTCGAAGCCGAAGCCGGTGGTGGCCTTCTCCGACGACGACGGGATCGTGTGGCTGCCGCCGGGGGCGCAGTGGCGCACGGTGATGGCGGGCGGCCGGGCTCCGGTGTACCCGGGCTGACCCGCTCGCGCGCCCGTTGTCCCCGTTGTCCACAGGGGTGGCGGGCGCCTGCGGGGCTCGGCACAGTGGACGCATGCGGGGGTGGTGGCGGGAGCTGGCCGGGCTGGTCCTGCCGGTCGACTGCGCGGGCTGCGGGGCCTCCCGGGTGCTGCTGTGCGCCGGCTGCCGGGAGGCGCTGAGCGGGGCCGGGGCGGCGCGGGCGAGGCTGTTTCCGGGGCCTGCGGGTCTGCCGGTGGTGCATGCGGCCGCCGTGTACGAGGGGCCCGTACGGGCTGTCCTGCTGGCGCACAAGGAGCGCGGGGCGCTGCCCCTGGCCGGTGCGCTCGGTGCCGCCCTGGCGGCGGCGGTGCGGGCGGGTGGGGCCGGGGAGGGAGAGGTGGCCCTGGTGCCGGTCCCGTCGGCGCGGCGGCAGGTGCGGGCGCGCGGGCACGACCCGGCGCGCAGGATCGCCCTCGCCGCGGCGGGCCGGCTGCGGCGGGGAGGCGTGCCCGCGCGCGTGGTGCCGGTACTGCGGCTGCGGCGGGCCGTGGCGGACCAGTCGGGGCTGGGCGCCCGGCAGCGCCGGGAGAACCTCTCGGGGGCCCTGGAGGTGTGCCGTGGCGGGGCGGCGCTGACCCGCGGGGCCGCGCTCGTGCTCGTGGACGACCTGATCACCACCGGGGCGACGCTGGCCGAGGCGGCCCGGGCGGTGCGTGCCGCGGAGCCGGCGTGCGAGGCCGGTCTGCGGGCGGCGGTGGTGGCCGCGACCCGGACGGATCGAAAATCCCGTGAATAGATTCGGAACTGCCGGGGAAGGCCCATCGTTGCAGGTAGTACGAGGGAACGGCCACCTGGACGGAAGAACGTTCCGGTAGCGGGTGCCGACAACCGTCATAGAGGGATATGTTCGGTTGTGAGGACTGGCGAGCCTTGAGGCCCCGCGCATCGCTGTCTCTCGACTCCGAAGTCGGTGGGGTGTAGATCTTGCCGATGGGGGAGGAGGAGGTGAAAGTCGCCAAGTCCGAGGCTCCGGCCTTCACCGGAGTCTGGTGCGAAAGGGAGACGCTTCGCCCGTCGGGCGGAGCTATCCGGGAACGGAGTTCTGCGTGGACATCGTCGTCAAGGGCCGCAAGACCGAGGTGCCCGACCGGTTCCGCAAGCACGTGGCCGAGAAGCTGAATCCGGAGCGGATCCAGAAGCTCGACGCCAAGGTGATCAGCTTGGACGTCGAGGTGTCCAAGGAGCACAACCCGCGCCAGGCCGACCGTTCCGACCGCGTGGAGATCACCTTGCACTCGCGGGGCCCGGTGATCCGAGCGGAGGCCGCCGCCGCAGACCCGTACGCGGCGCTGGACCTGGCTCAGGACAAGCTGGAGGCCCGGCTGCGCAAGCAGCACGACAAGCGCCACACCCGCCGCGGCAGCGGCCGGCTCTCGGCGGCGGAGGTCGCCGACGTGGTTCCGGACGCCGCCACCCTGAACGGGAACGGCGAGCCGGTCACCGCGGAGAAGACGGACGCGATCCCGACCACCCGGATCGGATCGCTGGAAGTGCAGGGCGAAGGCCCGCTCGTCGTCCGCGAGAAGACCCACTCGGCCGCACCCATGTCGCTCGACCAGGCACTGTACGAAATGGAACTGGTCGGACACGACTTCTATCTGTTCGTCGACTCCGAGACGAAGCTGCCCAGCGTCGTCTACCGACGTCACGCGTACGACTACGGCGTGATCCACGTGAACCCCGACGGGGCCTCCAGCTCGGAGCAGCCCCCCGGTGGTGCCGGGGGCGCACTCGGCGGCTGAGCACATCATTCACCGCCCCCCGCGGGACGCTGTGGCGTCCCGCGGGGGCCTCTTGTGCGGGCCTCCTGTGTGGCGCGTATGCGCCGGGCACTCATCGGCGGCCCCCGGGCCGTGCCGCGGGCATGGAATCATGGCGGGCAGTCAACCGGCGGCCGGGCCCGTCCGGTTGGCGCAGCAGCTCGGCACATGCAGGGGCAGGGGGAGGAACGATGGCGGACAGCTTCGGGCCGGTACGCGGTGACGACGGCGCGGGCTGCCGTGCGGCGGACGCGGCGGCGGAGCGCGCCGGCTCGCCGGCGGGGGAGCCCATCCGGGTCCTCGTGGTCGACGACCACGCGCTGTTCCGGCGAGGGCTGGAAATCGTCCTCGCGCAGGAGGAGGACATCCAGGTCGTCGGTGAGGCGGGGGACGGGGCGGAGGCCGTGGACAAGGCGGCGGACCTGCTGCCGGACATCGTGCTGATGGACGTACGGATGCCGCGGCGCGGCGGGATCGAGGCGTGCACCTCGATCAAGGAGGTGGCCCCGTCCGCGAAGATCATCATGCTGACGATCAGCGACGAGGAGGCGGACCTCTACGACGCGATCAAGGCGGGTGCGACCGGGTACCTCCTGAAGGAGATCTCGACCGACGAGGTGGCCACGGCGATCCGGGCGGTGGCGGACGGCCAGTCGCAGATCAGCCCGTCGATGGCGTCGAAGCTGCTCACCGAGTTCAAGTCGATGATCCAGCGGACCGACGAGCGGCGGCTGGTGCCGGCGCCGAGGCTGACGGACCGGGAGCTGGAGGTCCTCAAGCTGGTGGCCACCGGCATGAACAACCGCGACATCGCCAAGCAGTTGTTCATCTCCGAGAACACGGTGAAGAACCACGTCCGCAACATCCTGGAGAAGCTGCAGCTGCACTCCCGGATGGAGGCGGTGGTCTACGCGATGCGAGAGAAGATCCTCGAAATCCGCTAGCCGCTTCCCTGCCGGAGCCGGCCGGGCGGGCTCGGGTGTGTTTCCCAAGCGTCGCCGGGCGCCCCGAAGGGCGCGGGTCGGGAGCTGGCACTCGTTGGCCCCCCCTGCGCTGCCGCGGGGGTCTCCTGGGCCGCCCCGCCGCCCCGCCGCCCCGCCGCCATCGTCGCCGCTGGGCGCCGCTGGGCGCCGCGGCATTCCTCGCGCGACCGAAGGCGCCGCGACGGACCTCCGGGACCTGGGGACGGGCGTGGTCTCCGGCGTGCTTCCAGGGGAACGCGGCCGTGCGGGACTCAGGTGTCAAGGAATTCTTGACAAGTCCGCCGTGTCAAGGTTTCCTTGACGCATGTTGATCTTGAATGCGAAGGGCCGGCACCGGGACCTCTTTCCCGCCACCGCGTCCATGGCCGCAGCGCTGCCGCTCGGCTTGAGTCTGCCGGCCGTGACGGTGATGTTCGGCGACCGGTTCGGCACCTCCGCCACCGTCGCCCTGATCGTCATGGGCCTCGCGCTCATCGCCTGCACGGCCGGCCTGGCCGCCCGAGCGGCGGCGGCCCGCGACTCCGCCGAGCAGGCGCGCCGCGACGAGGCGGTCCTCGACGCCCTCGAACCCCTTGCCGGACTGCGCCGATGAGCGACGAACCACTGCTCCACCCGGCGGAGATGGACCGGATCCGGGAAGGGATCGCCGCAGCCGTCCTCGGCGCCCCCGAGGGGCTGGCCGACTCGCTCGAACACGACGCCCACGGGTACCTGCGCCTGCTGGACGCCTCGCGCGTCGGCGCCGAGGAGGCGAGCCGGCTGCTGCGCGAGGCGGTCCAGGGCGCCAGGGCCGCCGGCCACAGCTGGGACACGGTGGGCCGCGTCCTGGGAGTGAGCCGCCAGGCCGCCCAGCAGCGCTTCGCGGGAAAGGCCGCGGGAGCGGGTCTGTCGGCGCCGCCCGCCGGGGGGCCGAACGCCCCGAAGCGCCGCACCCTCAGCGGGTTGACCGCGTTCAACGAAATGGCCGCCCTGGAGGAGGCCGGCCGCGACGGCTGGCACATGGTCGGCTACGGCCCCTTCTTCCACGAGGTGGAGGCGTCCGGCCAGCCCTGGGAGCACTGCCGGGTCACGCTCCCCTCCCTCGCGCGACACCGGCGGATGGAATCGGAAGGCTGGATTCCGGTCGGCGCGGGATGGTTCCCGTGGCGGTACTACAAGCGGCCCGTCAACCCCGGCACCTAGGGCGTACATCGAAAGTTCCGCCTCGTCCGCGGCCCCCCGCCTGCTACTGCGGGGAGGGGCCCCGCCCTCTTCCTAGCCCGGCAGTGCGGCCAGCTCCGCCACGACGGCGGCGGCCTCCCGGGGGCTCTGGGCGCGCTCGACGACGACCGCGTCGCAGCCGACCCACTCCGCCGCCTCCCGCAGGGCCTGCGCCATCGGGCGGGCGGCCTTCGGCGTCGTCAGGGACAGCTGGCGGGCGACCAGGGTCTTCCCCTCGCGGCCCGGGTCGACGCGGCCCTGGAGCAGGCCGCCCGCGAGCAGCGGCATGGCGAAGTACCCGTGTATCCGCTTCGGCTTGGGGACGTACGCCTCCAGACGGTGCGTGAAGCCGAAGACTCGTTCCGTACGGGGGCGGTCCCAGACCAGCGAGTCGAACGGGGAGAGCAGCGTCGTGCGGTGGCGGCCCCGAGGGGTTGTCGCGAGGGCCGCGGGGTCCGCCCACGCCTGCTTGGCCCAGCCCTCCACGGTGACCGGCACCAGCCCGGAGTCCGCCATCACCGCGTCGACCTGGTCGCCCCCCAGGCGGTGGTAGTCCGCGATGTCGGCGCGGGTGCCCACGCCCAGCGACCGGCCGGCGAGGGCGACCAGGCGGCGCACGCACTCGCGGTCGTCCAGGTCGTCGTGGAGCAGTGCGTCGGGGACGGCGCGCTCGGCGAGGTCGTACACCCGCTTCCAGCCGCGGCGCTCGCTGCACACCACCTCACCCGTGTCGAGCAGCCACTCCACCGCGATCTTGGTCTCGGACCACTCGAACCACTCGCCGCCGTTCTTGGCGCCGCCCAGCTCGGTCGAGGTCAGCGGGCCTTCGGCCCGGAGCCGGTCGAGGACCGCCTTCGTCGAGCGCTCCTTGTCCTGCAGGACGTGCCAGCGGTGGCCGCGTGCCCGGCGGGCGCGGCGCCGGAAGGCGAAATGCGGCCATTCCTCGATGGGAAGGATGCAGGCGGCGTGCGACCAGTACTCGAAGGCGTGACGGTCGGACCAGTAGGCCTGCTCCACCGTGCTGCGGCCGACGGCGCCCAGCCGGGCGTACGGGATCAGTTCGTGCGAGCGGGCCAGGACCGAGATCGTGTCCAGCTGTACCGCGCCCAGGTGGCGCAGGACGCCGCGGACCCCACCGCGGCGGTCGGGCGCCCCGAGGAAGCCCTGCGCGCGCAGGGCGATCCGGCGGGCCTCGTCGGCGGAGAGGGACACGGTCGGCGGCGGCAGGCTGGTCATGCGCCGAAGCCTAGGCGGCGCCACTGACATCGGTGCTCGTGGCAGCGGGCTCGTAGGGGAGGCGGGAGGGCAGGCCCAGGTCGGAGGGGAGCAGGGCGCCGGCCCAGCAGTCCAGCAGCGTGCCCCCGTGTTCCATGCCGGCGCGCTGGACGCCCTCGATCCGGAAGCCCGCCCGCTCGGCGACGGCGCGGGAGCCGTCGTTGCCGACCCCGGCGCGCCAGACCAGCCGTACGACGTCGGCTCCGGTGAACGCCCAGCGGACGGCGGCCCGCAGGGCCTCCGTCATGTAGCCGCGGCCCCGGTGCGCGGCCACGGTCCAGTACCCGATCTCGTGGGTGTGCGCCCCCGTGCGGTGCACGGCGAGCGTGGCGACCAGCGGGCCGTCGGCCCCGAGCCGGACGGCGAAGTCGTACGCGGTGTCCTCGCGCCATCCGGCCGGGACGCTTTCCGTCACGTAGGTCCGCGCGTGAGCGAGTTCGTACGGGACGGGTACCGAGATCCAGCGCTGGATGGCGGGGTCCTGGCAGGCCGCGTACACCTCGGCGGTGTCCCCGGGGGTGTGGGGGCGCAGGACGAGGCGTTCGGTGGTCAGCGTGATCGGCTCCATGGTCCCGGATTCCGCCGGCCGGCTAGCCGGCGGCCGGTGTCAGGTAGGGCAGCGCGGGGGTCAGGCCGAGGTCGGAGGGGAGCAGGGCGCCGATCCAGCAGTCGCGCGCGGTGCCGTTCCTGATCAGGCCGGCCCGCAGGACGCCCTCGAAGCGGAAGCCGACCTTCTCCGCCACGACGCGGGAGCCGGTGTTGCCCGCCTCGGCGCGCCACTCCAGCCGTACGGCGCCGACCTCGGTGAAGGCCCAGCGGGCGACGGCCGCCACGGCCTCGGTCATGTAGCCCCGGCCGCGGTGTTCCCTCACCGCCCAGTAGCCGATCTCGTACGCCGGGCCGTGCACGTGGACGCCGACGGCGGCGACCAGCGGGCCGCCGGCCCCCAGGCGTACGGCGAAGGGGTAGCCCGTGTCCTCGCGCCAGCCGTTCGGCACGACCTCGTTGACGAAGCCGTGCGCGTGCGCGCGCTCGTAGGGGGAGGGGACCATCGTCCAGCGCTGGATGTCCGGATCCTGCGCGGCCGCGTAGACCTCGTCCTCGTCGGCGGCGGCGAAAGGCCGCAGATCCAGGCGGGCGGTGGTCAGTACGGTGGGTTGCATGAAGTGATTCTGTGGTGACGCAACGCACCGTGCGAACACTTTTTTCGTAAAGCACCTCCGGGACGGCGGCACCTTCGGCGTCCCCCGTACGTTCTCAATCGGGGCACCCACGCCCTTACGGCTACGGCGGACCTCCCGGCGCGACCACGTCCTCGCTTACGATGGCCGTTGCGGTGGGGCCCACCTGCCGTGCCCGTGTACGTACAGTGCCCAGGCCCGACCGGCAAGGAGACAAACCTCGGTGTCCGTCTTCAACAAGCTCATGCGTGCAGGCGAAGGCAAGATCCTGCGCAAACTGCACCGCATCGCGGACCAGGTCAACTCCATCGAAGAGGACTTCGTCAACCTCTCCGACGCCGAGTTGCGGGCGCTCACGGACGAGTACAAGCAGCGTTTCCAGGACGGCGAGAGCCTGGACGACCTGCTGCCCGAGGCCTTCGCGACGGTGCGCGAGGCCGCCAAGCGCGTCCTCGGCCAGCGCCACTACGACGTCCAGATCATGGGCGGCGCCGCGCTGCACCTCGGTTACGTGGCCGAGATGAAGACCGGTGAGGGCAAGACCCTCGTCGGCACCCTGCCCGCGTACCTGAACGCGCTGTCCGGCAAGGGCGTCCACCTGATCACGGTGAACGACTACCTCGCCGAGCGCGACTCCGAGCTGATGGGCCGGGTGCACAAGTTCCTCGGCCTGGAGGTCGGCTGCATCCTGGCGAACATGTCGCCGGCGCAGCGCCGCGAGCAGTACGGCTGCGACATCACGTACGGCACGAACAACGAGTTCGGCTTCGACTACCTGCGCGACAACATGGCGTGGTCCCAGGACGAGCTCGTCCAGCGCGGCCACAACTTCGCCGTGGTCGACGAGGTCGACTCGATCCTCGTCGACGAGGCCCGTACCCCGCTGATCATCTCCGGTCCGGCCGACCAGGCCACGAAGTGGTACGGCGACTTCGCGAAGCTGGTGACCCGCCTGAAGAAGGGCGAGCCCGGCCAGCCGCTGAAGGGCATCGAGGAGACCGGCGACTACGAGGTCGACGAGAAGAAGCGCACCGTCGCCATCCACGAGGCCGGTGTCGCCAAGGTCGAGGACTGGCTCGGCATCGAGAACCTCTACGAGTCGGTGAACACCCCGCTCGTCGGCTATCTGAACAACGCCATCAAGGCGAAGGAACTGTTCAAGAAGGACAAGGACTACGTCGTCCTCGACGGCGAAGTCATGATCGTCGACGAGCACACCGGCCGTATCCTCGCCGGCCGCCGCTACAACGAGGGCATGCACCAGGCGATCGAGGCGAAGGAAGGGGTGGACATCAAGGACGAGAACCAGACCCTCGCGACGATCACCCTGCAGAACTTCTTCCGCCTCTACTCGAAGCTGTCGGGCATGACCGGTACGGCCATGACCGAGGCCGCCGAGTTCCACCAGATCTACAAGCTCGGTGTCGTCCCGATCCCGACCAACCGCGACATGGTCCGCAAGGACCAGCCGGACCTGATCTACCGGACCGAGGTCGCGAAGTTCGCCGCGGTCGTCGACGACATCGCGGAGAAGCACGAGAAGGGCCAGCCGATCCTCGTCGGTACGACGTCGGTCGAGAAGTCCGAGTACCTCTCCCAGCAGCTCTCCAAGCGCGGTATCCCGCACGAGGTGCTGAACGCCAAGCAGCACGACCGTGAGGCGACGATCGTGGCCCAGGCCGGCCGCCGGGGCGCCGTCACCGTCGCCACGAACATGGCCGGCCGCGGCACCGACATCAAGCTCGGCGGCAACCCGGACGACCTCGCCGAGGCCGAGCTGCGCCAGCGCGGGCTGGACCCGGAGGAGCACATCGAGGAGTGGGCGCACGCCCTGCCCGAGGCGCTCACCAGGGCCGAGGCGGCCGTGAAGGCCGAGTTCGAAGAGGTCAAGGAGCTCGGCGGGCTGTACGTGCTGGGCACCGAGCGCCACGAGTCGCGCCGTATCGACAACCAGCTGCGCGGCCGCTCCGGCCGACAGGGTGACCCGGGCGAGTCCCGGTTCTACCTGTCGCTGGGCGACGACCTGATGCGCCTGTTCAAGGCGCAGATGGTCGAGCGCGTCATGGCGATGGCCAACGTGCCGGACGACGTGCCGATCGAGAACAAGATGGTGACGCGCGCGATCGCGTCGGCCCAGTCGCAGGTCGAGACCCAGAACTTCGAGACGCGCAAGAACGTCCTGAAGTACGACGAGGTCCTCAACAGCCAGCGTGAGGTCATCTACCGCGAGCGCCGTCGCGTCCTGGAGGGCGAGGACCTCCAGGAGCAGGTCCGCTTCATGATGGACGACACGATCGACGCGTACATCGCGGCCGAGACGGTCGAGGGCTTCGCCGAGGAGTGGGACCTGGAGCGCCTGTGGGGCGCCTTCAAGCAGCTCTATCCGGTGAAGGTCACCATCGAGGAGCTGGAGGAGGCCGCGGGCGACCGGGCGGGCATCACCGCCGAGTTCATCGCGGAGTCCATCAAGGACGACATCCACGAGCAGTACGGGGCCCGCGAGAAGACGCTCGGCTCCGACATCATGCGCGAGCTGGAGCGGCGCGTGGTGCTGTCGGTGCTGGACCGCAAGTGGCGCGAGCACCTGTACGAGATGGACTACCTGCAGGAGGGCATCGGCCTGCGGGCGATGGCCCAGAAGGACCCGCTGGTCGAGTACCAGCGCGAGGGCTTCGACATGTTCAACGCCATGCAGGACGGCATCAAGGAAGAGTCCGTCGGCTACCTGTTCAACCTGGAGGTCCAGGTCGAGCAGCAGGTCGAGGAGGTTCCGGTGCAGGCCGAGGCGCCGTCGCTGACGAAGGAGCCGGCGGGTGCGATGGCCCGTCCGGAGATCCGGGCGAAGGGGCTGGACGCTCCGCAGCGGCCGGACCGGCTGCACTTCTCGGCGCCGACCGTCGACGGTGAGGGCGGTGTGGTCGAGGGCGACTTCGAGTCTGAGGCCGCCGGTGACGGCGACGGGATGACGCGGGCGGAGCGCCGCAAGGCGCAGAAGGCCTCCGGCGGGCGTCGCCGCAAGAAGTGACCCCACCGGGGTCGAGCCACCGGCCGGGGCCGGACACCGTACGCGGTGTCCGGCCCCGGCCGCGTTGTGCCGGTGCCGGTGCCGGTGCCGGTGCCGGTGCCGGTGCCGGTGCGGTGCGGGTGCGGGCGGGCGTTGCTGCGACCCGCCCGGGCCGGTCGTCAAGGGTGCGAACCGGCACGGCACTGGCCGTCCCCGTCATCCCCGGCGGCCGCGCGACGTCACCGCCCACGGCCGTGCGCTGATCCACCGGGATCGCGGGATCACGGGCGTGGACCCTGGATCTCGATCGCCGCGCAGCGCCAGCGCAGGTCCGGGCCCTGTTCCAGGCGGAAGGCCATCGCCGTCATGCGGTCGCCCGTGGCGATACGGGCGAAGGCCTCGATGACGCCGGGGCCCGGGGTGAAGCGGCCGCACTGGCGGACGACCGGACGCGGGCGGTCGCGCCGGGGGTCCGCCCGGCCCGCAGGGTGAGGGGAAGGGCCGGAGGGGGCCAGGGTGACCAGCTGCTGGTAGGCCGGTCCGACGGTGTGGCCGAGGAGCGAGTGGACCGGCCGGAGGCCGCTGACGACCGCCAGGAGGCGGTCGGCGAACCAGTGGTGCGGGCCGAGCCGCAGGCCACGCGGCGGCGCCGCCGGGCGCCGGGTGTCGCGGCGCCCGGCCGGCCGGGTCCGGGAGGACTGGCCGCCGGTCCGGCGGCGGGCCGCCTCGCCGCCGATCGTGCCGCGCATCGTGGTGTCCATCGCGATCTGCCCCCGAACAGGCCGGGCCCGGAACGGTACCGGGCGGTAACTTGATGGGGATCTTCTACGGCCGCCGCACACGCTCCGCAACCGTCCGCCCGGCCGGGGCCGGTGCCGGGCCGGTTCACCTATCCGAGTGCCCGGCGGGCTGGCCGGGGCCTCGGCGGCGGGCCCGGAAGGACCGGGGTGGACGGCCGCGGGTCCCGCTCCGGCACCCCGAAGGGGGACGGAGCCGTCACCCGGAGGGGGCGGGTCCGTCACCGCCCGTACGGCTTGCGGCGCAGCCGCCCGAAGGCGGGGAGGCGGGCTGCGGCCGGGCGCCCCGAGGGGGCGCCGGGGAACGGTCGGGGGGCCCTCACTCGCAGGGGGCCGGCCGTCCGTCTCCCGGTCGCGGTCGGGGCGGTCGTATCCTGAGGACGTTTCCGACTACCGAAAGCGGCCGGCCATGCGCGTCTACGTCCCCCTGACCCTCCCCGGGCTCGCCGAGGCGCACAAGGCGGGTGAGCTGGGCCCCGCCCCGCTGCGTGCGTACGCCGTCACGCCCGGGCTGCGCGAGTGGTGCGTCTCGGACGACATCGAGGAGCTGGAGTACGCGGCCCTCGGCCGCGCCGCGGCCGCCTCCCTGCGGCTGGTCGCCGCCGACCCGGCGGCCCCGCGCCGGCGGGTCGTCGTCGCCCTGGACGTCGCCGACGAGGCCGCCACCGCCACGCCCGGGGCCGACGAGGCCGCCCTCGGCCAGGTCGCCCTCGCCGACGCCGTACGGCTCACCGTGGCCGCCGCCGTGCACGTCGACGCCGACGACGCCGAGGACGACGTGGCCGCCGCCGCGGCGGCGGTCGGGGCCGCCGACGCCGGGGACGACGACGCGCGGTTCACCGTCGACGGCGCCGAGGACCACGAGCTGCTGTGGTTCGGCGTGCAGGAGATCCCGGGGCTGCTGAAGTGACACACATCGTCTGGGACTGGAACGGCACGCTCCTCCACGACATCGACGCCGTGATGGCCGCGACCAACGCCTCCTTCGCCGAGCTCGGCTTCGCGCCGATCACCCTGGAGACCTACCGCGAGCTGTACGTCGTACCGGTGCCGAAGTTCTACGAGCGCCTCATGGGCCGGCTGCCCACCGAGGACGAGTGGCTGCTCATGGACGACACGTTCCACCGGCACTACTGGGCCGCGGCGCAGGACGCAGGGCTCGCCGAGGGAGCCCGCGAGCTGCTCCGGGACTGGCAGCGGGGCGGGCTCACCCAGTCGCTGCTGTCCCTGGCACCCCACGAGAAGCTCGTGCCGCTGGTACGGTTCCACGGCATCGAAGGGCACTTCCTGCGCGTCGACGGGCGGATCGGTCCTTCCCACACCAGCAAGGCGGGGCATCTCGTACGCCACCTGGCTGCCCTGGACGGGACGGGTGTGACCGCGGAACGTACGGTCCTCATAGGAGACGCCGTGGACGACGCGCTCGCCGCGGCCCACGTCGGTGCCCGGGCCGTGCTCTACACGGGCGGCTCGCACAGCCGCGGCAGTCTCGAATCGGCCGGTGTTCCCGTCGTCGACACCCTGGCGGAAGCCGTACGGACAGCTCGCGAGCTGTCCGAATAGCGGCTGGACAGGCCAGTGCACGGACTGCTCTTCACGTCGCTGGCCAGAGTGTCAAAGTTCTACCCCAAGATTTGTACAGAAGCAGTGCATGACGACCGGGGGGTAGGGCGAGATAGCCTTGTACCCGTGATCAGCGCGATAGTCATCGGGGGCACTGGAGCCTCCGGCCTGCGCCCGGCGCACGACCGTGCCCGGGCCTTCGCTGATTTCCGCCGCCGGGACCTCTCGCCGATCATGGCCGATTCCCTCCCGGCAGGCCTTCTCGACGGCATAGCGTCGGTCCCGGACGGACATCCCGCCTCGCGGCGCTACGCCATTCCTTCCTTCACCTACGTCACGCAATGGCGCGCGACAGGAGCCAGAGGACATGCAGACCAAGCTGGACGAAGCAAAGGCCGAGCTGCTCGCGCGGGCGGCACGGGTAGCTGAGAACAGCCCGGCCGGGGGGCTACTTCCGACTGGGTCCGAGCCGGGGGAGCGTCCCGACCGGGACACAGTGCTCGCCTACCTCCAGCGCTACTACCTGCACACCGCCCCCGAGGACCTGCTGGACCGGGACCCGGTCGACGTGTTCGGCGCGGCGCTCTCGCACTACCGGCTCGCGGAGAACCGTCCGCAGGGCACCGCGAGCGTGCGCGTGCACACGCCCACCGTCGAGGAGAACGGCTGGACCTCCAGCCACTCGGTCGTCGAGGTCGTCACGGACGACATGCCGTTCCTCGTCGACTCCGTGACCAACGAGCTGTCCCGCCAGGGCCGCGGCATCCACGTCGTGATCCACCCGCAGGTCGTCGTCCGCCGTGACGTCACCGGCAAGCTGATCGAGATCCTCGGACCCGACTGCGACGCGCACGGCCCCCGTACCGCGCGCCCCCACGACTCCCTCGTGGAGTCCTGGATCCACGTCGAGATCGACCGCGAGACCGACCGCGCCGACCTCAAGCAGATCAACGGCGATCTGGCGCGCGTCCTGTCCGACGTACGCGAGTCCGTCGAGGACTGGGAGAAGATGCGCGACGCGGCGCTGCGCATCGCCGAAGGCCTGCCCGAGGAGCCGACCGCACCGGACCTGCGCGAGTACGAGCTCGAAGAGGCCCGCGAACTGCTGCGCTGGCTGGCCGACGACCACTTCACCTTCCTCGGCTACCGCGAGTACAACCTCGTCGACGGCGACGCCCTCTCGGCCGTCCCCGGCACCGGCCTCGGCATCCTGCGCTCCGACCCGCACCACAGCGGCAAGGACGACGGCCACCCCGTCTCGCCGTCGTTCAACCGACTGCCCGCCGACGCCCGCGCCAAGGCCCGCGAGCACCGCCTGCTGGTGCTGACCAAGGCCAACAGCCGCTCCACCGTGCACCGCCCCTCGTACCTCGACTACGTGGGCGTCAAGAAGTTCGACGCCGACGGCAACGTCGTCGGCGAGCGCCGCTTCCTCGGCCTGTTCTCCTCCGCCGCGTACACCGAGTCCGTGCGCCGCGTCCCGGTCGTCCGCCGCAAGGTCGCCGAGGTCCTGGAGCGGGCCGGCTTCGCGCCGTCCAGCCACGACGGCCGCGACCTGCTGCAGATCCTGGAGACGTACCCGCGCGACGAGCTGTTCCAGACGCCCGTCGACCAGCTCCAGTCGATCGTCACCTCGGTCCTGTACCTCCAGGAACGCCGCCGGCTGCGGCTGTACCTGCGCCAGGACGAGTACGGCCGCTACTACTCGGCGCTCGTCTACCTGCCGCGCGACCGGTTCACCACCGGTGTCCGGCTGCGCCTGATGGACATCCTGAAGGAGGAACTGGGCGGCATCAGCGTCGACTTCACGGCGTGGAACACCGAGTCGATCCTCTCGCGCATCCACTTCGTCGTCCGCGTTCCGCAGGGCAAGGAACTGCCCGTCCTCACCGACGGCGACGTCGAGCGCATCGAGGGCCGCCTCGTCGACGCCGCCCGTTCCTGGGCCGACGGCTTCGGCGAGGCCCTGGTCGCCGAGCTCGGTGAGGAACGTGCCGCCGAGCTGCTGCGCAAGTACGGCACCTCCTTCCCCGAGGGCTACAAGGCCGACCACTCGCCGCGCGCCGCCGTCGCCGACCTCTGCCACCTGGAGCGGCTCTCCGCCAGCGACCGGCCGTTCGCGCTGTCACTGTACGAGCCGGTCGGCGCGGCCCCCGGCGAGCGCCGGTTCAAGATCTACCGCACCGGCGAGCAGGTCTCGCTCTCCGCGGTCCTGCCGGTGCTGCAGCGCCTGGGCGTCGAGGTCACCGACGAGCGCCCGTACGAGCTGCGCCGCACCGACCGGGTCAGCGCCTGGATCTACGACTTCGGTCTGCGGATGCCCGCCGGGACCGGCGACGGCGCGGCGACGACCAACTACGCCGGCGACGACGCCCGCGAGCGCTTCCAGGAGGCCTTCGCGGCCGTATGGACCGGACAGGCGGAGAACGACAACTTCAACACCCTGGTGCTGAGCGCCGGGCTGACCTGGCGGCAGGCCGTCGTCCTGCGCGCGTACGCCAAGTACCTGCGCCAGGCCGGTTCCACCTTCAGCCAGGACTACATGGAGGACACCCTCCGCAACAACGTCCACACCACCCGGCTGCTGGTCTCGCTGTTCGAGGCCCGGATGTCCCCCGCGCGGCAGACCGCCGGCACCGAGCTCATCGACGCCATGCTGGAGGAGCTGGACGGGGCCCTGGACCAGGTCGCCTCGCTCGACGAGGACCGGATCCTGCGGGCCTTCCTCACCCTCATCAAGGCGACGCTGCGGACCAACTTCTTCCAGGAGGCGCACGGCTTCGAATGGCACGACTACGTGTCGATGAAGTTCGATCCCCGGGCCATCCCGGACCTGCCGGCGCCCCGCCCGGCGTTCGAGATCTGGGTGTACTCGCCGCGGGTCGAGGGCGTGCACCTGCGCTTCGGCAAGGTCGCGCGCGGTGGTCTGCGCTGGTCCGACCGGCGTGAGGACTTCCGTACGGAGATCCTCGGCCTGGTCAAGGCGCAGATGGTGAAGAACACGGTGATCGTGCCGGTCGGCGCCAAGGGCGGCTTCGTCGCCAAGCAGCTCCCGGACCCGTCCGTGGACCGCGACGCCTGGCTCGCCGAGGGCATCGCCTGCTACCGCACCTTCATTTCGGCGCTGCTCGACATCACCGACAACCTGGTGGCGGGCGAGGTCGTGCCGCCGCAGGACGTGGTCCGCCACGACGAGGACGACGCCTACCTCGTCGTCGCCGCCGACAAGGGCACCGCGACGTTCTCCGACATCGCCAACGAGGTCGCGGTCTCGTACAACTTCTGGCTCGGCGACGCCTTCGCCTCCGGCGGCTCGGCCGGTTACGACCACAAGGGCATGGGCATCACGGCCCGCGGCGCGTGGGAGTCCGTCAAGCGGCACTTCCGCGAGCTGGGCCACGACACCCAGACCCAGGACTTCACCGTCGTCGGCGTCGGCGACATGTCCGGCGACGTCTTCGGCAACGGCATGCTGCTCTCCGAGCACATCCGCCTGGTCGCGGCCTTCGACCACCGGCACATCTTCATCGACCCGGACCCGGACGCGGCCACCTCCTACGCGGAGCGCCGCCGCCTGTTCGAGCTGCCGCGTTCCTCGTGGGCCGACTACGACACCTCGCTGATCTCTGCGGGCGGCGGCATCCACCCGCGTTCCGCGAAGGCCGTCCCGGTCAACGCGCAGATCCGCGCGGCCCTCGGCATCGAGGCGGGCATCACCAAGATGACCCCGGCCGAGCTGATGCAGGCGATCCTCAAGGCCCCCGTCGACCTGGTGTGGAACGGCGGCATCGGTACGTACGTCAAGGCCACGGCCGAGACGCACGCGGACGTCGGCGACAAGGCCAACGACGCCATCCGCGTCAACGGCTCCGACGTACGGGCCAAGGTCATCGGCGAGGGCGGCAACCTGGGTCTGACCCAGCTCGGCCGGATCGAGTTCGCCCGCTCCGGCGCCGGCGGCCAGGGCGGCAGGATCAACACCGACGCCATCGACAACAGCGCCGGCGTGGACACCTCCGACCACGAGGTGAACATCAAGATCCTGCTCAACGCGGTCGTCGCGGACGGCGACATGACCGTCAAGCAGCGCAACAAGCTGCTCGCCGAGATGACCGACGAGGTCGGCTGGCTGGTGCTGCGCAACAACTACGCGCAGAACACGGCGCTCGCCAACGGCGCGGCGCAGGCCCCCAGCCTGCTCCACGCGCAGCAGCGCTTCATGCGCCGCCTGGAGGGCGGGGGGCTGCTCAACCGGGAGCTGGAGTTCCTGCCCACCGACCGGCAGATCCGTGAACTGCTGAGCAACGGCAGGGGTCTGACCCAGCCGGAGCTGGCCGTCCTGTTCGCCTACACCAAGATCACGGTGGCGGACGAGCTCATCGCCACCGGGCTGCCGGACGACCCGTACCTGCGCCGCCTGCTCTTCGCCTACTTCCCGGCCGCCCTGCGCGAGAAGTTCCCCGAGCAGGTCGAGGGGCACGCGCTGCGCCGGGAGATCACCACCACGCTGCTGGTCAACGACACGGTCAACACCGGTGGTTCGACCTTCCTGCACCGCCTGCGCGAGGAGACCGGCGCCTCCACGGAGGAGATCGTCCGGGCGCAGCTCGCGGCCCGCGAGATCTTCGGCCTGGCCGAGGTGTGGGACTCCGTCGAGGCCCTCGACAACAAGGTCGCGGCCAGCGTCCAGACCCGGATCCGGCTGCACTCGCGACGCCTGGTCGAGCGCGGTACGCGCTGGCTGCTGAACAACCGGCCGCAGCCGCTCCAGATCACCGAGACCATCGACTTCTTCGTGAAGCGGGTCGGGGACGTCTGGGCCGAGCTGCCCAAGCTGGTGCGCGGTGCGGACCTGGAGTGGTACCAGTCGATCATGGACGAGCTGACGGGCGAGGGCGTCCCGGAGGAACTGGCGGCCAAGGTGGCCGGCTTCTCCTCGGCCTTCCCGACGCTCGACGTCGTCGCGATCGCGGACCGCACCGGTGTGGCTCCGCTGGACGTCGCCGAGGTCTACTACGACCTCGCCGACCGCCTCGACATCACCCAGCTGATGGACCGGATCATCGAGCTGCCGCGGGCCGACCGCTGGCAGTCCATGGCCCGCGCCTCCATCCGCGAGGACCTGTTCGCGGCGCACGCCGCCCTGACCGCCGACGTGCTGTCGGTGGGCAACGGCAGCTCGACTCCCGAGGAGCGCTTCCGGGCGTGGGAGGAGAAGAACGCGGCGATCATCGGGCGGGCCCGGACGACCCTGGACGAGATCCGGGGCTCGGACGACTTCGACCTGGCGAACCTGTCGGTGGCGATGCGGACGATGCGCAGCCTGCTGCGCGCCCACAGCTGACCGCTGGGCGGGTGTAACGCGGACGGGCCGGGCCCGGGACCACAGGGTCCCGGGCCCGGCCCCGTTCGCGTTCCGGGTGCGGCGCCGCTGCCGGGCGGTCAGCCGCCCGAGGTGAAGGCCTCGTACGCGTCGCAGACCTCGGCGGAGGGGCCGTCCATGCGCAGGACGCCCGACTCCAGCCAGATCGCGCGGTCGCAGGTCTCGCGGACCGTGTTGATGCCGTGGCTGACGAGGAAGACGGTGCCCGCGCGCTGGCGGAGTTCCTCAATGCGGGCCTGGCTGCGCCGCTGGAAGGCGGCGTCGCCCGTGGCGAGGGCCTCGTCGATCATCAGCACGTCGTGGTCCTTGGCGGCGGCGATGGAGAACCGCAGCCGGGCGCCCATGCCGGAGGAGTACGTACGCATGGGCAGGGAGATGAAGTCGCCCTTCTCGTTGATCCCGGAGAAGTCGACGATGTCCCGGTAGCGCTCGTGGACCTGCTGCCTGGACATGCCCATCGCGAGGCCGCCGAGGATGACGTTGCGTTCGCCGGTCAGGTCGTTCATCAGGGCGGCGTTCACGCCGAGGAGCGAGGGCTGGCCGTGCGAGTACACCGCGCCGCGGGCCACCGGCTGGAGGCCGGCGATGGCTTTGAGCAGGGTGGACTTGCCCGAGCCGTTGGAGCCGATGAGGCCGATGGCCTCGCCCTTGTACGCGGTGAAGCTGACGCCCTTGACGGCGTGCACCTCGCGGACGCCGGGGGCGGGCCTGCGGGAGAAGATCCGGCTGAGCGCGGCGGTGGCGCCGCCCTTGCGGCCGCCGCCCGCGTGGACCTTGTAGACGACGTGGACCTCGTCCGCGATCACGGTGGGGACGCGGGTCCCGGTTGCGGTGTCAGCCACGGCCGTACTCCTCCTCTGCCTTCCAGAAGTAGATGAATCCGCCGGCGCCGGCGAGCAGCGCCCAGCCGATGGCGATCGGCCACACGTGGTGCGGGAGCGAGTGGGCCCCGAAGCTGTCGATCAGTGCGAAACGCATCAGGTCGATGTAGACGGCCGCGGGGTTGAGTTTGAGCATCATCGACACCCAGTGCGGCAGGTGGTCCGTCGTGAGCATCGAGTCGATGGACCACATGACGCCCGAGGAGTACATCCAGGTGCGCAGGACGAACGGCATCAGCTGGCTGACGTCCGGGCTCTTGCTGCCGATGCGGGCCAGCACCATCGCGCAGCCGGCGGCGAAGCAGGCCATCAGCAGGAGGGTCGGGACGGCGAGGAGCCACGACGGGGCGGGCGTCTGGCCGAAGGCGAGCAGCAGGACGACCAGGGCGCCCATGGTGACGAGCAGCTGCTGGAAGAGCTGGATGACGGTGGAGAGGGGCAGGCTCGCGCGGGGGAAGTGCAGGGCGCGGACCAGGCCGAGGTTGCTGTGGACGGCGCGGGTGCCGGCGTTGACGGAGCTGCCGATGAAGTCCCAGACGAAGACGCCGGTGATCAGGAACGGCACGTAGTCGGGCACGCCGTGACTGGCCCGCATGACGATGCCGAAGATGAAGTAGTAGACCGCCGCGTTGAGCAGCGGGGTCGCCAGGTGCCAGACCTGGCCGAGCTTCGCCGTGCTGTACGTGGCCCGCATGCGGGCCGTCGCGTAGGCGGTGACGAAGTGGCGGCGGTCCCAGAGCTCCGCGACGTAGCGGGGGAGCGTGGGGCGGGCGCCGCTGAGGGTCAGGCCGTGGGCGGCGGCCAGCTCCGCGGGTGTCGCGGGCGGGGGTGCGGTCTTGGTTGCGGTCGCGGTGGTCACAAGGGTCGCTTTCGCCGGGGTCGGGGCGGGTGGCGATGGGACGGGTCCGTATCGTCGCTACGGTGAGGTTAGGGCGGAGTGCGTCGGAACGCAACCGTATCGTCGTGACGCGCGAAGCTATGCTGTGCGCGTGACCACGGAGCCAGCCGCCCCCGCCCCCGCCCGCCGCGCCCCCGCCGGGGCCGCCGTCCTGCGCCAGGACGTGACCGAGGCGATCCGGGACGCGGTGGTGGAGGAACTGGCCGCGGTCGGCTTCTCCCGGATGTCCATCGAGGGCATCGCGCGGCGGGCGGGGGTCGGGAAGACCGCGGTCTACCGGCGGTGGAAGTCGAAGCTGCACCTGGTCCTGGATCTGGTGGGCGCCTTCGCGGCGGACGGCCTGCCGGTGCCGGAGACGGGGTCGCTGTACGGGGACGTACGGGCCCTGCTGGAGGTCATGTCACACGTGCTGCGGCATCCGGTGGCCTCGGCGGTGATCCCCGACCTGCTGGTCGAGGCGGCGCGCAATCCCGAGATCGCGGACGCGGTGCGCGGCGCGCTGCTGGACGGGCAGCGGCGGATGGCGCAGGGGATCGTCTCCGGCGCCGTCGCGCGCGGTGAGCTGCCGGAGGGCACCGATCCGGGGCGGGCGCTCGATCTGGCGATCGGGCCGCTGTACTGGCGGCAGGTGGTCGTCCGCGACGCCGTCCCCGCCGGCTACCTCGACGAGCTGGCCCGCTCGGTGGTCGCGGGCCTGCGCGCCGCCTGACGGCCGTGCCCGGCGGGCGGCCCGCAGCCGTTACGGCCGGCCCGGGGTCAGTGCCGGGGCCGGGGCGGGGGCGGGCCGGCGGTCCTCCAGGGGGGTGACCGGCGGGATCGGGGCCGACTGCCCCAGGAAGACGCGGCGCACGACGCGCTCGGCCGCGTTTCCGTCGTCGTACGAGCAGAAGCGCGAGCGGAAGGCGGCCCGCAGCTGGGTGGAGCGCGAGCCCTGCCAGTGGCCGGTGGCGAAGATGTCCACGAGCTCGTCCTCCGTGCGGGCGACCGCCCCCGGCGGGCAGGAGCGGAGGTCGAAGTAGGTGCCACGGGCGGCCTCGTACGCCTCCCAGTCGTCCGCGTGGATCACGATCGGCCGGTCCAGCGCCGCGTAGTCGAACATGAGGGACGAGTAGTCCGTCACCAACGCGTCCGAGGCCAGGCAGAGTTCCTCCACCGAGGGGTGCGAGGAGACGTCGATCAGGCGCGGGTGCGGGTCGGGGGCGGCCGCCGGGCAGTCCGCGTACGTCAGGTGCGTGCGCACCAGCAGCGTGAACCGCGGCCCGAGATCGCGCAGCACCCGTTCGAAGTCCAGGTGGTCCGGCCTGCTGCGCCGGTAGTCCCGGTGCGTGGGCGCGTACAGGACCGCCGTCGAGCCGGGCGCGATGCCGATCCGCTCGCGCAGGTCGAGGACGTCCGCCCGGGTGGCACGGTGGAACACGTCGTTGCGCGGGTAGCCGTATTCCAGGGTGGTGTACGAGGACGGGACGGCCCGCTCCCAGACCAGGGTGGAGTGCCGGTTCGCGGAGAGCAGGTAGTCCCACTGGTCGGCGCCCCGCAGCAGGCCCGCGAAGTCCGTGGTCGGGGTGGCCGCCGGCCGGTCCTGGAGGTCGAGGCCGACCCGCTTGAGCGGGGTCCCGTGCTGGGTCTGGACCAGGACCTGGCCCGGGCGCTTGACCAGGCTGCGCTCGAAGTTGACGTTCGTGACCAGGTACGTGGCCCTGGCGAGGGCCGTCCAGTACGCCGCCGAGCCCGGGCGCAGCGCCGCCGTCTCCCGGGGCAGGGTCGCCGCGTGCGCCGGGTCGCAGATCCACGCCGTCCGCATCCGGGGCGCCAGCTCCCGCAGCTTCGCCTCGATCGCCGCCGGGTTGCAGGCGTAACCGCCGTGCCAGTACGCGGAGAAGACCGCCAGCTCCTGGCGCAGGGGCAGCAGGCGCTGGAGCCGGTAGTGCAGGCGCAGGGCGCTCTCGCGCAGCCCCCGCCAGAGGGCCGGGCCGCCGCGTCCCGCCGCCAGGGCCGCCGAGCGCAGGACCGACAGCAGCCGGTAGGTGCGCCGGGCTCCCAGCCGCATCAGGGCGTGCCGCGCGCGGTCGGTCCGGGACAGCGGCAGCGGCAGCGCGCCCGCGCCGCCCGGGGCCCGGTAGCGGCGCAGCAGGGCGCAGGCCCGGCCGAAGAACTCGGGCCGGCTCGCGCGCGGGAGCCGGCGCGGGTCGGCGTACAGGGCGCAGAAGTGCTCGGCCATCCGCCGGTGCACGGCCGGGCGCCAGCGCTCCAGCTCCGGGCGGCCGGCGAGGTAGCCGAAGACCCGGTCGTACTGGTCGAAGATGTCGAGGTGGCGGCGGCTGGAGGTGGTCAGGATCGACCCCGTGCGCCGCTGGCGGTAGTGCACGCAGACCCGGTCCAGGACGGCGACGGACTCCGCGGCCAGCAGCGCCGGGTAGGTCCAGGGGGTGTCCTCGTAGAAGCCGGGCGGGAAGGTGAAGCCCTCGCGCTCCACGTACTCGCGGCGGTAGGCCTTGTTCCACACCACCATCGGCATGCCGAGCAGCGTCGGGCGGTCGGCGAGGCGGAAGCTGGCCGGTCCCTCCTCGGACAGCCGGTGCGAGAGGCGGTTGCGCACCAGCTCGCCGGTCCAGAAGGTGCGCGCGTAGTCGTAGACCAGGACGTCGGGGGAGCCGGCGGCCTTCAGCCGGTCGGTGACGGCCTGCAGGGCGCCGGGGGCCAGGGTGTCGTCGCCGTCGAGGAAGACCAGGTAGTCGCCCGTGGCCCGGGCCAGACCCGCGTTGCGGGCCGGGCCCAGCCCGAGGTTGTGCGCCAGGTGCACCGCGGTGACCCGGGGGTCGCGGGCCGCGTACTCGTCGATGATCGAGCCGCAGGCGTCCGGGGAGGCGTCGTCGACCGCGATCAGTTCCAGATCCGGGTACGACTGCGTCAGGACCGAGTCCAGACTCTCCTGGAGGTACGCCTGGACCTTGTACGCGGGCACGATGACGCTGAACCGGGGCACGGCACATCCAGGGGTCGGCGGGCAGGCATATGGCTCCCCCGGCTACCGCTGGGTGGAGGTCCCCCCGGCCGGAGGCTGGGGGAGTGCCCCCAAGGAACCCCCGGCGTGGCGACCGGGTTACGCAGTGTGCGGCAACCGGGTTACCGAGCGTCAACGTCGCACGTCAACCGGCATGCGCTACTTGATCGCCCCGGCCATCACCCCCGACACGAACTGCCGCTGGAAGGCGAAGAAGACGACGAGCGGCACCACCATCGACAGGAACGCGCCGGGCGCCAGTACGTCGATGTTGTTCCCGAACTGCCGCACCTGCTGCTGGAGCGCGACCGTCACCGGCGGGTTCGCCGAGTCCGCGAAGACGAGCGCGACCAGCATGTCGTTCCACACCCACAGGAACTGGAAGATGCCGAGCGAGGCGATCGCCGGAGCGCCCAGCGGCAGCACCACCCGTGCGAACAGCCGCAGTTCGCCCGCGCCGTCCAGGCGCGCCGCCTCCAGCAGTTCGCGCGGGATCTGCGCGAAGAAGTTCCGCAGCAGGAACACGGCGAAGGGCAGCCCGAAGGCCGTGTGGAAGAGGACCACCCCCGCGGTGGTCTCGAACAGCCCGATGGCGCCGAAGAGTTCGGAGACCGGGATCAGCGCCACCTGGACCGGGACGACCAGCAGCCCGACGACGACCAGGAAGAGCCAGTCCCGTCCGGGGAAGTCCAGCCAGGCGAAGGCGTATCCGGCGAACGCGCCCAGGACGAGGACGAGCAGCGTCGCGGGGACGGCGATCGCGACCGTGTTCAGCAGCGAGCCGGTGATCGTGTCGTTCGCCAGCAGCCGCTCGTAGTTGCCGGCCGTCAGCCGCGAGGGCGCGGTCAGCACCTGCCACCAGCCGCCCTCGTTGAGGTCGGTGGGGGAGAGGAAGGAGGAGAGGAGCAGGCCGACGGTGGGCAGCAGCCAGAAGAGCGCGGCCCCCACCAGGAAGAGGCGCACCAGACCGCTCGCGGCGAGCTTGGAGAAGCCGGCCCGGCCCGCTGCCCGCCGACGGGCCGTCGGCGCGGCCGCCGCCGGCAGCGCCACCGCCGGTACGGCCACCTTCATCGGGTCCGGCGCCCGGTCGCAGCCGCTCATCGGGACCCCTCCTTGCGCAGCCTGCGGATGTTCACCAGCATCACCGGGACCACCAGTACCAGCAGCAGGACGGCGATCGCGCTGCCCAGGCCCGGATCGGCGTCCGTGCCGAAGGAGGTCCGGTACAGCTGGAGCGCGAGCACGTTCGCGTCGTCCTGCACCGCCCCCGGCGCGATCACGAAGACCAGGTCGAAGATCTTCATGACGTTGATGACCAGGGTGACGAGCACCACCACGAGGACGGGCCCCAGCACCGGGACGGTGATCCGGCGGAACACCTGCCACTCGTTCGCCCCGTCCACGCGCGCCGCCTCCAGCAGCTCCCGCGGCACGGCGGCCAGCCCGGCCCCGATCAGCACCATCGCGAACCCGGCCCACATCCACACGTACGCCCCGATGACCGCCGGGGTGACGAGCGTCGGGCCGAGCCACTGGACTCCCCCGTACGCCTCCTGGAAGTTCACCGCCGGCAGGCGCAGCAGCGCCCCGTCGGCCTTCGCGGACAGGGTGAAGGTGCCGTCGGCGCGGGCCGTCGCGGTGTCGACCACCTTGCCGTCCTTGACCGCCTCGATCCGCATTCCTGCGAAGGCCTGCTCGGTGGGGTCGACCGCGTTCGTACGGCCGCCCCCGCCACGGGTGAAGTCCTGCCAGGCCGTCCCCGTGACCTTGCCGGGCTCGGCGTCGGCTGCCCTGGCCGTACGGGTCCCCCCGGGCAGCGCCTCCGGGGCCACGCCGACCAGCGGGAGCAGCGCCGGAGTGCCCGCCCGCACGGGATCGCGGGTCACGAAGGCGCCCCCGCCGGCGTCCGCCAGCGGGGAGTCCCGGCCCGGGCGGGCCTTGGGGAAGGCCGAGGACTCCGCGAAGGTGTCGTGGACGCCGACCCAGACCGCGTTCGCGATGCCCCGGTCGGGGTCGTGGTCGTAGACGAGACGGAAGATGATGCCCGCCGCCAGCATCGAGATCGCCATCGGCATGAACACCAGCAGCTTGAACGCCGTTCCCCAGCGCACCCGTTCGGTGAGCACCGCGAAGATCAGGCCGAGGGCGGTGGCCGTGGTCGGCGCCAGCACCACCCACAGCGCCGTGTTCTTCAGGGCCGTGCGGATCGTGTCGTCGTGCAGGATCTCCCGGTAATTGCCGCCGCCCACGAACGTGTCGCCGGAGCGGTCGAAGAAGCTGCGGTAGACCGAGTAGCCGATGGGATGCACGACGAGCGCGCCGAGCAGCACCAGGGCGGGCAGGAGGAACGCCGCCGCGACGAGGCGGCGGCGCCGGGCCTCCGCGGACCGTGAAGCCGGGGCGGCCGTGGCTCCCACGGGATCAGTTCCCGTAGGCCTTGGCCGCGTCCGCCTCCAGTCTCGCCTGGGTGCCCGCCACGTCCGACGGATTCGCCAGGAAGTCCTGGAGCGCCTTCCACTCGCCGGCTCCCGGGGTCCCGCCGAAGGCCGCCGGAGCCTGGTCCGACATGTCGAAGCGGAAGTCGTCGCCCGCCGCGATCAGCGCCTTCGCGATGCCCCGCTGGATGTCGTTGGGGTAGACGGCCGGATCGACCCCCTTGTTCGGGGAGACGAAACCGCCCTCGCGGGCCTGGATCTGTGCCGCGTCCGGCGAAGCCAGGAACGTCAGCAGCGCCTGCGCGCCCTTCGACGGCTTCAGCGCCACCGCCACGTCACCGCCCGAGACCACCGGCGACTTGCCGCCGACCGCCGGGAAGGGGAAGACGAGGGCGTCCTCACCCACCTTCGCCTCCGTCTGCGCGATGTTCACCGCCACGAAGTCGCCCTCGAAGACCATCGCGGCCGCCGGGCGGTCGCCGCCGGTGAAGGTCTGCGTCACCGACTTCGGGAACTCGGTGGACAGGGCGCCGCTGGGGCCGCCCGCCAGGAAGTCCTTGCGCCCGAACAGCTCGCCCAGCGTGGTCAGCGCCTGCCTGACGCTGTTGTCGGTCCACTTGATCTGGTGCTTGGCCAGCTGGTCGTACTTCTGCGGACCGGCCTGGGAGAGGTACACGTTCTCGAACCAGTCCGTGAGCGTCCAGCCGTCCGCGCCGGCCACCGAGACCGCCGGCGTACCGGAGGCGGACAGCGTGTCGGCCGCGGTGATCAGGTCCTTCCAGGTCGTCGGGGGTTTGACGCCCGCCGCCTCGAAGGCCTTCGCGTTGTACCAGATCAGCGATTTGTTGGCGGCCTTGTAGTACACGCCGTACTGGGTGCCGTCGACGGCACCGAGCGCCTTCCAGCCCGCCGAGTAGTTCTTGTCGAGCTGCGCCTGGGCCTCCGGGCCCACCGGCTGCGCCCACTTGTTCTGCACCGCCGAGACCAGCGCCCCGACCTGCGGCAGCAGCGCCACGTCCGGCGGGACGCCGCCCGCGATCTTCGAACCGAGGAAGGTGACGATCGGGTCCTGGGCCGGGACGAAGGTGACGGAGGCGCCCGTCCGCTTCTCGAACTCCTTCAGGACCTTGGTGAAGTTCTCCTGCTCCGGGCCCGTCCAGACGGCGGCGACCGAGAGCTTCTCACCCGTCAGCTGCGGTAACTCCACCGTCGGTCCGGCCGAGGTCCCGGCCCGCGGCGGATCCGCCTTCGTGTCCGGGTCGCTCCCGCACGCGGTGAGCGCGAGCGCGCCGGCCGCGGCCAGGGCCGCCCAGCGGTACGTCGTACGGCTCGTTCCGTGCTTGCGCATGGCTCTGCCCCCGAGGTTCATGATGTGTCCCGGACCACAGGTCTACGCCGCCCCGCGCGCCCCCGCAATACCGCGTCCCGGCATCCGGGGACCCCCTCGGGGGCTCGCGGGGAGCCGTCAGGGAGCCGTCAGGGGGCCGCCGGGAACAGCACGGGTATCGCCGAGACCAGGTGCGAGGCCCGGTCCAGGGCGCTGGCCAGCAGTGCGAGGTCGGTCGGTCCGTTGCCCAGCTCGCGCACCGGGCGGCGGGCCGGCGGATCACCCATACGCTCCCACTCCACCGGTACCACCGTCGGCCGCAGCGTGGCCGTACGGGGGATCCGGCCCGTGACCCGGCCCGCCTGGAACGGGACCGTCCGGCCGTCCGCGTACCGGAGCAGACCGCGGCCGGGACCCGGCTGGTCGGGGGCGTCGAGCTCCACGCGCAGCGTCGTCAGCCTGGCCAGCCCGGTGTCGGCCGTACGGTCCGGGCGGGCGCTCGCGGCCACCAGGTGCACGCCGAGCCGGGCGCCCTCGCGGGCCACCGCCTCCAGGACCCGGACCACCGAACCGGCGGCGGGGCGGCCCGTGGCGCCGAGCCCCGGTGCGACCAGCGCGTCGAAGTCGTCGACCAGCACCACCAGGCGGGGCAGCGGGCCCGGCGCCGCGGGATCGGTACGGATGGCCGAGGCGCGCAGCCGGAGCGTGCCCGTGCGCTGGCTGTCCAGGTCGCCGCGCAGCTCACCCGGGGTGGGCGGGCGCGGCGAGACCATCCGGTCGGATACCTCACGGCGTGCGTGCCACTCGGCGAACGCCATCCCGTCCAGCAGCTCGTCGCGGCGCTTGAGCTCCGCGCCCAGCGCCTGGGCGAACTCCCGCATCCGCAGCGGATCGGAGGCCACCAGATGGGCCGAGACGTGCGGCAGTTCGGTGCAGGGCTGCAGTCCGTCGCCGCGCTCGCCGCCCGCCCCGTCGAGCAGGACCAGCCCCAGCCGGTCGGGCCGGGCGGCCGCCGACAGGGACGCGGCCACCGACCGCAGCAGCTCGGTCCGCCCGCTGCCCGCCGGCCCTTCGACCAGCAGGTGCGGACCGTCGTGGGCCAGCTCGGCGCCGACGACGCCGCGCCGTCCGCTGCCCAGCACGATCTCGGCCAGGCCGCCCACCCCCTGCCCCTGCTCGGTGGCGGCGGCCCAACGGGCCATCAGGGAGGCGGGGGTGGCCCGGGCCAGCCCCAGCTCGTCCAGCAGCCGCGCGGTGGCCGGCAGGGCGGCGGCGGCCGGCCGGTACGGCTCGGCGGTCCCGCTGTCGGCGCGGAGCGGCGCCAGCGCCCGGGCGAACCGCTCGGCCCAGGCCGCGGAGACGGCGTCGGCGGTGGCGGTGTCGCCGTTCGGGACCGGCCGGCCGCCGCTGACCGCGAAGGTCCGTACGGCCGTGGCCACATCGCCGCTGAGCAGGGCGACCGCGCCGCAGTCCCGGAACGGCGGGGTGCTCGCGCAGGCGGCCTCGTACGTCTCGGTGACCGGGGAGGCGGGCGTCGCCGCCGGAGCCTCGGCCAGCGCCAGCACGTGGATGCCGGCGGCCGGGCCGTGCGAGGCGAGCCGCCCGGCCACGTCGCGCAGCGGGCCCGCGCCGGGATCGCCGTCGAGGACGACGAGCGTGTACGGGCCCTCGTACGCGTCGGCGGCCTGCCGTACCCGCTCGGCGTCCGCGGCGGCCCAGTGCGCGCCGAGGGGACCGTCGTCGAGGCGCCGGGTCAGCTCACCGGTGCGGGCGGCGGCCTGGTCGCGGTCGTACGCGAGGAGCAGGCGGCAGTCCTGGCCATGCGCGGGCCGTACGTGGGGCAGCCAGCCGAGCCAGCCCCAGTCGCGGCGGCGCTCGGCGAGCGGGCGCGCCCGGTCGGTGGAGACGAGCACGATCTCCAGCTGCCCGGGCGCGTGCAGGCCGGCGAGCTGAGCGATCACGCAGCGGGCGACCCCGGCCAGTCTGGCCCGCGGACCGGCGAGGCCGAGCGCGCCGACCTCGCGCAGCGCCACCCGGCTCCCGGCGCCGAGCCCCACCTCCAGGACCCGGGGATGCCCCGGGTCCCGCGACCACAACCGTCCGGTGGGCCCCAGCGCGGCCAGCAGCAGCGCGGCGGGGTCGTCGGGGTCGGGCGCGGCCGGGACGGCCTGCGGCGCGGCCCCGGGCCCGGTCGGTTCCTCTCCCCGCACCCACTTCCTGGCCCAGGCCCCGAGCCCCTTGCGGCGGCCCGCCTGCGCGGGGCCGGGCGCGGGGCCCGTCTGCGTGCCGGGGGCGCCGTACGGGCCGGGGCGGGGGTCGCCCGCGTGCTCCGCACCGGGCGTGCCGGAGGTACCGGGCATGCCGGAGGTACCGGGCGCCGCGGGGAGCGCGCCCGGCAGGGGGCTGGGGGCGGGGCCCCCGGCGGTCCGGGGTCCGGCGGCCGGTCCGGCGGCCGCGGGGAGGTCCCCCGGTGGCGCCTGCGGCGCCTGGCCCGCCCCGGACCCCGCGCCGGAGGCGGGCGCGCCGCGGCCGGGGAGCGCGAGGTGACCCTCCAGGTCCGGTATCACGGTCAGGGCGGAGCCGTCCGCACTCGCGGGCGCCAGCCGCAGCGTGGACTCGCCCACCCGCAGCAGGGCGCCCGGCGGCAGTGCCACCGGCTGCGGCCCCACCGGGGAGCCGTCGAGCGTGGTGCCGTTCGTCGAGTCCAGGTCGGCCACGGCCACCCGGCCGTCCCGCATCACCGTGACCGCGCAGTGCAGCCGGGACACGTCCGGGTCGTCCAGCGGGACGTCGGCGTCGGAGGACCGGCCCACCCGGATCTGCCCGCTGTGCAGCAGGTGCACCCCGCCCGCGTCGGGCCCGGCGACCACGTGCAGCTGGGGCGCGCCGAGGCTCTCCTCCGGCAGGACGTCCGGCACCGGGCCGTGCAGGGCCACCACCGCCCCGTCCACCAGGGGCGGTTCGCCCAGCACCCGCCGCTGCAGGTCGAGCCGCTCGGCGCCGGCGTAGAGCACGACCGTGCCCCCGGTGTCGGGCCCGCCGACGGTCGCGGCGAGCCCGGAGGCGACCGCGGCCAGCACGGTGCCGGCGGGCGCGGTGACGAGCACGTCACAGCTCACCGGGGCGGTCGCGGGCTGGTGGCCGCTGCGCGACCCGAGGACGGTCAGCCGGATCTGCATCGCCGTCAGCGGTCCCTTCTGCGCGGTGCGCGGTGTGTGCGCCCGGCAGGGGAATTGCGGGACATGGCCGCCCGGTCGCCCCCCACCCGGCACGGACGCGTCGTCCGGTCAGGTCTGCCGGAAGGCGGGGCTCCCGTCCCGTGCCGTTCCGTACGGGTGCATCCTCGCACCTGTCGCCGACAACACGCCCGGCACCCGCCGACAATTGATCTTGATCGGTCGTGGCGGGGCGCGGACCTCACGCTTATCGGACAACGGGTGGGGGAAAATCGCCTCCGGCATACCCCGCAAACATCACCCTTCGTACATATGTGCGGCAACCAACCTTCGGCGCCCGGCGTCTTTCACGGGGACACCCCCTAGAGTGGGCCGGAAAAACCAGTCAACGGATCGACCACAGCAGACGACAGCAGGGGAGCGCGAGACGTGCGGCCAGTCGGCAGCAAATACCTGCTCGAGGAGCCGCTCGGGCGCGGCGCCACGGGCACCGTCTGGCGTGCCCGCCAGCGAGAGGCCGCGGGTGCCGAGGCGGCCGTCGCCGGGCAGCCCGGCGAGACGGTGGCCATCAAGGTCCTCAAGGAGGAGCTGGCCCAGGACGCGGACATCGTCATGCGCTTCCTGCGCGAGCGCTCGGTCCTGCTGCGCCTGACGCACCCCAACATCGTGCGCACCCGCGACCTCGTGGTCGAGGGGGACCTGCTCGCGCTCGTCATGGACCTGATCGACGGTCCCGACCTGCACAAATACCTCCGCCAGAACGGCGCCTTCACCCCCGTCGCGGCGAGCCTGCTGACCGCCCAGATCGCGGACGCGCTCGCGGCCAGCCACGCCGACGGGGTGGTCCACCGCGACCTGAAGCCCGCCAACGTGCTGCTCGACGAGCGCGGCGGGCAGATGAAGCCGATGCTCACCGACTTCGGCATCGCCCGCCTCGCGGACTCCCCGGGCCTGACCCGCACGCACGAGTTCGTCGGCACCCCGGCCTACGTCGCCCCGGAGTCCGCCGAGGGCCGCCCGCAGACCTCCGCCGTCGACATCTACGGCGCCGGCATCCTGCTGTTCGAGCTCCTCACCGGCCGTCCGCCGTTCGCGGGCGGCACGGCCCTGGAGGTGCTCCACCGCCACCTCAGCGAGGAGCCGCAGCGCCCCTCGACGGTGCCCGAGCCGCTGTGGACCGTCGTCGAGCGCTGCCTGCGCAAGGAGCCGAACGAGCGCCCCAGCGCCGAGAGCCTGGCCCGCGGGCTGCGCGTGGTCGCCTCCGGCATCGGCGTGCACTCCACGGCCGCCGAGGTGGAGGCCGCGCTCGGCGTCGGCGCGCTGCTCGCGCCCGACCCCTCGCCGGCCCCGGTCCCCCAGACCCCGAGCGCCGCGGACGCCACCCAGGTGCTGCCCGGCGGCGCCGGGGCGATGCCGGCCGGAGCCTACGACCCGAACGCGATGACCAGCGTCATGCCGCCGGTCGGCGCGGCCGACGCCACCTCGGTCATGCCGCCGGTGCAGCGGCCGGACCAGCCGCACCCGTGGGAGTCGCAGTTGCGCGCCGTCCGCGACCGCAACGAGCAGACGCAGGTCCAGTACCTCGACCCGAGCGAGGACCCGCTGCGGCGCCGCCCGCAGCGGCAGGCGCCTCCTCCTCCGCCGCCGCAGCACCAGCCGCAGCAGCAGCAGCCGCCGCAGCGCCAGCCGCAGCAGCCGTACCGGCAGGGCCCGCCGCAGCAGCAGTACCAGCAGCAGCCGCAGCAGCAGTACGCGCCGCCGCCCCCGCAGCACTACCAGCCGCAGCCGCAGCAGTACCAGCAGCCGCAGCAGCCCCAGTACCGCCAGCCGCAGCCCCCGCAGCAGCAGCCTCCGCAGAGCCCGCCGCCCCGGCAGCAGCCCCCGCAGGCCCCGCGTGAGCCGCGCGAGCCGCGTCGCCGCAGCGCCAACCCGGTACGGATCCCCGGCCTCGGCTGCCTCAAGGGCTGCCTGGTCATGATCCTGCTGATGTTCGTCGGCGGATGGCTGATCTGGGAACTGACCCCGCTCCAGGAGTGGGTCGGCACCGGCAAGGGATGGTGGGACCAGGTGTGGAGCTGGGGTACCGGCATCGTCGACTGGATCAGCGCCATCGGGGACGCGACAGGCTCCACGGGCTCCTCCGCGCCCTGAGACGGACCCCGTAGCGCCGAGTTCGTGGATTTGTCGACTTCTGGGACGTGATTTCGCCCGCAGAAGTGAAGGTCGCCGCGATTCCGGGCCCCTGCTGGCCTCCAACGCCCACCCGGCCGCGTAGCTTTGGTGCGTACGCCAGCCGCTGAGGGAGCAGTCGTGGCACGGAAGATCGGCAGCCGGTACACCGCGCACCAGATCCTGGGGCGCGGCAGCGCGGGCACGGTGTGGCTGGGCGAGGGGCCTGACGGCCCCGTCGCCGTCAAACTGCTGCGCGAGGACCTCGCGTCCGACCAGGAGCTGGTCGGACGGTTCGTCCAGGAGCGCAGCGCGCTGCTCGGCCTGGAGCATCCGCACGTCGTATCCGTCCGCGACCTCGTCGTCGACGGCAACGACCTCGCCCTCGTCATGGACCTCGTCCGCGGTACGGACCTGCGCACGCGCCTGGACCGCGAGCGGCGGCTCGCCCCCGAGGCGGCCGTGGCGATCGTCGCGGACGTCGCCGACGCGCTGGCGGCCGCGCACGCGGCCGGGGTCGTCCACCGGGACGTCAAGCCCGAGAACGTCCTGCTGGACATGCAGGGCCCGCTGGGCCCGGGCGGCTCGCACCCGGCGCTGCTGACCGACTTCGGCGTGGCCAAGCTGATCGACACCCCGCGGCGGGCCTCCGCCGGCCGGGTATCGGCCCCCACCACCCGGATCATCGGCACCCCGGACTACCTGGCGCCGGAGATCGTCGAGGGCCTGCCCCCGCGGGCGGCGGTGGACATATACGCCCTGGCCACCGTCCTGTACGAGCTCCTGGCCGGTTTCACCCCCTTCGGCGGGGGCCACCCGGGCGCGGTGCTGCGCCGCCACGTGACGGAGACCGTCGTCCCGCTGCCGGGGATCCCCGACGAGCTGTGGCAGCTGATCGTGCAGTGCCTGGCCAAGGCGCCGGCCTCGCGGCTGCGCGCCTCGGAGCTCTCCGTACGCCTGCGGGAGCTGCTGCCGCTGCTGGCCGGGATGCCGCCGCTGGACGTGGACGAGCCGGACGACGCGGAACCGGAGGCCGGCCCTTCGGAGGAGCCGGTCGCCGATCCGGTCCGCCGCCGGGGCGTGGTCCCGCTGGTGCCGGGTTCCGCGACGGACTCCAACCGGGACACCCACACCTCGATGCGGGTGCCGGGACCGGACGAGCTGGCGGGCGGTGCGCTGGGCACCGCGCGGGTGCCGAGGCCGGCCGGCGGCCACCGCCCGGGCTCCGCGCGGCACCGGGCCGAGGCCGCCCGCAAGCGGCGCCTGGCACTGTCGGCCGCGGCCGTCGTGCTGGCCGCCGCGGTCGGGCTGGGGACCTGGCTCGCCGTCTCGGGCGCCGACGAGCCGGCCGCTCCGCAGGACACCAAGCAGTCGCGCCCGGCGAAGCCGTAGCGCCCCCGGGCGGGGGCCGGCGGGTCACCGGGCCCCCGCCCGGGGACGGCGGCTACGCCCCGACCAGTTCCGGGTGCCAGCGGCGTGCGACGGCGGGGTGGGCGCGGACCCAGCCCTTCAGCTCGTTGCGGCCGTACTCCGCGTGCAGCGGGTTCGACGCGTCGTGCGCGATCCCGGGTGCGGACGCGAGGTAGTCGCCCGGGACCGTCTCGATGACCGCGTCCAGCCGCGGGTTGTAGAAGAACGGCACCGAGTACCGCTCCACCGCCCCCGGCGGGCTGACCACCCGGTGGTCGGTCGCCGTCAGATAGCCCTCGGTCGCGATCTCCAGCAGCTCGCCCAGGTTGACGACGAACGCGCCCGGCAGCGGCGGCACGTCCAGGTAGCCCCCGTCCCGGACCACCTGGAGCCCGCCCACCGAGTCCTGGAGCAGGAGGGTCAGGAAGCCGTAGTCCTTGTGGGCGCCCACACCCTGGTCCGCACCCGTCGGGGCGGATCCCGGGTAGCGGATCAGCTTGGTGTGCAGGTGGGGGCGGTCCGCGAAGGCCTCGTCGAAGAAGTCGGCCGGGGCGCCGATCGAGACCAGCAGCTCCTGGAGCAGCCGGTGGGCCACCGCGGCCAGGCGGGACTGCCATTCCAGCACCGCCGTACGGAGCTCCGGGAGGGCCTGCGGCCACAGGTTCGGGCCCTCCAGCCACAGGTACGGCGGGTCGTCCGGCCCCACCACCGGAGCGGGGCGCTCGGCCCCGACGTCCAGCTGGTCCCGCCAGTCGGAGGCCCCGCCGGTCAGCTCGTGGCCGATCCGGGTGTAGCCGCGGAAGTGCGGCGACCTGAGATTGCTCACGGCGAACCGGTCGGCTTCCGGGAGGGCGAAGAAGGCCTTGGTCACGGCCAGGATGCGGGCGGTCTCGGCGTCCGTGACGCCGTGCCCGGTGAGGTGCAGGAATCCGGTGTCCCTGGCCGCTGCGTGCAGCTGCTTCAGGAAGTCGGCCCGCTGGGCCGGATCGTCGGCCTGGGAGAGGTCCAGGACGGGAAGGGAGGAGTGCGCGGACGGCATGACGGCTCCGTTTCGGATGTCACGGGGTCCTGTTCCCCTTGAGGTGGCGGGGGCCGCGGGAGGGGAGGGCCGCCGGCAGGGATGGGCCGGGGCCGCAGGGCCGCGTACAGGACCAAGTCGGATCGGCGTGGATCAGGCTTGGGGATGGTCCGGCGGCAGACAGCTGGTCGTCGTGACGCGCATGTGGTCCACATGGCGGCGCTTGACGAGGAGAACGGTCATACGGTGAGCGTACGCCCGTACCCGCGTTCACCAGTACGGGTGATTTGGCCTGCCCGGACGGCACGCTCCGATGACCGGCTACGCTGGACCCGTGGCAGTCGTCGATGTTTCCGAAGAGCTGAAGTCCCTCTCCTCGACCATGGGGTCGATCGAGGCCGTCCTGGACCTCGACAAGCTGAGGGCAGAAATCGCCGTGCTCGAGGAGCAGGCCGCCGCGCCGTCCCTGTGGGACGACCCGGACGCCGCTCAGAAGATCACGAGCAAGCTTTCGCACCTCCAGGCCGAGGTCCGCAAGACCGAGGGCCTGCGCGGCCGCATCGACGACCTCGCGGTCCTCTTCGAGCTCGCCCAGGAGATGGAGGACGCGGACACCCTCGCCGAGGCGGAGACCGAGCTGGTCGCCGTCCGCAAGGCGCTGGACGAGATGGAGGTCCGGACCCTGCTCTCCGGCGAGTACGCCGAGCGCGAGGCCCTGGTCAACATCCGCGCCGAGGCCGGCGGCGTCGACGCCTCCGACTTCGCAGAGCGCCTCCAGCGCATGTACCTGCGCTGGGCCGAGCGCCACGGCTACCCGACCGAGGTCTACGAGACCTCGTACGCGGAGGAGGCCGGCATCAAGTCGACCACCTTCGTCGTCAAGGCCCCGTACGCCTACGGCACCCTCTCCGTCGAACAGGGCACCCACCGCCTTGTCCGGATCTCGCCCTTCGACAACCAGGGCCGCCGCCAGACCTCCTTCGCGGGCGTCGAGGTGCTGCCGGTCGTCGAGTCCAGCGACCACGTCGAGATCGACGAGGGCGAGCTGCGCATCGACGTGTACCGCGCCTCCGGCCCCGGCGGTCAGGGCGTCAACACGACCGACTCGGCCGTGCGCATCACGCACCTGCCGACCGGCATCGTGGTCTCCTGCCAGAACGAGCGCTCGCAGATCCAGAACAAGGCCAGCGCCATGAACGTCCTCCAGGCCAAGCTGCTGGAGCGGCGCCGCCAGGAGGAGCAGGCCAAGATGGACGCCCTCAAGGACGGCGGCAGCTCCTGGGGCAACCAGATGCGGTCCTACGTCCTGCACCCGTACCAGATGGTCAAGGACCTGCGGACGGAGTTCGAGGTCGGCAACCCGCAGGCGGTGCTCGACGGCGAGATCGACGGCTTCCTGGAGGCCGGTATCCGCTGGCGCAAGCAGCAGGAGCAGACCGCTTAAACGCGACGACGCATGACGAAGGGCCCGGACACCAGTGGTGTCCGGGCCCTTCGTCATACTCCATCAGGCATCCGTCGTGATCGGTACGCCTACGCGGTCTGCTGGGCCACCACGACCAGAGCGGCCACGAGAACCACCATGAGGACGATGAGCGCCACGGGGTTCAGTCCGGAGAAGGGGCCCTCCTGCTGGAGGCGCTCCCGGTTCGCCCGGCACACAGGGCAGCGGCCCTGGCTGACGGGTGCGGCGCAGTTCGCGCACACGAGCCGGTCATATGTCATGCGCTCCTCCTCTCGTCCCCTCGTACAACGCTGGGGGGAACGAGACCGTTCCCCCCACCACTGTGCCAGCTCCGCCGACATTCGGCGCGGCCCGTCCGGGCAATCGCGGTCCCAACCCTCCCGGACCAGGGGATAAAAGGGGCAAGTCAGGATGCCGGGTCCCCACCTCGCGCCCGTTCGCGTATGGTCACGCACACCTACTCCCGGCGACCGTGGTGCACCCGTGATCCGTTTCGACAGCGTCTCCAAGTCCTACCCGAAGCAGAGCCGTCCCGCACTCAGGGACGTCTCCCTCGACATCGCGAAGGGCGAGTTCGTCTTCCTGGTCGGCTCCTCCGGCTCGGGCAAGTCCACCTTCCTTCGGCTCATCCTCCGCGAGGAGCGGGCGAGCCACGGCCAGGTGCACGTCCTGGGCAAGGACCTCGCCAAACTCTCCAACTGGAAGGTCCCGCAGATGCGGCGCCAGCTGGGGACCGTGTTCCAGGACTTCCGCCTGCTGCCCAACAAGACGGTGGCCGAGAACGTCGCCTTCGCCCAGGAGGTGATCGGCAAGCCGAGGGGCGAGATCCGCAAGGCCGTCCCGCAGGTCCTGGAGCTGGTGGGCCTCGGCGGCAAGGAAGAGCGGATGCCCGGCGAGCTCTCCGGCGGTGAGCAGCAGCGCGTGGCCATCGCCCGCGCCTTCGTCAACCGCCCCGCACTGCTGATCGCGGACGAGCCCACCGGCAACCTCGACCCGCAGACCTCCGTCGGGATCATGAAGCTGCTGGACCGGATCAACCGGACCGGCACCACCGTGATCATGGCGACGCACGACCAGCAGATCGTCGACCAGATGCGCAAGCGCGTCATCGAACTCGAACAGGGCCGACTCGTGCGCGACCAGTCGCGCGGCGTCTACGGCTACCAGCACTGAAAGGTCCCTGAGACGCAATGCGCGCCCAGTTCGTCATGTCGGAGATCGGCGTCGGTCTCCGTCGCAATCTCACCATGACCTTCGCGGTCATCATCTCCGTGGCCCTGTCGCTGGCCCTGTTCGGCGGCTCCCTGCTCATGCGCGAGCAGGTCAGCAGCATGAAGGGCTACTGGTACGACAAGGCCAACGTCTCGATCTACCTCTGCAACAAGCAGGACGCCGAGCAGGCGACCGAGGCCGCCAACAAGGCGGCCGGGTCGGCGGGCGACCTGGGGGTCGCCACCTGCCGCAAGGGTGCGGTGACCGACGAGCAGAAGAAGCAGATCGAGTCCGAGCTCAAGCAGATGTCCCTGGTCAAGTCCGTCGCCCACGAGTCGGCGGACGAGGCGTACAAGCACTACCAGGAGCAGTACGGGCACACGGCGCTGGCCTCCTCCATCACGCCCGACCAGATGCAGGAGTCCTTCCGGGTCAAGCTCAACGACCCGGAGAAGTACAAGGTCGTCACCTCCGCCTTCGTCGGGCGGGACGGCATCCACACCGTCGACGACCAGCGCCAGTCGCTGGAGGCCCTCTTCGGGCTCCTCAACTCCGTCAACATCGCCGCGCTCGGCATCATGCTGATCATGCTGATCGTGGCCCTGCTGCTGATCGTCAACACCGTGCGCGTCTCGGCGTTCAGCCGGAGGCGGGAAACGGGGATCATGCGGCTGGTGGGTGCCTCCAGCTTCTACATCCAGTTCCCCTTCATCATGGAGGCGGCCGTCGCCGGCCTCATCGGCGCGGTCCTCGCCTGCGGCATGCTCGTCTCCGGCCAGTACTTCGTGATCGACCACGGCTTCGCACTGCGGGACCGGATGGAGCTCATCGACTTCCTGGGCTGGGGAGCGATGATCGGCAAGCTGCCGTACGTGCTCTTCATCGGGCTCCTGATGCCTTCCCTGGCGGCCTTCCTGGCGTTGCGCAAGTACCTGAAGGTGTGACAAGCGCCCCGCGAGCGGTCCGGTCAACCATCCGTACCGGCGCGGGGCTTGTCCTAGACTCGGCGCCATGCCGGGTCCCCCCGCCCTCTGTCTCCGGCCCCGCGACCTGCGTCGCGGGGCCGTCTTGACGTTGGTCTTCCTCGCGGCCGTCGCCGCCGCCGTGAGCACGGGCTGCTGGGACCGCGAGAACGCACCCGCCGCACCCGCCGCCCTCGCCGCCCCCACCGGGGCCGCCGCGCCCGAGAAGCCCCGCGCCACGGGCACAGCCGACCGCGAGGCCGTGGCGCGCGCCGCCGCCGAGGCGGTCGCCGAGGGGAAGTCCGGCAAGAAGGCCGCCCAGGATGTGGTCAGCCGCAGCGGCGACCGCTGGGGCACCGTCTACGACCAGGGTGAGTACGCCGCCTTCGCCGAGGGCCTCGACGGCCGCTGGACCGGCGTCGGGCTCTGGGCCGACCGCGGCCGTGACGGCCTGATCAAGGTCGACAAGGTCCAGCCCGGCAGCCCCGCCGCGCGGGCCGGCCTGCGCGCCGGGGACCGGCTGCTGAACGTCGACGGGCACGCCGTCACCGGCCTGCCCGTCACCGAGGTCGTCGCCCTGCTGCGCGGCGAGGCCGGCACCCCCGTGGTGCTGAACCTGAGCCGCGACGGCGTCGGCCTCACCGAGACCGTGCGCCGCGAGCAGCTGCGCACCGAGCCGGTGACGGTACGGCAGATCGCGGGCGGGATCACCGTCATCAAGGTGGTCTCCTTCACCCGTGGCTCGGGCGAACGCGTCAAGGCCGCCGTCCGCGAGGCCCCGCCCGGCGCCGGGGTCATGCTCGACCTGCGCGGCAATCCGGGCGGGCTGGTCGCCGAGGCGGTGACGGCCGCCTCCGCCTTCCTGGACGGCGGGCTGGTGGCGACCTACGACGTACGGGGCGACGAGCGCGCCCTGTACGCGGAGCCGGGCGGCGACACGGCCCGGCCGCTGGTGGCGCTGGTCGACGGCGGCACGATGAGCGCGGCCGAGCTGGTGACGGGCGCCCTGCAGGACCGCGGCCGGGCCCTGGCCGTGGGCAGCCGGACCTTCGGCAAGGGCTCGGTGCAGATGCCCACCGAGCTGCCCGACGGTTCGGTGGCCGAGCTGACGGTGGGCACGTACCGCACGCCGGGGGGCCGCAGCCTGGACGGCAGCGGCATCACCCCGGACGTGGCGGTGGGCGACGGGGCCGAGGAACGGGCCGCCAAGGTATTGGGTGGCCGCGAGGTGGGTCCTTAGTGCGAAAATGACCGCACTATGGCTAAGGAAAAAGGGCGCAAGCTGATCGCCCAGAACAAGAAGGCGCGGCACGACTACACGATCCTGGACACCTTCGAGTGCGGTCTCGTGCTCACGGGCACCGAGGTCAAGTCCATGCGCCAGGGCCGGGCCTCGCTGGTGGACGGCTTCGTGTCGGTGGAGGGCCGCGAGGCCTGGCTGTACAACGTGCACGTGCCGGAGTACAGCCAGGGCACCTGGACGAACCACAGCGCCCGCCGCAAGCGCAAGCTCCTCATGCACCGGGAGGAGATCGACAAGCTGGAGCGGAAGGCGGACGAGTCGGGTCACACGATCGTGCCCCTGTCCCTGTACTTCAAGGACGGCCGCGCGAAGGTCGAGATCGCGCTGGCGAAGGGCAAGAAGGAGTACGACAAGCGGCAGACGCTGCGGGAGAAGCAGGACACCCGCGAGACGAACCGCGCGATCTCGGCGGTCCGCCGCAAGCAGCGCGGCACTGTTTAACCTCCTGGCACGCGGCGGTCCACTTCGCGTACCATGGCGTCAGCACCACCCCCTCGGGGGCGGAGCAGCTTGTTAAAAAAACATGGGGATGATCGGTTTCGACAGCGGATGTCGATGCAGGGGAAGCGAGCCGAGGAAGCGGCAATGATCTCGCTAACCACATGTCGCAAACAATAATCGCCAACTCCAAGAGCGATAACTCCCGCTTCACCCTCGCTGCCTAATAACAGTGAGCTGAAGCCTCTGTGAGGAGCGTCAGCCCGGAAGTGGTCCCGGTCCGGATCCTGGCGTCAATTAGGGATCTAAACCTCTAGCCCCGGTCACGGGGGTTGGAGGGAAATCAAACAGTGACTGAGCCCGTCGGAGACTTGTCCGTGTGATCTCCGGGGCCGAGAAAAGCGCAGCGGACTGCGCTCGGAGAAGCCCTGCTTCTGCACCGTTGGACGCGGGTTCGATTCCCGCCATCTCCACTCATCCCATGTGGGCAAAGGCCCCGCGGCCTCACGGCTGCGGGGCCTTTGTCATGCCGGTCAGTAGTGGTAGCGGGCCTTGAGGATCTTCACTTCCTTGTCGTCCGCCCGGTACACAAGTCGGTGTTCGTCGTCGATGCGGCGGGACCAGTAGCCCGACAGGTCCCCCTTCAGCGACTCGGGCTTGCCGATCCCCGTGAAGGGGTCGCGCTGGATCTCGCCGATCAGGCGGGTGATCCGGCGGGCCATCTTCCGGTCCGACGAGAGCCAGAACAGGAAGTCCTCCCAGGCCGCGGGGTCGAGGTGGACGCTCCTCACCCCTCGCCCCCGGTCAGCTCCCTCAGGTCGTCCAGGGTCCTGGTGACGGTGGCGCCGCCCTCACGGTCGCGCGCGACGGCCTCCATCAACCGCTGGGCATTGGCGGGGGAGCGCAGCAGGTAGACGGTCTCCTGCCAGGAGTCGTAGTCGTCGGCGGACATGAGGACGGCGTCGCCGTTCTTGGAGGTGATGCGCACCGGGTCGTGGTCGGTGTTGACGCGCTCGATCAGGGGGAACAGGGTCGCCCTGGCCTCGCTGGCGCTTATGGACATGGTTGGCCCCTCTCGGACTGATGCTGGTACGAGTTTACGGTACGGGACCGGTACCGGAAACTCGTACGAGTCATCGTGCCGGCTGCGCCGGCCAGCAGGGCGGCCGCCGCGGGCAGGAGGTAGGCCGCCGACGGGCCGAGGTGGTCGACGGTCAGGCCCGCCACGGCCGAGCCGGCCGAGATGCCCGCGAAGATGGCGGTGACCGCGAGGGTCATGCCCTCGTTGAGGCGGCCCTCGGGGGTGCGGGCGTGGACGCGGGACATCGCCGTGACCATCACCGGGGCGGTGGCCATGCCCGCCAGGAGCAGGGCGAGGGCCAGCAGCGGGACGGAGCCGGTGGCCGCCGCCGCCCAGGGGAGGGCCATCGCGACGCCCAGGGCGGTCAGGCAGGTCCGCAGGCCGCGCGGGCGCAGGGCGCCGTAGAGCAGTCCGGCCGCGCAGGAGCCCGCCGCCTGGAGCCCCAGGACCAGGCCGGACGCGGCGCCCAGGCCCGCGGCGTCGAGGTAGGCGATCGAGCTGACCTCCATCGAGCCGAAGACCAGGCCCAGGCAGAGGAAGAGGACCGGCAGCGGGCCCAGGGCGCGCAGCGGTGAACCGCGCCGGGCCGCCGCGCCGGTCACCGGGGGCTCCGTGGCCCGCTGGGCGGTGAAGAGCAGCATCCCGGCGAGGAACAGGGCCGCGCCGGTGAGGGTGCCCGCCTCGGGGAAGACGGCGGTGCAGAGGAAGGCCGCGAGGACCGGGCCGAGCATGAAGCACAGCTCGTCGGCGGCCTGTTCGAAGGACATCGCCGTGTGGTGCGAGGCGGGGGAGTCGCGCAGCAGGTGCGTCCAGCGGGCGCGGGACATGCCGCCGATGTTGGGGGTGGTGGCGGTCGCGGCGTACGAGGCGAAGAGCGTCCAGGCCGGGGCCTGCGTACGGACGCACACGATCAGGGCGAGGGAGCCGAGGACCGCGATCAGGGTGGCCGGGAGGGCGATCCGGGCCTGGCCGTGGCGGTCGACCAGCCGGGCCGTCCAGGGCGCCACCAGCGCCGTGGCGGCCAGCCCGGTCGCCACGACCGCGCCGGCGAGGGCGTACGAGCCGCGCTGGCCGGCGATCATCATGACCGCGCTGACTCCGAACATGCCCATGGGGAGGCGTGCCAGGAGGTTCCCGGCGGTGAAGGCGCGGGTGCCGGGCAGGGCGAACAGGCGGTGGTAGGGGCTCGGCGTGCGGGCGCTCCGGCTCCGCGGGGCGGGGGCGATGACGAGGGTGGAGCCGGTCACGGTCATCAACGGGGTGGTCTGCGGCATGATCCAAGGCTCCGGCCGGGACCGCGGTGTCGTCCAACACCTGTTCGCGTGCCATTCACCCGTTCCTGTTGTTAGTCTCCCCGGGTGATCCCCCGTGATGTGGACCCCCGGCTCCTGCGCGGGTTCGTCGCGGCCGCCGAGGAGTTGCACTTCACCCGCGCCGCCGCCCGCCTCTACGTCGCCCAGCAGGCCCTCAGCCGTGACGTCAGGCGGCTCGAACAGGCCCTGGGCGCGAGCCTGTTCGTACGGACCACCCGCCAGGTGGAGCTCACCCCCGACGGGGAGCGGCTGCTGCCGCTGGCCCGGCGGGTGCTGCGCGCGCAGGAGGAGCTGGCCGCCGCCTTCACCGCCCCCAGGGCGCTGCTCGTCGATCTGAACACCGACGGTCCCAGCACCGGGCGCGCGGTGCTGGAACGGGCCCGCGAACTCGCCCCGGACTGTGAGCTGATGGCCCGCTTCGAGAGCGGGCTCACCCACGCCGCCGCCGAGATCGCGGCCGGCCGGCTCGACGTCGCCTTCGGGTACGCCGACGGGCTGGCCCCGGCGCTGCGGGCGCGGCTCGCGCAGGCGCCCGTACGGTACGAGCCGCTGGCCGTGCTGCTGCCCGAGGGGCACGCCCTGGCCGCGCTGACCGCCGTACGCCTGGACGCGCTGGCCGGGGAGACCGTGTACGCGGGGGCCGGGAACCCGCGGACCGTGGAGTGGACGGGGCTCGCCCGCGAGCTGTTCGCCGGGCGCGGGATCGAGATGGCGCCGCCCGCCCCCGTGGCCATGGGCAAGGAGGAGTTCGGCCGGGTGATGGCCAAGACCGGCAATCCGGTGCTGGCGACGGTGGACTTCCTCGACATGCCCGGCTGCGTGAAGCGGCCGCTGACCGACCCCGTCCCGCTGTCGCCGCTGTCCATGGTGTGGCGCAGGGGCTTCGCCCACCCCGGGCTGGACGCCCTGCGCGCCGCTGCCGCCGAGCTGGCGGCGGAGAGGGGCTGGCTGGATCCGCCGGCGGGCAGCTGGACCCCGGCGCGGCTCACACACGGCCCCGGCGGCGGGTGAGAGCAAGGTTTCCCGGCGGTCATCAGGCGGGGACCGAGGCCGAAACGCACCGTTCCTACGGTCGTCACCACGGACGCGACAGCTGTGGAGGCGTGTGATGACCGGTACGACCGCACCGCGCAAGGGGGGCCGCTGGATCGAGCGGTGGGAACCCGAGGACGAGACGTTCTGGAAGGAGACGGGGGAGCGGGTCGCCCGCCGCAACCTCCTCTACTCCGTGCTCTCCGAGCACATCGGGTTCTCCATCTGGTCCCTGTGGTCCGTGATGGTCCTGTTCATGGGGCCGCAGTACGGGATCGACCCGGCCGGGAAGTTCTTCCTCATCGGGACGGCGACCCTGGTCGGCGCCCTGGTCCGGGTGCCCTACACCTTCGCCGTCGCCCGCTTCGGCGGCCGGAACTGGACCGTCGTCAGCGCCCTGCTGCTGCTCGCGCCGACCGTGGCCGCGCTGGTGGTCATGGAGCCCGGGACCTCGTACGGCACCTTCCTCGCCGTGGCCGCCCTGACCGGCGTCGGCGGCGGGAACTTCGCTTCGTCGATGACGAACATCAACGCCTTCTTCCCGCTGCGCAAGAAGGGCTGGGCGCTCGGGCTGAACGCGGGCGGCGGGAACATCGGCGTCCCCGTCGTGCAGCTCGCCGCGCTGCTGGTCATCGCCACCGCCGGGGCCGGGCACCCGCGGCTGCTGCTCGTCGTGTACATCCCGCTGATCGTGGCCGCCGCGGCGCTCGCGGCGCTGCGGATGGACAACCTGGCGCCCGTGCGCAACGACACCGGCGCCGTGCGCGAGGCGGTCCGCGAACCGCACACCTGGATCATGGCCTTCCTCTACATCGGCACCTTCGGGTCCTTCATCGGCTACAGCTTCGCCTTCGGGCTGGTGCTCCAGACGCAGTTCGGCCGCACCCCGCTCCAGGCGGCCTCGCTGACCTTCATCGGGCCGCTGCTCGGCTCCCTGATCAGGCCGGTGGGCGGGGCCCTGGCGGACCGGTTCGGCGGCGCGCGGATCACCCTGGCCACCTTCGTGGCGATGGCCGCCGCGACCGGGGTCGTCATCCTGGCCTCCGTACGGGAATCACTGCCGGTGTTCCTGGTCGGTTTCGTGGCGCTGTTCGCGCTGAGCGGCCTCGGCAACGGGTCGACGTACAAGATGATCCCCGGGATCTTCCAGGCCCAGGCGCTGGCCCGGGGCATGAGCGGCGAGGACGCGGCCGCGTACGGGCGGCGGCTGTCCGGGGCCGCCATGGGGCTGATCGGCGCGGTGGGGGCGCTCGGCGGGCTCGGCATCAACCTCGTCTTCCGGGGGGCGTTCCAGAGCTCCGGGTCGGGCACGGCAGCCTTCGTGACCTTCCTCGGCTTCTACGCGGTGTGCTGCACGGTCATGTGGGCGGTATACCTTCGCCGGCCGGCCGCGGTGGCCGTCCCGGACGCAGGGGTGGCGGCGAAGCCGCAGCTCACGTCGGTGTAACCCGGCTTTACCGCGGTGAAATACGACGGAACCGAGCCTGACACGCCGACTTGGCAGGCTCGGTTCCGCTCCCGCGACGCGATACCGACCCACTGGGCAAGGCAGGTCACCATGGACGATGACAGGAACACCGGTCCGCTCGCGGGCTTCACGGTCGGGGTGACCGCCGCGCGGCGGGCCGACGAGCTGATCGCCCTGCTGCGCCGGCGCGGGGCCGCCGTGGTGCACGCGCCCGCGCTGCGGATCGTGCCGCTGGCCGACGACAGCGAACTGCTCGCCGCCACCAAGGAGCTGATCGCCTGCGCGCCGGACGCGGTGGTCGCCACCACCGCCATCGGGTTCCGCGGGTGGATCGAGGCCGCCGACGGCTGGGGGGTCGGCGAGGAACTGCTCGCACGGCTGCGGGCCACCGAACTGCTCGCGCGCGGACCGAAGGTGAAGGGCGCCATCCGGGCCGCCGGGCTGGTGGAGGCCTGGTCGCCGGAGTCGGAATCGCTCGCCGAGGTACTGGAACGGCTGCTGTCGGGCGGGGTGGCCGGGCGGCGGATCGCGCTCCAGCTGCACGGGGAGCCGCTGCCCGGCTTCGTCGAGGCGCTGCGGGCCGGCGGGGCCGAGGTGGTGGTGGTCCCGGTGTACCGGTGGATGGCGCCGGAGGACCTCGCACCGCTGGACCGGCTGTTGGACGCGGTGGTCGGCGGCGGGGTGGACGCGGTCAGCTTCACCTCCGCCCCGGCGGCGGCCTCGCTGCTGTCGCGGGCCGAGGAGCGGGGCGTACGGGAGGCCGTGCTGGCGGCCCTGCGGGGCGGGGTGGTGTCGGCGTGCGTGGGGCCGGTGACCGCGCTGCCGCTGCAGGCGCACGGCGTGGACACGGTGCAGCCGGAGCGGTTCCGGCTGGGCCCGCTGGTGCAGTTGCTCTGCAAGGAGCTGCCGGGACGGGCGCGGGTGCTGCCGGTGGCCGGGCACCGCGTGGAGATCCGCGGGCACGCGGTCCTGGTGGACGACGAGCTGCGGCCCGTGCCGCCCGCCGGGATGGCCCTGCTGCGGGCGCTGGCCCGGCGGCCGGGGTGGGTGGTGGCCCGCGGGGAGCTGTTGCGGGCGCTGCCGGGGGCGGGGCGCGACGAACACGCCGTGGAGACGGCGATGGCCCGGCTGAGGGTGGCGCTGGGGGCGCCGAAGCTGATCCAGACCGTGGTCAAGCGGGGGTACCGGCTGTCGCTGGACGCCGGCGGGGAGGTCAAGTACGGGGACGCCCCGCCCGCGTGAGCGCCGGGGGGTGCCCGCCGCGCGTGAGCTCCGCGGGGTGTCCGCCGGGGGGCGGGCCGGGCCGGCGGCGTGACCGGTGAGGAGCACAGCACTAGCCTGCCCGGATGATCATTGACGGGGTGGAGATGAGGGCCCTCGCGCCCGGTGACGCCGCCGGGCTGGCCGGGGCGTTCGCGCGCAACCGCGCGTACATGGCGCCCTTCGAGCCGGTCCGGCCGGAGGACTTCTACACCGAGCGGGGGCAGCGGGCCCGGATCGAGGGCATGCTCGCCGAGCGCGACGCGGGGCGGATGGTTCCGTACGTGCTGGCCGACGCGGCCACGGGCGCGCCGGTCGGCGCGATCAACCTGGGCTCCATCGCGCGCGGGCCGCTGTGCAGCGGAGGCGTCGGCTACTGGGTCGACCGGGCCTGGCACGGCAGGGGCCTGGCCACCGCGGCCCTGGAAGAGGTGTGCCGGGCCGCCCGCGACGACCTGGGCCTGCACCGGGTGGAGGCCGGGACCCTGCTCGACAACGCGGCCTCGCAGCGGGTGCTGCTCAAGGCGGGCTTCGAGCCGTACGGCGTCGCGCCGCGCTACCTCCACATCAACGGGGCCTGGCGGGACCACCGCCTCTTCCAGCGACTGCTGCACGACGACCCGCCGGCGCCCTGAGGGCCGTCCCGTGATCCCCGGCGGGTCGTCGCCGCACGGCGTCCCTCCGCGGTGCACCACATGGCGGAGGGGCGCCCCCGTACCGGGCACATCCGGGCGCATCCGGGCGTTCCGGCGACGCGGCGCGGTGCCGCGGCCGGCCTCCGCGCCCGCCGGGGCCCGCGGGACGGCCCCCAGCCGCCGGGTGGCGCCGGTAGCCGCCGGGGGAGGACGGCCCGGCCCGCCGCGCCATACCCGCACGGGGGGTTCCGCTGTGCGGCGGCTGGGGGCACTCTGGTGGGGCGCCCCCGAGACGCGAGGCGGTGACGGGCATGCGGTTCGACGCCGGGCGGGTCTGCCTGGACCTGGTGGCCGAGGAGATCCGGGACGGCGACGAGCTGCGCCAGTGGCTCGCCGGGGCCGGGCTGGTGCCCGACCGCACGCCGCTCGCCCGGGTGGGCCCCGACTGGGCCGCCGCCTTCCGCGACCTGCGCGGGGATGTGGAGCGCCTCGTACGGGCGGAGCTGGACGGGACGGGTCCCGACGAACAGGCACTCGCCCGGGTCAACGCGCTGGCCGCCGGACCACCCCCGGGCCTGTGTGCCGTAAGGGACCGGGAAGGCCACCTCGTACGGGAGCTGTGCGGCGGCGTGGAGTGCGGGGCGCTGCTCGCGGCCGTCGCCCGGGACGCCGTCGAGCTGCTGACCGACCCCGGCGACCTGGCGCTGTTGCGGGCCTGCGAGGGTGACGGCTGCACCCGGGTCTACCTGGACACTTCCCGTGGGCACCGGCGCCGCTGGTGCTCCAGCGAGGTGTGCGGCAACCGGGAGCGCGTCGCCCGCCACCGTCGGCGGGCGCTGGCCGCGGACTCGGTGTAGGCCCGGCCCCGCCGGTTCCGGAACGGGCGTGCGGACAGGGTGCCGGTTCGCGTACGGTTGACGGTCGCCCATGCACGTCAGAAGGGGGCCTTGGTGGCCGCGCAGAATGCCGCTGTCGACAGCACGGCGGATTCCGTCCGCGATCGGGAGATCGCGGTCGAGCAGACGCATCTCGACCAGGTGTACCGACGCCTTGAGGAGAAGATCCACGAGGCCGAGTTCCTGATGAACGACGCCGCCAAACGCGGTCAGGTGGGCACCCCCGGGGCCCTCGCCGAGCGCGACGCGCAGGTCTTCCGGGCGGGTATCCACCTGAACCGGCTGAACAACGAGTTCGAGGACTTCCTCTTCGGCCGCATCGACCTGGTGCTGGGGAAGGACGGGGAGAAGGGGCCGGACGGCGCCTACACCTCGGTCGAGCCGGCCGACGACGCGATCCGCGAGGACCTCACGGCCGACATCGCCGAGACGCTGCACATCGGCCGCATCGGAGTCCTGGACTCCGACTACGCGCCGCTGGTCATCGACTGGCGCGCGCCGGCCGCCGCGCCGTTCTACCGCTCCACGCCCAAGGACCCCGGGCGCGTCGTGCGCCGGCGCGTCATCCGCTCCAAGGGCCGCAAGGTGCTCGGCGTGGAGGACGACCTGATGCGCCCCGAGGTCACCGCCTTCCTCGGCGGCCAGGAGCTCCCCGCCCTCGGCGACGGCGCCCTGATGGCCGCGCTCGGGCGGGCCCGTACGCACTCCATGCGGGACATCGTCTCCTCCATCCAGGCCGAGCAGGACCTGGTCATCCGGGCCCCCGCCGCCTCGGTCGCCGAGGTCGCCGGCGGACCCGGCACCGGAAAGACGGCCGTCGCCCTGCACCGCGCCGCCTACCTGCTCTACCAGGACCGGCGCCGCTACTCCGGCGGCATCCTGATCGTCTCCCCGACCCCGCTGCTCGTCGCGTACACCGAGGGCGTGCTGCCCTCCCTCGGCGAGGAGGGCCAGGTCGCCATCCGGGCGCTCGGCTCGCTGGTCGACGGCGCCGAGGCGACCACGTACGACGATCCGGCCGTGGCCCGGATCAAGGGCTCCTCGCGGATGCTGAAGGTGCTGCGCAAGGCCGTGCGGGGCGCGCTGGAGCTCGGGGACGCCCCGGACCGGCTGCGCGTCGTGGCCTTCGGCCGCCGCCAGGAGCTGGAGGCCGGCGAGCTGAACCGGATCCGGCAGAACGTGCTCGGCGGCACCGCCCCCGTCAACCTGCTGCGGCCCCGCGCCCGCAAGCTGCTGCTGGACGCCCTGTACGCGAAGTCCGGCGGGGCCGGCCGGCACAGCGACCCGGAGCTGGCGGCCGAGCTGCGCTCCGCCTTCGACGAGGACATCTCCACCGAGGACGCCTTCATCGAGTTCCTGAACGCCTGGTGGCCGGAGCTGACCCCGCGGGGGGTGCTCGCCGCGATGGCCGACGAGCGCAAGCTCGGCCGCTGGTCGCGGCGGGACCTGAACCCGCGCGAGACCCGTCAGCTGGCCCGCTCGCTGCGCCGGATCGGCCCGGACGGCAAGGGCCCCCTCTCCGTGCACGACGTGGCGCTGCTGGACGAGCTTCAGCAGCTGCTCGGCGCGCCCGCGAGGCCCAGGCGCAGGCGGGAGATGGACCCGCTGGACCAGCTCAGCGGGCTGGAGGAGCTGATGCCGACCCGCGAGGAGACCCAGTGGGAGCGGGCCGAGCGGCTCGCGGCGGAGCGCACCGAGTACGCGCACGTCATCGTGGACGAGGCCCAGGACCTGACGCCGATGCAGTGGCGGATGGTGGGCCGCCGGGGCCGGATGGGCACCTGGACGGTGGTCGGCGACCCGGCGCAGTCCTCGTGGACCGACCCGCAGGAGGCGGCCGCGGCCCGCGACGAGGCCCTGGGGTCCCGGCCGCGCCGCCGGTTCACCCTGACCGTGAACTACCGCAACCCGGCCGAGGTCGCCGAGGTCGCGTCCCGGGTGCTGCGGCTGGCGATGCCCGGCATGGAGCCGCCGTCGGCGGTGCGTTCCACGGGCCTGGAGCCCCGTTTCACGGCCGCCGGGGACGATCTCGGCGCTTCGGTGCGGGAGGAGACCCGCAGGCTGCTGGAGCAGGTGGACGGCACCGTCGGCGTGGTCGTGGCCATGGACCGGCGCGCGGAGGCGGCGGGCTGGCTGGCCGACCTGGGGGAGCGGGCCGTGGCGCTCGGCAGCCTGGAGGCCAAGGGCCTGGAGTACGACGCCACGGTGGTCGTCTCCCCGGCGGAGATCGCGGACGAGTCCCCGGCGGGCCTGCGGGTGCTGTACGTGGCGCTGACGCGCGCGACGCAGCAGCTCACGGTGGTCTCGGGCGACCGGGACCGGCCCGGCGCGGACGGGGTGCCGGAACTGCTGCTTCCGTGAGGGTCCGGAGCCGTACGGCCGTATGGCCCGCGGCCAGGAGCGTGGTGGGCAGAACCGGCCGCCGGGAGGGGGACCGTATCCGGCGATCCTTTGTTAGCCTGGTGAAGGCACCGACTCGATCCAAGCCCCCGGGCCCAACCTTCGTCGCTTAGAGCGACCACTTGCCGCGAGGCGAGCATGGCGGGTCGGTGTCATATACGTCCGCATCACCAGGTCCGCGCCCTCCATCCAGTGGGGGGCGCGGACCTGTTTTGTGTGGACCCGCCGTTCCACGGGCATCGGACATCTCGTATGGTGGAAGTGTTCTTCCGAAATTTGTAGCTGGTTACCTTGTACCGGCGGGTAGGTGGGACGATCGGACAACAGGTCCTGCCACGCCCGAGGTGTGCCGGGCCCTGTGCGTACAGCGAAAACCAGGGACAGAAGAGGAACACGGCCATGGCAACGGCGCCCAGCGTCTCGTATTCGATGACGGTCCGTCTGGAAGTGCCCGCGAGCGGAACCGCGGTCTCCCAGCTCACCACCGCCGTGGAGTCCTCCGGTGGCTCGGTCACCGGCCTCGACGTGACCGCCTCCGGCCACGAGAAGCTCCGCATCGACGTCACCATCGCCGCGACCTCCACCGCGCACGCGGACGAGATCGTCGAGAAGCTGCGCGGCATCGAGGGCGTCAGCCTCGGCAAGGTCTCCGACCGAACCTTCCTCATGCACCTCGGCGGCAAGATCGAGATGGCGTCCAAGCACCCCATCCGCAACCGTGACGACCTGTCGATGATCTACACCCCGGGCGTGGCCCGCGTGTGCATGGCGATCGCCGAGAACCCCGAGGACGCGCGCCGCCTCACCATCAAGCGCAACTCCGTCGCAGTCGTGACGGACGGTTCCGCCGTGCTGGGCCTGGGCAACATCGGCCCGATGGCCGCGCTGCCCGTCATGGAGGGCAAGGCGGCCCTCTTCAAGCGCTTCGCCGGCATCGACGCCTGGCCGATCTGCCTCGACACCCAGGACTCCGACGCCATCGTCGAGATCGTCAAGGCCATCGCCCCGGGCTTCGCCGGCATCAACCTGGAGGACATCTCCGCGCCGCGCTGCTTCGAGATCGAGGCCCGGCTGCGCGAGGCCCTCGACATCCCCGTGTTCCACGATGACCAGCACGGCACGGCGATCGTCGTGCTCGCCGCCCTCACCAACGCACTTCGCGTGGTGGGCAAGGCAGTTGGGGACGTCAAGGTGGTCATGTCGGGGGCCGGCGCGGCCGGTACGGCCATCCTCAAGCTGCTCCTCGCGGCGGGCGTCAAGAACGCCGTCAGCGCCGACATCCACGGTGTCGTGCACGCGGGCCGTCCCGACCTCGTCGACGCGGCCCCCGACTCCCCGCTGCGCTGGATCGCCGACAACACCAACCCCGAGGGCTACACGGGCACTCTGAAGGAGGCCGTGGTCGGCGCCGACGTCTTCATCGGCGTCTCGGCCCCGAACGTGCTGTCCGGCGAGGACGTGGCCGCGATGGCGGAGGGCGCGATCGTGTTCGCGCTCGCGAACCCGGACCCCGAGGTGGACCCGGCCGTCGCCCGCCAGACCGCCGCCGTCGTCGCCACGGGCCGCTCCGACTTCCCGAACCAGATCAACAACGTGCTGGTCTTCCCCGGCGTCTTCCGCGGCCTGCTGGACGCCCAGTCGCGGACGGTGAACACCGACATGATGCTGGCCGCCGCGAGCGCCCTGGCGGACGTCGTCGGCGAGGACGAGCTGAACGCGAACTACATCATCCCGTCGGTGTTCAACGACAAGGTCGCGGGTGCGGTGGCGGGCGCCGTCCGCAAGGCCGCCTCGGCGGTGTGACGGCCGTCCGGGCCGCCGACGCGCCCGGCGCCGTGAGGGAGTTGCCGGGGCGCGGAGGCGGCGCTGTGACCGCCCTCACGGACCTCTGATCCCGGCGCGTCGCGTGGCGCGGCCCCGCCGGGCCGCCTCTAGGGTTGCGGGGATGCCCGCGAGGTCCGCGGTCCGCAGCGATGTCTGGGCGAGGACGCGGACGGAGGGTCACCGCGGCGTGACTGTGGCGCTTTTCGTGTGACCCCGGCGGGTGCCGGATTGGCTTTCCCGCCGCTGGTGGGGGCAGGATGCGTAACCGGGCGAGAGGGTCTGACGTTCAGACCCGGGTCCGGGGACTGTCCGAGGGCCCTGGCAGCATCGGCTTCGATCTCACGCCTCTAAGGCAAGTTGAACACGGGAGTACAACATGAACCGCAGTGAGCTGGTGGCCGCTCTGTCCGAGCGCGCCGAGGTGACCCGCAAGGACGCCGACGCCGTTCTGGCCGCGCTCGCCGAGACCGTCGGCGAGATTGTCGCCAAGGGCGACGAGAAGGTCACCATCCCCGGCTTCCTGACCTTCGAGCGCACCCACCGTGCCGCTCGCACCGCGCGCAACCCGCAGACCGGCGACCCCATCCAGATCCCGGCCGGCTACAGCGTGAAGGTCTCCGCGGGCTCCAAGCTCAAGGAAGCCGCCAAGGGCAAGTAGTCCTGCCCCGGCGCCGGAGGCCGCAGAGGCCTCTGGGACGGTGAGGAGTACGCGCGCCGGTCACGTGGACGGCCGCGCAGACGCGTAGAAGCGTGGATACGGCGAAGGGCGGTCACCCCGGACGGGGCGGCCGCCCTTCGGCCTGTCCCCGGCCGCCCTTCGGCCTGCAACGGGCCGCTGTCGGCCCGTTGGGCCGTCCGGGGCCCCCTGGAGACGCTGTGCGCCGCTGTGCGCCCCCCGGGGCCACGAAGAAGCCCCCCGGGGCCCTGGCGGGGCGCGGGGGGCTTCCTGACGGCCGGTTACGGCTCAGACGAGGTCGCCGCCCGGCAGTTCGACCTTCGCGCCGAGCTCGACGAGCTTCTCCATGAAGTTCTCGTAGCCGCGGTTGATCAGGTCGATGCCGTGGACGCGCGAGGTGCCCTCGGCCGCCAGGGCCGCGATCAGGTACGAGAAACCGCCGCGCAGGTCGGGGATGACCAGGTCGGCGCCCTGCAGCTTGGTGGGGCCGGAGACGACCGCCGAGTGCAGGAAGTTGCGCTGGCCGAAGCGGCAGGCCGAGCCGCCCAGGCACTCGCGGTACAGCTGGATGTGAGCACCCATCTGGTTGAGCGCCGAGGTGAACCCGAGCCGGGACTCGTAGACCGTCTCGTGCACGATCGACAGGCCCGAGGCCTGCGTCAGGGCCACCACGAGCGGCTGCTGCCAGTCGGTCTGGAAGCCGGGGTGCACGTCCGTCTCCAGCGCGATGGCGTTGAGCGGGCCGCCGGGGTGCCAGAAGCGGATGCCCTCGTCGTCGATCTCGAACGCCCCGCCGACCCGGCGGAAGGTGTTCAGGAAGGTCATCATCGAGCGCTGCTGGGCGCCGCGCACGTAGATGTTGCCGCCGGTCGCCAGGGCCGCGGAAGCCCAGGAGGCGGCCTCCAGGCGGTCCGGGAGCGCCTTGTGGTTGTAGCCGCTGAGACGGTCGACACCCGTGATCCGGATGGTCCGGTCGGTGTCGACGGAGATGATCGCGCCCATCTTCTGCAGGACGCAGATGAGGTCCTCGATCTCCGGCTCCACCGCGGCGTTGCTGAGCTCGGTGACGCCCTCGGCCAGGACGGCCGTCAGCAGCACCTGCTCGGTCGAGCCGACCGACGGGTACGGGAGGCGGATCTTGCAGCCGCGGAGGCGCTGCGGGGCCTCCAGGTACTGGCCGCCCTCGCGCTTCTCGATGGTCGCGCCGAACTGGCGGAGCACGTCGAAGTGGAAGTCGATCGGCCGGCCGCCGATGTCGCAGCCGCCCAGGCCCGGGATGAAGGCGTGGCCGAGGCGGTGCAGCAGGGGGCCGCAGAACAGGATCGGGATGCGCGACGAGCCCGCGTGGGCGTCGATGTCGGCGACGTTCGCGCTTTCGACGTGAGTGGGGTCGAGAACCAGCTCGCCCGGCTCCTCGCCGGGGCGGACCGTCACCCCGTGCAGCTGGAGCAGACCGCGCACGACCCGGACGTCACGGATGTCGGGAACGTTGCGCAGCCGGCTGGGTCCGCTGCCGAGCAGAGCGGCGACCATGGCCTTGGGCACGAGGTTCTTCGCACCGCGGACTCGGATCTCGCCCTCAAGCGGGGTGCCGCCGTGGACAAGCAGTACATCGTCACTGATGCCGGTCATGAATCTCGCGTTCCGGAGTGGGGTGGGCAGGGGGCCAGAGAAAAGAGTAAGGGCCATCACCCCTTTGTTCGCATGGCTGACGCGGCCATACGACTGTCATGAATTCGGCACAACACCCTCCGTATCCACCTCATGGCGGAGTGTGGCATTCCGGTCGCGCCGCCCGCGCGCCCTCCCTCCTGCTGCCGTGCGCCCTGAACTGCGTGAGACCGGATGCCTCCGCGCGCTCCCCGCGGAAGGCGAATGTGGGGGATCATGGCGGCATGACCGAGGTGTCCTCCCTCACAGGGCGGCTGCTCGTGGCCACCCCCGCCCTCGCGGACCCGAACTTCGACCGCGCGGTGGTGCTGCTGCTCGACCACGACGAGCAGGGCTCGCTCGGCGTTGTCCTCAACCGGCCCACTCCGGTGGGCGTCGGTGACGTCCTGTTGCCGTGGGCGCCCCTGGCCGGAGACCCGGGCGTGGTCTTCCAGGGCGGGCCCGTCGCGCTGGACTCGGCCCTGGGCATCGCGGTCATCCCGGGCGAGGAGGGCCCCCTCGGCTGGCGCCGGGTGCACGGGGCGATCGGCCTGGTCGACCTGGAGGCGCCGCCGGAACTGCTGGCCGCGGCGCTGGGGTCCCTGCGCATCTTCGCCGGATACTCGGGCTGGGGCCCGGGCCAGCTGGAGGAAGAGCTGGGCGACGGAGCCTGGTACGTGGTGGAGTCGGAGCCCGGTGACGTGTCCTTCCCGGACCCGGAGCGGCTGTGGCGGGCGGTGCTGCGCCGCCAGCGCAGCGAACTCGCGATGGTCGCCACCTATCCGGACGACCCGTCGCTGAACTGACGCGCACGGGGATCGGTACCCTGGTGGCATGAGCACTCTTGAGCCCGAGCGCGGGACTGGCACGGGGACCCTCGTAGAGCCGACGCCGCAGGTGTCGCACGGTGACGGCGACCACGAGCGCTTCGCCCACTACGTCCAGAAGGACAAGATCATGGCGAGCGCCCTCGACGGGACCCCCGTCGTCGCGCTCTGCGGCAAGGTCTGGGTACCGGGCCGGGACCCGAAGAAGTACCCGGTCTGCCCCATGTGCAAGGAGATCTACGAGTCCATGGGCCCCGGCGGGGACAAGGACAAGGGCAAGGACAAGTAGGCCCGGCCCTCCGCGGCGGCACGAAGGCCCCCTGGGTACGCACCGGCGTATCCAGGGGGCCTTCGGCGTACTAGGGTCGGCGCGACGAGCACCCTGCGGAACGGGCGTTGCGCAGGGCGCAACAGGCGCTGCGAAGGGCTGACGCATGGACCTGATCCCCGCTCCCAGGGCCGCCGTCTTCCACGGGGACGGTCGCCGCTTCGAGTTCGGGCCCGAGCCGACGCTCGCCGCCGGGCCGGGTGGCGAGGGCGTCGCCCGCTGGCTGCGCCGCGAGCTCGGCGCGGCCACCGGCTGGAGCCTGCCGGCAGCCGGGCCAGGCCGGGCCGCGGACATCCGGCTGCGCGTCGACCCGGAGTGGGGGACGCGGACCGGGGACGGGGCGTGGGGCGGGGCGCCGGGCGGGGCGCCGGACGGGGCGGGCGCGGGGCCCGAGTCGTACGGGATCACCGTCGACGCCGCCGGGGTCCTGCTGGTCGGCGCGAGCGGGGCCGGGCTCTTCTGGGCCGCCCAGACGCTGCGTCAGCTGCTGGGTCCCGGTGCGTACCGCAGGGCCCCGCTGCCCGGGCGCGCGTGGAGCCTGCCGTACGCCGGGATCGAGGACGGTCCCCGGTTCGGGTGGCGCGGGATGATGCTCGACGTCGCCCGGCACTTCACGCCCAAGGACGGGGTGCTGCGGTACATCGACCTGCTCGCCGCGCACAAGCTGAACGTGCTGCACCTGCACCTGACGGACGACCAGGGCTGGCGGGTCGAGATCAAGCGCTACCCGCGGCTGACCGGCGTCGGCGCGTGGCGGGCGCGCAGCCGGCGGGGCCACCGGGCCTCCCCGCTGTGGAACGAGACCCCGCACGGCGGCCACTACACCCAGGACGACATCCGCGAGATCGTCGCGTACGCCGCCGAGCGGCACGTCCGGGTGGTCCCCGAGATCGACGTACCGGGGCATTCGCAGGCCGCGATCGCCGCGTACCCGGAGCTGGGCAATGCGGACGTGGTCGACACCCGGGCGCTGGAGGTCTGGGACGACTGGGGGATCAGTGAGAACGTGCTCGCGCCGACCGAGGCCGTGCTGCGGTTCTACGAGGGGGTCTTCGAGGAGCTGCTGGAGCTGTTCCCCGCCGAGGTCTCGCCCTTCGTCCACATCGGCGGCGACGAGTGCCCCAAGGCCCAGTGGAAGGCCTCCGCGGCGGCCCAGGAGCGGATCCGGGAGCTGGGGGTGGACGGGGAGGACGGGCTGCAGTCCTGGTTCGTCCGGCACTTCGACACCTGGCTCGCCGGGCGCGGGCGGCGGCTGATCGGGTGGGACGAGATCCTGGAGGGCGGGCTCGCGCCCGGGGCGGCCGTCTCCTCGTGGCGGGGGTACGGGGGTGGGATCGCCGCCGCCGAGGCCGGGCACGACGTGGTGATGTGCCCGGAGCAGCACGTCTACCTGGACTACCGCCAGTCGGGCGGCGCCGAGGAGCCGACGCCCATCGCGTACGTGCGCTCACTGGAGGACGTGTACCGGTTCGAGCCGGTTCCGCCGGAGTTGTCGGCGAAGGCGGCCTCGCACGTGCTCGGAGCCCAGGCCAACGTGTGGACCGAGGTGATGGAGGACCAGGGCCGCGTCGACTACCAGGTGTTCCCGCGGCTCGCGGCCTTCGCCGAGGTGGTGTGGTCGCGGCTGCCGGAGCCCCGGGAGCGGGACTTCGCCCGGTTCGAGGCCCGGATGGCGGCGGCTCACTACGCCAGGCTGGACGCGCTGGGGGTCGGCTACCGGCCGCCGGGCGGCCCGCTGCCGTGGCAGAGGCGTCCGGGGGTGGCCGGGCGGCCGGTCGAGGGTGCGCCCCCGAACGTGTGACAACGAGAACGGGAACTCTGGCTGGATTTCTGCCGATACGGGGAAAACGGGCAGTTGGGGGCGGAGACCCGGACCACGCCCGGGAGAGGGATTTCGGCAGCCCGGGCGGCCTTGGGGCGCCGGGCCGACCCTCGCGCGGGGCGGCCGGGAAGATGTGCCAGAGTTGCCACGTCCCGGCGGTGAGCACGTACCGTACGGCGGACAGGCGTGAGCGCCGGGACCGGGACATCGGGAAGGGGCAGCTGGGTTGACCACGCACGCACCGCATTCAGTTCAGGGGCCGCAGGCGGCGCAGTCCGTGACGTTGCCGACCTCGCTCGACGAGGCCGTGGCGGCGCTCACCGCCATGCCCGCCGCCGTGCCCGTGGCCGGCGGCACCGACCTCATGGCCGCCGTCAACGCCGGACTGCTGCGACCCGCCGCGCTGGTGGGCCTCGGGCGGATCAACGAGATCCGCGGCTGGCAGTACCAGGACGGCCACGCACTGCTCGGCGCCGGCCTGACCCACGCGCGGATGGGGCGGCCGGATTTCGCCGCTCTGATCCCCGCGCTGGCGGCAGCCGCGCGCGCCGCCGGTCCCCCGCAGATCCGCAACGCGGGCACCCTCGGCGGGAACATCGCCAGCGCCGCGCCCACAGGTGACGCCCTGCCCGTGCTGGCCGCGCTGGAGGCCGTGCTCGTCATCGTCGGCCCGGGCGGATCGCGCGAGATCCCCGTGTCCCACCTGCTGGCCGGCCGCGAGATGCTGAGCCCCGGAGAGCTGATCGGCTACGTCCGGGTGCCGCTGCTGCACGCGCCCCAGGTGTTCCTCAAGGCCACGGGGCGCACCGGGCCGGGGCGCGCGGTGGCGTCCGTGGGGCTCGTACTGGACCCCGCGCGCCGGGGTGTGCGCTGTGCGATCGGCGCGGTGGCCCCGATGCCGCTCCGGCCGCTGGAGGCCGAACAGTGGGTGGCCTCGTTGATCGACTGGGACGGGGAGCGGACCCTGGCCCCCGAGGCACTGGATGCCTTCGGCGAGTACGTCGCGGCCGCCTGCGTGCCCGACCAGGGCGAACCGGTGGCCCCCGGTGTACTGCATCTGCGGCGGACGGTGGCCGTGCTGGCACGCAGGGCCCTCGGGAGGGCACTGACCTCATGAGCGAGAACGAGAACGAGAACGTGACCCAGGGGAACGGTACGGCGGGCTGGGGCTGGGAACCGGTCCCGCAGGGCGGCGAGTACGACTCCGACGCGACGGCCTTCGTCAAGCTGCCGCAGGACATGCTGGACGCGCTCGGCACCGGGGAGCCCCTTGCCGCGCCCGGGCACGGGTACGTGCCGCCGCCGATGATCGTGCCGCTCGGCTCGGCCAGCACGGATCCGGCGGCCACGGGTACGTGGACGATTCCGGTGCAGTGGCCGGAGGCCGGGGCCCCGGCTCCGGCGGACCCGGCGTCGGCGCCCGCCCAGGCTTCCGCCGCGGCGCCGGTCGGCGGGCCGATCCCGGCGTCGATCCCGATCCCGGCGTCGGTGGCCGCGGCGTACGCGGAGCCGGAGCCGGAGCCCGATCCGGGGGCGACGGCGGAGTGGCGGTTCCCGGACGAGGCTTCGGCGACCGGGCAGTGGGCCGTGGCGGACACCGCCGGGCAGCCCGCGGACTTCCGGCAGAGCGCGCTGGACGCCGACTGGAGCCAGGCCCCGGCGACGCTGCCGGGCGGAGCCCCGGCGCCGTGGGCGAACCACCCCGACTTCGCGGCGCTGCAGCAGGACCAGGGCACCCTGCCGGGTACGGACGAGGCGGCCGCGGCGTCGGCCGCGGCGGCCGCTGCCACGGCGGCGGCCGCCGGGCGGCTGCTCGGCGGGCCCGGGGTCGGCGCCCCGCCGCGCGGGCCGCGCGTGCTGGGCGGCCCCGGCGTGGGCACTCCGCTCCCGGAGGCGGGCGAGCCGGTGCACCCGGCCCCGCACGACATCGAGGCCGCGCACGGTGCGGCGGCGATGCAGGTCGAGGGGGAGCGGCCGCACCCGGTGGCCGAGGCGGCGGAGCGGCCGGCGGCCACCGGCGGCCTGGACCTCTTCGGCGGAGTGCGGGTCGAGGCGGCGGCGGAACCCGCGGCCGGCGAGTCCGCGGCTGCCGAGTCCGTGCCGTTCGAGCAGGTGCCGTTCGAGCACGTGACGTCCGAGCACGAGCCGTCCGCGTCCGTGCCGTTCGAGCAGGCCGCCGGGCCCGCCGGCAGCGACGGGCGGGGCTTCGCCGTATCCGGGCACGCGCCGCAGGCGCCTCCCGAGGCCGAGGCGGGGCACGGACCCGAGGCGGGGCACGGGCCGGAGGCGGGGCACGGACCCGAAACGGAGCCGGCCGACGCGGACGAGCACGGCTTCACCGAAGCCGCCCGGGCACCGGCCGGGTTCCCGGCCGGGTCCACGCCGACCGCTTCCACCGCCGACACGGCCGACACCGCCGACACCGCCGACACCGCCGACACGGCCGTGGCACCGCCGGCCGAGGACACCGCCGTAGGTTTCCCGGCCGGGTTGCCGGCGTACGAAGAAGGAACGGCGGCGGCCGTGACCGCCGCCCATCACGAGCACCCGCAGGCTTCCTACGTCCTGCGCGTCAACGGCGCCGACCGGCCCGTCACCGGCGCCTGGATCGGCGAGTCCCTGCTCTACGTGCTGCGCGAGCGCCTCGGCCTCGCCGGCGCCAAGGACGGCTGCTCGCAGGGCGAATGCGGCGCCTGCGCGGTGAAGGTCGACGGCCGGCTCGTCGCCTCCTGCCTGGTTCCGGCCGCGACGGCCGCCGGGAGCGAGGTCCGTACCGTCGAGGGTCTCGCGACGGGCGGGGAACTCTCGGACGTGCAGCAGGCGTTGTGCAGGTCGGGTGCGGTGCAGTGCGGATTCTGCGTGCCCGGCATGGCCATGACCATCCACGATCTGCTGGAGGGCAATCACGCCCCCAGCGAGCTGGAGACCCGTCAGGCGCTGTGCGGCAACCTCTGCCGCTGCTCCGGCTACGCCGGGGTCATCGACGCCGTGCGCGAGGTCGTGGCCGAGCGCGAGGCGACGGCGGCTTCGACTGCGTCGGCTTCGGCGTCGGCTTCGGCTTCGGCCGAGCCCGCCGGCCATTCTCCGGCTCAGGGCTTCCCCGAGCCGCGCATTCCGCATCAGGCACAGCCCGGCGAGGGCGGCATCCACCACGGAGGCACGGTGTGAGCGCGCAGGACGCGGCGACGGCCACGACGACGACCATGAACGCCACGGTCGCGGCCTCGGCCGCCCCCGAGGCCCCGGACCAGCAGGTACCGCGCGGAATCGGAGCCTCCGTCCCGGCCGCCGACACCCGCGCCAAGACCGAGGGCACCTTCCCCTACGCCGCCGACCTGTGGGCCGAGGGTCTCCTGTGGGCGGCCGTGCTGCGCTCCCCGCACGCCCACGCCCGGATCCTCTCCATCGACACCTCGGCGGCTGCCGAGATGCCCGGCGTGCGCGCCGTCGTCACCCACGCCGATGTCCCCGGCGCCACCACGCACGGCCGCCGCATCGCCGACCGGCCGGTCTTCGCCCACGACGTCGTGCGCCACCACGGCGAGCCCATCGCCGCTGTCGCCGCCGACCACCCGGACACGGCACGGCTCGCGGCGGCCGCGATCGCTGTCGAGTACGAGCTGCTGGACCCGGTCACCGATCCCGAGCAGTCCTTCGGCGCCCCCGCCCTGCACCCCGACGGCAACCTGATCCGGCACATCCCGCTCCGCTACGGCGACCCGGAGGCGACCGGCGAGGTCGTCGTCGAGGGCCTGTACCGGATCGGCCGCCAGGACCCCGCACCCATCGGCGCCGAGGCCGGGCTGGCCGTACCGCGGCCCGACGGCGGCGTGGAGCTGTACACGGCCTCCACCGACCCGCACACCGACCGCGACCTGGCCGCGGCCTGCTTCGGCCTCGAACCGGACCGCGTGCGCGTCGTGGTCACCGGAGTCCCGGGCGCGACGGCGGACCGCGAGGACGCGGCGTTCCAACTCCCCCTCGGCCTCCTCGCCCTGCGCACGGGCTGCCCGGTCAAGCTGGCCGCGACCCGCGAGGAGTCCTTCCTCGGCCACACCCACCGGCACCCGACCCTGTTGCGCTACCGCCACCACGCGGACGCGGAGGGCCGGCTGGTCAAGGTCGAGGCGCAGATCCTGATGGACGGGGGCGCGTACGCGGACTCGTCCTCGGAGTCCCTCGCGGCGGCGGTGGCCTTCGCGTGCGGCCCGTACGTCGTCCCGCACGCCTTCGTCGAGGGCTGGGCGGTCCGTACGAACAACCCCCCGTCGGGCCACGTGCGCGGCGAGGGCGCCATGCAGGTGTGCGCGGCGTACGAGGGCCAGATGGACAAACTGGCCGCCGCGCTCGGCATGGACGGCGCGGAACTCCGCATGCGCAACGTCCTGGCGACCGGCGACCTGCTCCCGACGGGCCAGACGGTGACGTGCCCGGCTCCGGTGGCGGAACTCCTGCGCGCGGTACGGGATCACGAACTTCCGCCGCTCCCGAAGGACACCCCGGAGGAGGAGTGGCTGCTGCCGGGCGGCCCGGAGGGCGCCGGTGAGCCGGGCGCGGTGCGGCGCGGCGTCGGCTACGGCGTCGGCATGGTGCACATGCTGGGCGCCGAGGGCACGGACGAGGTCGCCACGGCCACCGTGAAGGTGGTGGGCGGCGTCGCGACGGTCATCTGCGCGGCGGTGGACACCGGACAGGGCTTCGCCACACTGGCCCGCCAGATCGTCCAGGAGGTCCTGGGTATCGACGAGGTGACGACGGCTCCGGTCGACACCGACCAGCCGCCGGCCGGTCCGTCGGCGCACGGCCGCCACACGTGGGTGTCGGGCGGCGCGGTGGAGCGGGCGGCGAAGATGGTCCGCACCCAGCTCCTCCAGCCGATGGCGCACAAGCTCGGCATGTCCACGGAGCTCCTCCAGATCACGGACGGCCGGATCACGTCGTACGACGGCGCGTTCTCGACGACGGTCGCGGAGGCGATCGAGGGCAAGGAACTCTGGGCGACGGCCCAGTGCCGCCCCCACCCGACGGAACCCCTGGACGGGGACGGCCAGGGCGACGCGTTCGTGGGCCTCGCGTTCTGCGCGATCCGCGCGGTCGTGGACGTGGACATCGAGCTGGGATCGGTGCGCGTGGTCGAGCTGGCCGTGGCCCAGGACGTGGGCCGCGTCCTCAACCCCCGCCAGCTGGCGGCCCGCATCGAAGCGGGCGTCACCCAGGGCGTGGGCGCGGCCCTGACGGAGAACCTCCGGACGGTCGCCGGCCTGGTCCGCCACCCGGACCTGACGGGCTACGCACTGCCGACGTCGCTGGACGCCCCGGCCGTGCGCATCGTCAAGCTGGTCGAGGAACGCGACGTGGTGGCCCCCTTCGGCGCGAAGGCGGCGAGCGCGATCCCTGTGGTGACGACGCCCGCGGCGGTAGCCTCGGCGGTCCGGTCGGCCACGGGCCGCCCGGTGAACAGGCTCCCGATCCGCCCCTCGGCGGCGGTCGCGGCACCCAACTCGTGACCGTCTGACCCGCATTGCACCTGCAACCCCGGACTTGGGGCTGTCGGTGCCGGTCGCTAGAGTGATCGGTGAGAGTGTGCACGCGCGCGTGCGAACGGGTGCGAACGGGGACGGGGAGCGGCGGTAACTCACGCCGCGACCGCGGGGAGACGGGGAGTCGGGGAGGCCATCGTGGCAGCGGAGAACGGTTCAGGTCTGTTCGGAGCAGGCCCTACGACGGGTTTGGCGGACGCGATCAGGGCGCAGGCCGACGCACAGGCGAAGGCCGCGGCGCTGCGGATCGAGTACGACTCGCTGAAGGACTACAAGAACCTGGTGGACGGCCTCCTGACGTCGCTGGAGGAGTCTCCGGCGGAGCATGGGAAGCTGTCCCACGGCACGCTGCCGGCCGGTGTGCTGGGCACGGGCTTCCCCGAGGCCGACGCCCTCTTCAAGTCGTACAACACCGTCCACGCAGAGCTGCAGAAGCTCTCGAAGGGCCTCGCGGACCAGATCGAGGCCCTGGGCATCGCGATCCTGACGGCGGGCAAGGGCTTCGGGGACGTGGACGAGGAGACGAGGCGGCGCATGGCGGCCATCGCCAAGGAAGCCCGCGAGAACTACGTCCCGAAGCGTGATCCGTACGCGGACAAGATGGGCGGTGTGCCGGCAGGCACGCCGAACAGCCCGGGTGCCCACGGCGGAGCGAACAAGGGCGCTGTGATCTGATGACGAATTTCGAGGGTTACTCGCACGCGCAGTTGGCCGCGATGGTCGCGTCGCTCGACTCCAAGACGGTGTCGCAGCGTGGTACGCAGCTCACCGAAGCCTCCAAGGCCATCAAGGAGATCGGACAGAAACTCAAGGATCACAAGGTCAAGGACTGGGAGGGCGAGGCAGCCGTCGCCTTCCAGGAATGGGTGAACCGCGCGGGCAGCGCAACCCTGGTCCTGGCCGACTACAGCGCCACGGGCGGCCATTGGATGACCTTGGCTGCCCAGACCATGTCCGAGATCCACATGCCCAAGTACGACGCTGCGGCAGAGGCCACGCTCAAGGAGAATCTCGCGACGTCGCGGGAGTACCACAACGACCCGGACGCCCAGCAGATGGGCCAGGAGGCGTGGTCAAAGCTGAGCGGGGACCACACGCGTGCCGTGGACGCGCTGAGGAAGCTCTCTCAGTCGTACAGCTTGTCGTCGGGGGAGATGGACAAGGCTCCCGTTCCGACGTTTCCGGAGCCGCCGAAGGTGTTTGTGCCGTCGGACTACTACGGCGGAGAGGACATAGCCCGCCCGGGCGGAAGCTCCGGTCAGGGGAACTACTCGGGGAGTTCGTCGTACGCATCGTCGGCATCCGGCAGCAGTGGCTCTGCGAATGAACCGGGCTGGGTTTCCGGACACCCGCCGCAGCCGGACAGCACCGTCCCGACGGTGACGATGCCGCCTGTCTCTTTGACCCCGGACCGCAACGTGGACGTGGACCTCGACACCGTCACCACGCTCCCGAACCCGACCCTGCCACCGACGACCATGCCCGGTGGGCCGCTGCCCACGGGGCCCAGCGGTCCCAACCCCGTAACCCTCGTCCCGCCTGTGCCCCTGCCGCCGGTCGGCGGGATGAAGACGATCCCCGGCATCGGCCCCGTCGGCTTCCCTCCCGGCGGTCCGGTCCCGGGTACGAGCGGTCCTCTCGGCAAGCTCGGCATGCCAGGCCTCCCCCCGCGGGACACCGGCATCATGGGCGGCCGTCCGGTGACTTCCACGGGACCCAGCGCAGGCATCCCGCGCGGCACGGTCATCGGCGCCGAAGGCACTCAGGCCGGCCGCGGCATGATGGGCGGCGGCATGGGCCACGGTGCGGGTGGTCCGCACGGAGGCCAGGTTGGTTCGCCGACCGGCCGTCGGCTGGCCTCGGAGCCGGGGGGTATCGTCGGCGGGCGTCAGCCTGCGACGGGTGGCCGCTCGACGCCGTTCACCCAGGGCGGTTCGGGCCTCGTGCGGAACAACGCCGGTGGAATCGGCGCCGGTGCGCGCACTCCGGGCGGCCGACGCGATGACCACGCGGGCGAACGCCCCGACTACCTGGCCGAGGACGAAGAGACCTGGCAGGGCAACCGTCGTGTTGTTCCGCCGGTGATCGACTGAGCAGAACGGACGTTGCACGGGATGCGCATGCGTAAGACGACCTCGGCCCTGGTGGGTCTGCTGCTGGCCGGGGTCGCCGCGACCCCGGCCCATGCGGAGTCCATTCGTTCGCAGCAGTGGCATCTCGACGCCATGAAGGCCGACGACATCTGGAAGACGAGCACTGGAAAAGGCGTCACCGTCGCGGTGATCGACACCGGCGTCAACCAGATCCCGGAACTCGAAGGACAGGTCCTCCCGGGCAAAGCCTTCCCTGTTGGTGATGCCGAGGGCGGCAGAGACAACGACTACTTCGGTCACGGTACCGGCATGGCTGCAACGATCGCCGGAACCGGAAAGCACCCGAGTGGTGATGGCGCTTTCGGGCTTGCACCCGGCGCCAAAATCCTCCCGATCCGCGTGCCAGACATGCTGGAGGATGACACGACCCCGGCTTGGGTCGCAGCCATCCGCTACGCAGCGGACTCAGACGCCAAGATCATCAACATTTCTCAAGGTAGGTCCGGCAAGCCCGAGGCTGATCGAGAGCGGGCAGCCGCGGTGAAGTATGCACTGTCGAAGGGCAAATTGATCTTCGCCGCTGCGGGTAACTCAGGGGACTCGACCAACGAGATCAACTACCCTGCTGCGACCCCCGGAGTGGTCGGAGTGGGCGCGGTGGACGTCAATGGCGAACCAACCAAGGAGTCGCAGCACGGCCCGCAGATCGACCTGTCGGCGCCGGGTATCGACATCGTTACTGCATGCAAGGGCAAGACGGGGCTGTGCAAGACCCACGGCACCAGTGACGCTTCCGCCCTTGCCTCCGCCTCCGCCGCCCTGCTCTGGTCCGCCCACCCCGACTGGACCAACAACCAGGTTCTCCGGGTCCTCCTGAACACCGCGGGCAAGCCCGTCGACGGCTCGCAGCGCAACGACTACGTCGGCTACGGCGTCGTCCGCCCCCGTATCGCGGTGCCCACCCCCGGCGACCCCGGCCCTGCCGATGTCTACCCGCTGCCCGACCTCGCGGCGGCGGACGGCGCCAAGTCCCCCTCGGCCTCTCCGGACGGCAAGGCACCCGAGTCGGCGGCGGCCAAGCCGGTGCCGCAGGCCGGGGAGAAGAAGGACGGCAGCCTGCTTCCCTGGATCGGCCTCGGTCTGGGAGCCTGCCTGCTGATCGGCGGAGCCGTCACCGCCGTCGTGGTGCGCCGTAACAACCGCTGATCGCTGACGCTGGTCGCTCCGCTGATCGCTGACCACAAGCACTATCGGACTACCGGACCTGACAGGGGAGTTCTACGCGATGTCGTTCGACGAGGAATGGTCGGCGGCACGCGCCACGGCCGCCGCCAACGTGTCCATGCGGCTCAACCACGTCCCCGTGGAACCCGGTGGCGGCGGGAGCGGTGGCGGCGGCGATCTCGATCTCAACCAGGACCACATCGGTGCGATCGGCTCCGAGGCGTACAAGTTGCACAGCCGTCTGCTGACCGACGGCAAGCACGCCTCCACCGCCACCGCCGAGGCCGCCGGCGCGCTCACCAAGGAGGGCTTCGCCAGCGGGGCGGCGCTGCTCAAGGTCAACACCACCTGGGAGAGCCAGGTGAAGACCCTCGTGGCCGCCTGCGCCACCATCTCCAACGGGCTGAACTACTCGCTCACCTCCCACGCCAAGGACGAGCAGGAGCTCCACGCCGACTTCACCGTTTCCGCGCTCGACAAATACCTCAAGTAGGCGCCCGCATGCTGACGTACGAAAACGTGATGAACGCCCCGCTGGACAAGCTCCAGACGGCCGTCACCGACTGGAAGGCGCTCGTCGACAAGCTGGACGAGCTGGCCGAGGCGGCGCGCAACGGGATGAAGGCCAAGGCCGACAAGGCCGAGTGGAGCGGGGTCACCGCCGGCGTGGGGCGGGCGTTCGTCGACAAGACGGCCAAGGAGTTCGAGGACGCCGCCAAGGAGGCCAAGGGCGTCCACCAGCTCCTCAGCGACGGCCACACCACCATCAAGACGGCTCGGGACGCCCTGAAGAAGGCCGCCGACGAGGAGGCCCCCGCCGCCGGCTTCCGGGTGGACGCGGCCGGTAAGGTCTCGGCCGTTCCGATGGACCCGAAGACCGAGTTCGCGGCCCGGCACGACCCGGACTACCCCGAGTTCTTGCGCAAGCAGGAGGAGAACCGCAAGGCCTGGCAGGCGAGGGTGGACCGGCTCGTCGAGGACTGCGCGGACGCCGACGACTCCCTGGCCCGAGCCCTGCGCGCCAACGTCTCGGACGACCACAACTTCACCGCGCCGAAGTACACCACCCTGGACGGCGAACAGGCCGACCGCGCGGCCGAGCTGATGAAGAAGCTCAGCAAGGAGCAGGGCGGCGTCGCGCGCAACCCCGAGGCGCTGCGCGAGCTGGAGGACCTGCTCGACGACAACCGCAACGAGGCGGACTTCTCGACGGACTTCTACCGCAAGCTCGGCCCCGAAGGCACGCTCGAGGCGTACGCGAAGCTGTCCATCGACGCGTCGACCCTCGGCGAGGCGGGCAAGGACCGCCTGGCGATGGTCGGCAACATCCAGAACGACATGGGCGCGATGCTCGGGCTCGCCACGCAGAAGGGCTCGCCGAACCACCTGGATGCGGCGTGGACGACCGACCTGATGAAGGCCGGCCGCAAGGAGATGCAGGTCACCGGCGATCTGACCAGCAAGATCTACGGCTACCAGGCGCTGGGCTCGCTGCTCCACGAGGGCAAGTACGACAAGGACTTCCTGACCTCGGTAGGCCGGGACATGGTCGCGTTCGACCGTGAGAACCCCAAGGCCTGGGAGCACGGGTCCCCGTACGACCCGAAGACGGTGCTCAGCCAGGGCAAGGACGGCAGCCGGGGCTTCTACCCGCTGACGGGCCTGATGGACGCGATGGCCCACAACCCGGACGCGGCGACGGCCTTCTTCACCGAGCCGGTCCGCCAGGACAGCAACGGCGACGGCATCGTCACCCTGGCCGACAAGGCGGTGGGCGGAGAGCACGGCAAAGCCCGGGGCATGGTCGACTACATGCTCGACAAGGAGTCGTGGGCCGACGCCTTCGACCGGGCCCCCGGCCACCCCTACGGCGAGGCGGGCCCGGCCCAGGAGGCGCTCGGCGGCGCGCTGGAGGCGGCGGTCTCGGGCCGCGTGCCGGGCGACGAGGACGCGAAGCCCGTTCCGCACACCAAGGAAATGACGGCGATCATGGAAGACGTCGTCCAGAAGATCGGCGACGACCCTTCGCTGGTGGCGCAGGACCCGGACGACGAGGACAAGAAGCCGCGGCTGGGCCCCATGGCCGGGCACTTCGGCAACATGGCGGCGGAATACATCCCGGACCTCCAGGCCTCCGCCGAGAACGGCGGGAACCAGATCAAGGTCAACGGGACGATGGCCGAGTTCGAGGAGGCGACGGTCTCCCGCTTCCTCGGGGCGGTCGCCCAGGACCCCGGCGCCTACGGCGCGATCACCAACGCCAATCAGGCGTTCACGGCGGTGCTGGTCAACGACGTAGTCCAGCACCACGGCGAGTACACCCTGCTGGGGGATGCGGTGGGGAACGCCGTACAGCCAGGTGGTCAGATCGCGGGCATGATGACGGAGGCCCGCGCACAGGGCATGCATGCCGAGACCGCCCATACGAACGAGGAGTACGTGAAGGGCGTCGAGGACGGGGCCAAGTGGATCAATCGCGGCATCAGTGCCGCCGGTGGCAAGTACCTGGAAATGGTGCCGGTGGCCGGCGACATCGTGGAATGGGTCCAGGAGGACGTCACCGAATACTTCGTCGAGGACGCCAAGGAAAAGGGCAAGGAGAAAACCGCCGACACCGAAAAGGCCGTGGCAAACATGTACTCCAAGGCAGATATCGGTACCAGTAGCTCGGCCGAGAGTGCGGTGCGCAACGCGACTGTCGGCTCGGGTCTCTCACAGAAGGACATCGATACGCTGGCTGGTGTGGCGTCCAAGGAGTCCTCGGTCGCCCACTCGGTCGGCCGGGACCTGGTGGACAGCTCGAAGGGGTCGTCCTGATGTCCGCGGCGAGGTCGGCGGGAGCCGCCGTCGCCGTGCTGGCCGTCGGCGTCCTGCTGGCCGGCTGCTCGGATAAGAAGGAGAACGCCACCGCTTCCGAGATGCCGGAGAGGCTGTGCTGGGGGGCCTTCGACGCCAAGACCGTGGCTCCCCTGTTGGGCAGCGGAAAGAAGATCACGGAGGACACACGGGACGCGTTCTCCTTGGCGGCCGATCTGAACAAGATCACCTGTCGCGTTCAGCTGGACGGCGCGACGGTGATGACCGCGTTCGCCTGGCGCAAGCCGCTGGGCAGCGACGCGTTCTGGCAGGCATACGACCCGCTGCATCCGGACAAGCTCGACATGGGGCGCAAGGGGTTGGTGTGGGACGGCGGCGCTGCGCTCTTGTACACGTGCCGGACTCCGACGGAGGCTTTCGAACTGGAGCTGAGGATCGACAACGGCCCGGCGAGCATCGACAGCGCCAAGGCCAAGGCGCTGAATACCCAGTTGATGAAGGACTACCAGGACTCCACCCGCAAACAGCTCAACTGCGCGCCCTGATGGTTTCCACCGGCCGCGCCGTGGCATTCGCGGTACTCGTGGGCCTGGTCGCAGGATGTACCACGTCAGACCCTGAGCCGAAGGCGTCGCGTCCGGTGAAGGCGCCGGAAGTGGACCTGACGGAGGCGTGCCCCGGGTTGATCACGGATGCCGCCGGTCCGGCGCTGATGCATGTGCTGCAGTCCTCGCATCTGGTCAACGACGATGCGCAGACTGTTGGCGTCACGGCCATGGGCAAGGCTCTGGAGGAGGCCTACGATGCGGGGCCGAAGGCCGGCGAGGCCGCCGTTCCTCCGTGCACCGTCACCGGAATCGTGGGCATGGGGAAGCGGGTGGGCGAGATCCGGCTCGCCGCGGAGAGCCGGAACGTCGGCGCGCCGGGAACCGGCCAGACGGGTGTCCGGGTGACGCGCGCCGACAAGGAGCGAGGCGTGGCCTTCGACTGCGTGAGCACCCGCGTCGGCTCGACGCGCGACATGCCGCTGCGATCACGGCCTTCTATACGGACCGATTCCACAACAGCAAGGGAGACGCCGTGCTGGGTGAGGACTACCTGGTCCTCGCCCACTCCGCCGCGCGTGCGATCGCCGAAGAGCTGGGATGCGAGAACAGCGGCGCACTGCCCGACGGGGCTGCTGGCCTCCCGAAGCCCTGACGCACGTACGGGCACGTGCGGACATGACGTGAAGGCCGCTCAGGAGACTCCTGAGCGGCCTTCACGTAGAAGCCGTGGCGGGAATTGAACCCGCGTGCCTCGCTTTGCAGGCGAGTCCCTCAACCACTCGGGCACACGGCTCTGTGGTGGTGATGTGCACGACCGTACGGGGGGCCGCGGGGCCGGGGAAGGGCGGCGCTGCGGCCGCAACACGACTGCCATGCCGCGTTCACGGACCTAGGTCCGGCGGCCGAGGCGGGATACGTCGAATTGACAGGGACCAAACAGGGGTACGCCCCTTACTCTGGGGCGATGAGCGCCCTCGAACCCCGCGTGCCCGAAAAGACCGCAGCCGTCCCCCCGGCACCGCCGCGCGCCGGGATCCTCGGGCCCGCCTACCGGACGCTCAGCATCGGGATCATCTCCGTCATCTTCCTGATCGCCTTCGAGGCCACCGCCGTGGGAACGGCCATGCCCGTCGCCGCGCGGGAGCTGGAGGGGATCGGGCTCTACGCCTTCGCCTTCTCCGCCTACTTCACGACCAGCCTCTTCGGGATGGTCCTCGCCGGGCAGTGGGCCGACCGCCAGGGACCGCTGCGGCCGCTGACCGTCGGGATCGCCTCGTTCGCCACGGGGCTCGTGGTCGCCGGAACCGCCGGCGCCATGTGGGTCTTCGTCCTCGGCCGGGCGATACAGGGCTTCGGCGGCGGGCTGGTCATCGTCGCCCTGTACGTGGTCGTCAGCCGGGCGTACGAGGAGCGGCTGCGCCCCGCGATCATGGCGGCCTTCGCGGCCAGCTGGGTGATCCCCTCGATCGTCGGACCGCTCGCCTCGGGGACGGTCACCGAGCACCTCGGGTGGCGGTGGGTCTTCCTCGGGATACCGCCCCTGGTCGTCGTACCGCTCGCCATCGCGCTGCCGGCGATACGGCGGACCGCGTCGGGCCCGGTCGACCCCGGCGCGCCGCCGGTGGCGTTCGACCGGCGCCGGATCCGGCTGGCCCTCGGCATCTCCACGGGCGCCGGGCTCCTGCAGTACGCCGCCCAGGACCTGCGGTGGCTGTCGCTGCTCCCGGGCGCGGTGGGCGTGGCCCTGCTGGTCCCCGCCGTACGGGGACTGCTGCCGCGCGGCACCTACCGGGCGCGGCGCGGACTGCCGTCCGTGGTGCTGCTGCGCGGGCTGGCGGCGGGGGCGTTCATCGGGGCGGAGAGTTTCATCCCGCTGATGCTGGTCACCCAGCGCGGGCTGAGCCCGACGCTGGCCGGATTCTCGCTCGCGCTGGGCGGGCTGACCTGGGCGGGCGGCTCGTGGCTGCAGTCGAAGGGGCGGATGGCGCCGTACCGGGAGCGGCTGATGGTGGGCGGGATGGTGATGGTGGCCGCCGCCATCGCGGCCGCGCCCGCCGTGCTGATCGAGTCGGTGCCGGTGTGGACGCTGGCGCTCGCCTGGGCGGTGGGGTGCCTGGGGATGGGCCTCGTCATCGGCTCGACGAGCGTGCTGCTGCTGAAGCTGTCGGCGCCGGAGGAGGCCGGGGCGAACTCCGCCGCGCTGCAGATCTCCGACGCGCTGGCCAATGTGGTGCTGCTGGCCGGCGGCGGGGCGGCGTTCGCCGCGCTGGGCGGGGGTGCGGTGGGGGCGGCGCACGCCGTCGCCGCCGAGGGCGCGGCCGCCTCGCACCCCGGCGCGTTCGTGGTGGTGTTCCTGCCGATGGCGTGCGTGGCGCTGGTGGGGGCGTGGGTCGCCACCCGATTGGATCCGGCTTCTGCTCCGGAAGCCGTCTGACACCAGCTGGTACCACGCGGTACCTGCCAGCTGACACCAGCTGACACCAGCTGGTACCACGCGGTACCGTGGCGTCATGGCTGGTCTCAACGTCAGGTTCACCGAAGAAGAGCTGGACGCCTTGCGCGAACGCGCCGAGGCGGAGGGCCGCAGCATGCAGTCCTTTGCGCACGAGGCGGTGATCAAGGCCGTGAACGAACACTCCCGGCTCTTCAACGAGGCGGCCGAGCACGTCCTGAAGGTCAGCGGTGAGCTGAACCGGAGGCTTGCGTGACCCACTACCTGACCCTCCCCGAGGTGCTGAACCTCGCGGAGCGGCTCGGGACCAGCGAGGTGCGCGACTACGGGCTGCTCGACTCGGCGCTCGCCCGCCCCCGGTCGAGCGTCTTCGGCCAGGATGCCTACCCGGACGTCTGGGAGAAGGCAGCCGCCCTGATGGAGTCGCTCGCCCGCAACCACTGCCTGGTGGACGGCAACAAGCGCATCGCCTGGTACGCGACCTGGGTTTTCCTGCACATGAACGGACACCCGCTCGACGCCGACTTCGACGTCGACGAGGCCGAGCGCTTCGTGCTGGACGTATGCCAGGGCGCACTGGACGTACCGAAGATCGCAGCGCACCTTCCGAGGTTCGCTCGCTGACCCGCGGACTGTGACGCTCGCCGCACCCGCCGAGGTCACGGGCCTGTCCCTCCGCGAGGGGCGGCCCCGGGCCGGTAGGGTGGCCCGGTTGTCCTACGTACGACTGCCCGTACCAGTACGCGAGTACGCCGAGAGCCCGAACCGGAGACCGTGACTACTACCGCCTCCCACCACCTCTCACCCGCCTTCCCCGGCCGTGCCCCCTGGGGCACCGCCAGCGCGCTGCGTGCCTGGCAGCAGGGGGCGCTGGACCGCTACATCCAGACCCAGCCCCGGGACTTCCTCGCGGTGGCCACGCCCGGCGCCGGAAAGACCACCTTCGCGCTGACCCTCGCGTCCTGGCTGCTGCACCACCACGTCGTCCAGCAGGTGACGGTGGTCGCGCCGACCGAGCACCTGAAGAAGCAGTGGGCGGAGGCGGCGGCGCGGATAGGCATCCGGCTGGATCCCGAGTACTCCGCCGGGCCGCTCAGCAAGGACTACCACGGCGTCGCGGTCACGTACGCGGGCGTCGGCGTACGGCCCATGCTGCACCGCAACCGCTGCGAGCAGCGCAAGACCCTGGTGATCCTCGACGAGATCCACCACGCCGGCGACTCGAAGTCCTGGGGCGAGGCATGCCTGGAGGCCTTCGACCCGGCGACCCGGCGCCTGGCCCTGACCGGCACGCCCTTCCGGTCCGACACGAACCCCATCCCCTTCGTCACGTACGAGGAGGGCAACGACGGGATCCGGCGCTCGTCCGCCGACTACACCTACGGGTACGGGAACGCGCTCGGGGACGGAGTCGTCCGGCCCGTCATCTTCCTCTCCTACAGCGGGAACATGCGCTGGCGGACGAAGGCGGGCGACGAGATCGCCGCCCGGCTCGGCGAGCCGATGACCAAGGACGCCATCTCGCAGGCCTGGCGCACGGCCCTGGACCCGCGCGGCGACTGGATGCCGAACGTGCTGCGCGCGGCCGACCAGCGGCTGACCGAGGTCAGGAAGGGCATTCCGGACGCGGGCGGCCTGGTCATCGCCTCCGACCAGGACTCGGCGCGCGCGTACGCCAAGCTGCTCAGGGAGATCACGGGCAGCAAGGCCACCGTGGTGCTCTCCGACGACACCGGCGCGTCCAAGCGGATCGACGAGTTCAGCGCGGACGGCAGCCGCTGGATGGTCGCGGTCCGGATGGTGTCCGAGGGCGTCGACGTGCCCAGACTGGCCGTCGGGGTGTACGCCACGACCATTTCGACCCCGCTGTTCTTCGCGCAGGCCGTCGGGCGTTTCGTGCGGTCGCGCAGGCGTGGCGAGACCGCGTCCGTGTTCCTTCCGACCATCCCCTACCTCCTCGGCTTCGCGAACGAGATGGAGGTCGAGCGCGACCACGTCCTCGACAAGCCGAAGAAGCAGGGCGAGGAGGACCCGTACGCCGAGTCCGAGAAGGAGATGGACGAGGCGAACCGGCAGGAGGACGAGGACACCGGCGAGGACGAGCAGATGTCCTTCGAGGCGCTGGAGTCCGACGCCGTCTTCGACCGGGTCCTCTACGACGGCGCCGAATTCGGCATGCAGGCGCACCCGGGCAGCGAGGAGGAGCAGGACTACCTCGGCATCCCCGGGCTGCTGGAGCCCGACCAGGTGCAGATGCTGCTGCAGAAGCGCCAGTCGCGGCAGATCGCGCACAGCCGGCGCAAGCCCGACGCGGCCGCGGACCTGCTGGAGCTGCCGGCCGACCGGCGGCCCGTGGTCTCGCACAAGGAACTGCTGGAGCTGCGCAAGTCGCTGAACACGATGGTGGGCGCGTACGTCCACCAGAGCGGCAAGCCGCACGGCGTCATCCACACGGAGCTGCGCCGGGTCTGCGGCGGGCCGCCGAGCGCGGAGGCGACGGCGGGCCAGCTGCGCGAGCGGATCAAGAAGGTTCAGGAGTGGGCCACCCGTATGCGGTGATCTGTTCCCACAGGCATGGGCGGGGGGCGGTACGGAGCTTCGTACCGCCCCCGAGCCGGTCCGAGGTCACGAAACGACTCCAAGAGCGGTCAGGAAACGGCATAAAGGGGTAGTGCACGCCCGGATTCTGGACGAGCCCTTCCGCTGAGCGGACCCGCTCGCTAATGTCCCCGCATCGAACGCACCGTGGCAGCGCCGCCGCGGGAGCGCAGCCGGTGCAATGGCCGCTACCGGCGGCCTCTCCGTGCGCCGCCGCGGGACCGGCGGCGCGCCACCCAGAGAGTCACCGCCGCTCACCGAAAGAGGGAGAGGCGTCGTGACCGCGGAAACCTCCCAGACTCTCGACAGAGGGCTCAGAGTCCTCAAACTGCTCGCCGACACCGACCACGGTCTGACCGTCACCGAGCTCTCCAACCGCCTCGGTGTCAACCGCACCGTGGTCTACCGGCTCCTCGCCACCCTGGAGCAGCACGCCCTGGTCCGCCGTGACCTCGGTGGCCGGGCCCGGGTCGGGCTCGGAGTGCTGCGGCTGGGCCGGCAGGTGCACCCGCTCGTCCGCGAGGCCGCCCTGCCCGCGCTGCGGTCCCTCGCCGAGGACATAGGCGCCACCGCGCACCTGACCCTCGTCGACGGCACCGAGGCGCTCGCCGTCGCCGTCGTGGAGCCGACCTGGACGGACTACCACGTGGCCTACCGGGCCGGCTTCCGCCACCCGCTGGACCGCGGGGCCGCCGGGCGGGCCATCCTGGCCGCCCGTCAGGGCGCGCTGATCGAGCCGGGGTACACGCTGACCCACGGGGAGCTGGAGGCCGGTGCCAGTGGCGCCGCCGCGCCGCTCGTGGGGATCACCGGGCTGGAGGGCAGCGTCGGGGTCGTGATGCTGGCCGACGCCGTGCCCGAGCGGGTCGGGCCGCGGGTGGTCGACGCGGCGCGCGAGGTCGCCGACGCCCTTCGCTGAGCCGCGGGCCCGGCGGGGTCGCCCGGCGCCGCTGCGGCGCCGGGTGCGCCGCCGTTTCCGCGGCCCGCCGCCCCCGGCGGGGCCGGACCGCCCGGTGGGGCTGAGTGGCCCCGCGGGGCGGCCCGATAGATTGGGCGGGTGCTCTCTCGTCTCACACGTCTGCCGCGTCCCACCGCCCTGGCCGTCTGCGCCGTGCCCGTGCTCGCGCTGTTCGCCGTCGCGGTCTTCGCGCCGCTGCCCTTCGTGATCGCCCAGCCGGGGCTCACAGCCGACGTGCTGGGCGAGCGGGACGGCAAGGCCGTCATCTCGGTCACCGGCGCCCCGGCCCGGCAGACGACGGGCCAGCTCCGCATGACGACCATCCAGGCCACCGGCCCCTCCACGACGGTGAACCTCCCCGAACTCCTGGACAACTGGTTCGACACCTCCCGGGCCGTCATGCCCAGGGAGGCCGTCTACTCCTCGGGCGGAACGGACGAGGAGATCGAGGAGCACAATCTGGAGGAAATGTCCAAATCCCAGTCCGCGGCCGAGCAGGCGGCCCTCGGCTACCTCCACAAGGACCCCAAGGACGTGAAGGTCGAGCTGAACCTCGCCGACGTCGGCGGTCCCAGCGCCGGTCTCCTCTTCTCCCTCGGCATCGTCGACAAGCTCGACGGCGACGGCAGCGGCGGCGACCTCACCGGCGGACGCAGCATCGCCGGTACGGGCACCATCGACGCGGACGGCAAGGTCGGCGCGGTCGGCGGCGTGGCCCTGAAGACCCAGGCCGCGCGGCGCGACGGGGCGAGCGTGTTCCTCGTGCCGAAGGCCGAGTGCTCGGACGCGCGGTCGGAACTCCCCGAGGGGCTCCGGCTGGTCCCCGTCACCTCGCTGACGGATGCCGTGAACGCCCTTCGCGCGCTGAACCGGGGAGAGCCCGCTCCGTCCTGCTGACGGTGGCCGTGCGGTCCATGGCGCGCCACGCCGGGAACACCAGCGGCGCCAGAGTGGCCAGCAGGTACGTGCCGCCGAACAGCAGCAGCGCCGTCGACACGCCGAACCCGTCGACGAGCAGGCCAGCAGCGAGCCCGCCCAGCGGCATGGTCAGCTCGCAGCCCGCCGTGGCCACGCCCGAGACGCGGGTGCGCAGCTCCTCCGGCACGATCTCGTAGAAGACCGTGCTCAGGACCGGGTTGAGAATGCCCGCACCCAGCCCGGACAGGGCCATCGCCACCGCGAGCGGCAGGGGCGTGTCCGTGACCGCGGCCGTCACGTAGCGGGGTGCCCCGCAGAGCAGGAACGCGGCCGCGAAGACCGCCCTGCGCGGGAAGCGCTCGCCCCACGCGCCGTAGAGCAGGGCGCCCAGCAGCGCGAAACCGCCGAAGAGGGAGATCAGCAGACCGAGCGCGGCGGGCCCGCCCGGGGTCTCCCGGCCGTGCACGGGCAGCAGCACCGAGGACCAGCCCTGGTCCAGCCCGTTGGTCGTCATCACCATCAGGGTGACGCCCATCAGCAGCCGCGTGCGGCTCAGGAAGGCCCAGCCCTCGGCCAGTTCGGCCCGGTAGGCCGCGAACGAGGCCTTCTGCGCGGTGCGTTGCGGCTCGGCGGCCGGGATCCCGCGCAGGAAGACGGTGACCAGCAGGGCCGACGCCCCGAAGGTCGCCGCGTCCAGCAGCAGTACCGTCTCGGCGCCGGACGCCGCGATCAGTAAGCCGGCCACCGCGGCCCCGAGCATCCGGGCTCCGCGCGAGACCGCGTCGTAGAGGCTGGCGGCCCGCAGGACGGTGGTGCCGGCGTGCTCGGCGAGATCCGGCAGCAGGACGGAGCGGGCGGTCAGGCCGGGGGTGTGGACGAGGCCGCCGACGGCCATCAGCGCGCACAGCATCCAGAACTCCAGCACGCCCGCGTGGTGCAGCAGCGGGATCGCGCCGACGGACAGGGCGCAGATCAGGTCGGAGGCGGCGGAGACCCGGCGGCGGCCGATCCGGTCGATGACGGGTCCGCCGGCGAGGGCCGCCACGATCACGGGCAGGGTGGCGCAGAAGGCGACGATCCCGGCCCGCGCGGCGCTGCCCGTGGTCTGGAGCACGAACCACGGGACGCCGATGAGGGTGAGCGAACTTCCGGCTATGGAGATCGTGTTGGCGGCCAGCACCGCCGCCAGGGGCCGCCGGCTCATGTGGTCTCACCGCCGCGCGGGAGGACGTGGGTGTGGACGCGGACCTGCTCCATGCCCTCCTCCTGCGGCAGATCGCGGAAGCCGTTGACCAGTTCGTGCATCCTGCGGATCAGTTCGAGGCTCTGTGCGGCCGTCAGGCGCAGGGTGAAGTCGCTCATGTCCGAGCCGCGCCGCCACTCCTTCGACCAGGTGTGGGCGTTGCCGAGCCAGGTGCTCAACTCCTGCGTGTGGATCGTCGCGATCTCGTGCATGAAGAGGTCCGCCGCGCCCCGCGTGGCCGGGTCCTCGTCGTAGATCAGCTTCTCGTCGAAGACCGTGCCGTCGTGGGTGGCCTTCCACCACCGTTCGCGGCCCTTGCCGTGCTCGGGTGCGTCCTCGACGAACCCGTGCACGGCGAGCTGGCGCAGGTGATAGCTGGTGGACCCGCTGGATTCGCCGAGCTGCTGGGCCAGTTGGGAGGCGGTGGCCGGTCCGTCGTGGCGCAGGGTGGCCAGCATGCGGATGCGCAGCGGGTGGGCGAGGCCCCGCAGGGAGCGGGCGTCGAGGACCCGCGCATTGGGCTCGGAGGGGTCGGGGGATGCGGCGGTCGTCTCGGGCATGCCGCGAGCGTAGAGTTGCAAAGACTTCTCTGCAACGGTTTATTTGCAACACCTTCCCGGTGACTCCGGGCCCGCCCCACCCCGCCCCGCCCGGCCGCCCCGCCCCGCCCCCTACCGGCTGTCGTCCTCGGCGGCCTGTTCGACCAGCGGGATGATCCGCAGGGGTACGGGGTTCTCCATGACGATCGCCGTCGAGGCCCGCACGATGCCCTCGAAGCCGACGACGAGGTCGATCACCCGCTGGAGGTCCGCGTTGGACCGGGCCACGAGCCGGCACAGCATGTCCCCGTGCCCGGTGGTGGTGTGCAGCTCCAGCACCTCCGGCACCCCGGCCAGGTGGGCCCGCACGTCGGCTCCCTGCCCCTGTTTGATCTCCAGGGTGGCGAAGGCGGTCACCGGGTACCCGAGGGCCGTCGGATCGACCTGCGGGCCGAAACCGCGGATGACCCCGTTCGACTGGAGCCGGTCCAGACGGGCCTGTACGGTCCCGCGCGCCACTCCCAGGCGGCGCGAGGCCTCCAGCACCCCGATCCGCGGCTCGCGGGCGAGCAGGACGATCAGCCGGCCGTCGAGTTCGTCGATTCCCATGAGTACGCTCCCAGCTCCTCGGAGGTGGTCATAGTGCACAGATGTTTCAGCCATCCTCAGGCGCAGCTGGGCAGTCTGTACAGTCAAATAGGAAACTATTGCGCAGCTTGTGGATCGGCGGGACTCTGCGCTCATGACTGAGACCCTCGAAACCACCCCGCACACCGCGCGTGAGGCAGACCCCTTCCCGGTGAAGGGCATGGACGCGGTCGTCTTCGCCGTCGGCAACGCCAAGCAGGCCGCGCACTACTACTCGACCGCCTTCGGCATGAAGCTCGTGGCCTACTCCGGACCGGAGAACGGCACCCGGGAGACCGCCAGCTACGTCCTGACCAACGGCGGCGCGCGCTTCGTGCTGACCTCCGTCATCAAGGCGACGACCGACCACGGCCGCTTCCTCGCCGAGCACGTGGCCGAGCACGGCGACGGCGTGATCGACCTGGCCATCGAGGTCCCCGACGTGCGGGCGGCCTACGCGTACGCCGTCGAGCACGGCGCGCGCGGCCTGGACGAGCCGTACGAGGTCAAGGACGAGCACGGCACGGTCGTGCTGGCCGCGATCGCGACCTACGGCCAGACCCGCCACACGCTGGTCCAGCGCGGCGACTACACCGGCCCCTACCTGCCGGGCTTCGTCGCCGCCGACCCGATCGTCGAGCCGCCGGCCAAGCGCACCTTCCAGGCCATCGACCACTGCGTGGGCAACGTCGAGCTCGGCCGCATGAACGAGTGGGTCGCCTTCTACAACAAGGTCATGGGCTTCACGAACATGAAGGAGTTCGTGGGCGACGACATCGCGACCGAGTACTCGGCGCTGATGTCCAAGGTCGTCGCGGACGGCACCCTGAAGGTGAAGTTCCCGATCAACGAGCCGGCGATCGCGAAGAAGAAGTCGCAGATCGACGAGTACCTGGAGTTCTACGGCGGCGCGGGCGTCCAGCACATCGCGCTGGCCACGAACGACATCGTCGCGACCGTGCGGTCCATGCGCGCGGCGGGCGTGCAGTTCCTGGACACCCCCGACTCGTACTACGACACGCTCGGCGAGTGGGCGGGCGAGACCCGCGTCCCCGTCGAGACCCTGCGCGAGCTGAAGATCCTCGTCGACCGCGACGAGGACGGCTACCTGCTGCAGATCTTCACCAAGCCGGTGCAGGACCGGCCGACGGTCTTCTTCGAGATGATCGAGCGGCACGGGTCCATGGGCTTCGGGAAGGGCAACTTCAAGGCCCTCTTCGAGGCGATCGAGCGCGAGCAGGAGAAGCGCGGCAACCTGTAGGCCGCCGCACCCGGCCCCCTCGGCTCCCGCCGGGGGGGCCGGCCCGTCACGTGCCCGGCGTGCCCGTCACGCGCCTGACGCGCCTGACGTGCCCGGCGCGGTCGGCGCGGACGGCTTCGGCTTCGGTTCGGCCGGCGGGGCCGCCGGCTTCGGCTTGGCGGCCTTCGGGAGTTCCGGAGCCACCCACGGAGCGGTCGGCTGCAGGTGCTCCGGGCCGCCCGGTGGCGGCTGGCCGATGGCCGCCAGGGCCTCCTTCGCCAGCGGCGCCCGCAGCGGCGAGAAGTGCGGGTTGGTGCGCATCGCCTCCTCCAGGTGACGCCGGGTCGCCGCCTCGTCGCCGAGGCCGCGCTCGATCATCGCCCGGTGATAGGCGAACTCCGCGCTGCGCAGCCCCGGCTCCGTCGCCTTCTTCGCGTACTCCAGCGCCGCCTCGTCCTCGCCCGCCTTGTGCAGGGCCCAGCCCAGCGCGTCCGCGACCGGCATGCTCTTGTGGCGCAGCCACTCCTCCGACAGCCGCCGCACCGCCGCCGCCGGATCCCCGTGGTCCGCCTCGTACAGGCCGAGGACCACGTCGTCGTCCACACCGTTCGTGTTGTCCCGCGCCGCCAGCGCGCCCAGCATGTCGTACGGCACCCGCGCCTCCTGCTCCCGCCCCAGCGACTCCAGCAGCTCGCCCAGCTCCCTCGCCAGCTGCGGCAGCGGCGTCCGCCCCAGCGCCAGCCGGTAGTCCCGCACCGCCTCACCGGTCCGCCCCAGCGCGGCCAGCGCCCGCGCCCGGCCGCCCAGCGCCTCCGCCTGCGCCGGATCCGTCCGCAGCGAGCCCTCGTACTGCCGCAGCGCCTCCGACGGGTCGCCCCGCTCCCAGGACAGCTCCCCGAGCCGGAACAGCGCGTACGCCTTCTCCGCCGGGGCCTTCGCCGCGCCCGCCGCGTGCTCCATCGACATCGCGGCGTCCTCGCGCCAGCCCCGGTCCCGGTAGACCTGCGAGGCCCTGACGTACGCCGCCAGGCCCGGCCGGAGCTCCATCAGCTCCTCCATCGCCCTCTGCGCGGCCTTGTAGTCGCCCAGGCCCGTGTACGCGTCCACGAGCACCGGGTACGCCGCCCACCGCTTCGGCGCCTGCGCCCGTACGAGCTCGCCCCACTTCTTCCCGGTCCCGAAGTCCCGCCGGGCGTTGGCCAGCGCGCCCATGCCCGTCATCGCGTCGAGGTTGCCCTTCTCCGCCGGGCGGGCCTCCAGCGACCGCTTCAGCGCCTTCTCCGCCTTCGGGAACCAGCCCGAGTCCGCCGAGCGCCGCGCCTGCTCCACGTACGCGGCGCCGAGGACCGCCCACGAGGCCTCGTCGTCCGGGTGCGCCGCGACCCACTTCTCCCGGTCCGCGACCAGCGCCGCCAGGTCCACCGCCGCCGCGGGCGCGCCCATGCCGACCGCCGCCGCGGCCCGCTCGCTCGGTCCCGGCGGACGGGCGTCGTCACCGCCGCGGGCCGGCCGGATCAGCAGGGCCCCGGCGATCAGGACCACCGCGACCGCGGCCGCCACGAGCGTCTTGCGGCCGGTGAAGGTCACGGGCGGTGCCGGGGTCTGCGATGCCTCGTCGAAACGGTCGAAACGGTCGATACGGTCCATGGGCTCACTGTGCGTCAATATGAAGAGCTCACCGAGATGTCCGAAGCCGGTCGCGGCCGTGTTCACACCGATGGCCCCGGGTGCCACGCTGACCCCATGGATGACGACCTCTTCGCACGTCTGCGCGCACGTCTGCTGCAAGGGCTCCCCGCCGAGGCCCTGCTCACCGACCCCCAGGTGACCGCCTCCTACGCCACCGACATGGCCAGCTTCTGCGCCGCCGGAACACCGGCCGCCGTCGTCCTGCCCCGGACCGTCGAACAGGTCCAGCACGTCATGCGCACCGCCACCGCCCTACGGGTCCCCGTGGTCCCGCAGGGCGCCCGCACGGGCCTGTCCGGCGCCGCCAACGCCTCCGACGGCTGCATCGTGCTCTCGCTCGTCAAGATGGACCGGATCCTGGAGGTCTCCGCCGTCGACCGGATCGCCGTCGTCGAGCCGGGCGTCGTCAACGCCGTGCTCTCGCGGGCCGTCGCCGAACAGGGCCTGTACTACCCTCCCGACCCCTCCAGCTGGGAGCAGTGCACCATCGGCGGCAACATCGGCACCGCCTCCGGAGGGCTGTGCTGCGTCAAGTACGGGGTCACCGCCGAGTACGTGCTCGGCCTCGACGTCGTCCTCGCCGACGGACGGCTGCTGCGCACGGGCCGGCGTACCGCCAAAGGCGTCGCCGGATACGACCTCACCCGGCTCTTCGTCGGCTCCGAGGGCAGCCTCGGCATCGTCGTCCAGGCCGTCCTCGCCCTGCGGCCCGCGCCGCCCCGCCAGCTCGCCCTGGCCGCCGAGTTCCCCTCCGCCGCGGCAGCCTGCGCGGCCGTCTGCGCCGTCATGGAGGCCGGACTGACGCCCTCCCTGCTGGAGCTGATGGACCGGACGACCGTCCGGGCCGTCAACGCGCTCGGGAAGATGGGTCTGCCCGAGACCACCGAGGCCCTGCTGCTCGCCGCCTTCGACACCCCGCACGCCCCCGAGGACCTCGCGGCCGTGGGGGAGCTGTGCACGGCCGCCGGGGCCACCGCGGTGGTGCCCGCCGACGACGAGGCGGAGTCCGAACTGCTGCTCCAGGCGCGCCGGATGTCGCTGACGGCCCTGGAGACGCTCCGGCCCGCCACGATGATCGACGACGTGTGCGTGCCGCGCTCCCGGCTCGCCGAGATGCTGGAGGGGACGGCCGCCGTCGCCCGCTCGTACGGCCTGCTCATCGGGGTCTGCGCGCACGCCGGCGACGGCAACACCCACCCCGTGGTCTGCTTCGACCCGGCCGACGAGGACGAGACGCGGCGGGCCCGCGAGTCCTTCGACCGGATCATGGCGCTCGGCCTGGAACTGGGCGGCACGATCACCGGCGAACACGGCGTCGGAGTGCTGAAGAAGGAGTGGCTGGCCCGCGAACTCGGACCGGTGGGCCTGGAGATGCAGCGCGCCGTCAAGCAGGCCTTCGACCCGCTGGGGCTGCTCAACCCCGGCAAGCTCTTCTGACGGCATCACAGCTCCCCGTCCGCCGACTCGTCCGACGGCCAGGGGTCGCGCAGCCACAGCTCGTCCGCCGGGGTCGGGGTGAGCAGCTCGGCCAGGGCGGCGTCCAGGCCGATCCGCTCGGCCTCGGTCCCGGGCGGGACGACGCGCAGGGTGCGCTCCAGCCAGGCCGACACGGCGGCGGCGGGGGCCTCCAGCAGGGCGTCGCCGTCGGGCGAGCTGAGGGCCATGCAGAGCACGGCCCTGTTGTCGATCTTCGTGGGCCAGATCCGGACGTCTCCGTGGCCGCACGGGCGGAACACCCCCTCGACCAGCAGCTCGCGGGCGAAGGTCCAGTTGACCGGGGCGCTGGAGCCGGAGTGGAACGTGATGTGGACGGCGTACGGGTCGTCGCTGAGGTAGAGGAGCCGGGCGGGTACCGGGATGCTGCGCTCGGGGGACAGGACCAGCTTCAGTTCCAGCTCGCGCTCGATGACGGGGTGGTGCATGACGGCCTCACTTCGGTTCGGTGCGTGGGGCCGGACAGCGCCCCGCACCCGGAGAGAGCTCCGGTGTACCCGGGTATGACGCGACTTCGGGCGAGGAACCAAAGGTTGGCCGAATCCTGTCGGGTGACGAGAAATAGCCGCATACCCGAGTTTCGCTCGAAGGTTGACAATCTCCCGTTACCGGACCTGTCGGGGGGCGGTTCTTGGCTATGGTCCTCCCCTGCACATGCCTCAAGCCACGAACGGAGTTGGGGACATTGACGGCCTCCCCTGGTGACGGCGAGCACGCGGCCCGCGAGGGCTACTACCCGGATCCCTCCATCCCCGGGTACGTCCGGTACTGGAACGGCGCCGCCTGGGTTCCGGGTACGAGCCGCCCTGCCCCCGCTCCCGCTCCCGCCGCGCCGGTCGAGGAGACGGGGCCGGTGTTCCTGGACCGGACCTCGGTGACGGAGGCGCTGGCGGAGCCCGAACCGGAACGGGAACCGGAGGCGGCGCCGGGGCCGGGGTCGGAGCCGGAGCCCGTGCTCCGGGTGGTCGCCGAACCGGTCGCCGGGCGCGGCGCCGGGCGCGCCCCCGAGCGGGCCGCGGAGCAGGCGGTGTGGCAGGCCGACCCCCTTCACCAGGCAGGCTTCGGCGGGCCGCGCGACCACCGCGTCTCGTGGGGCAGCCCAGCGGAGCCTCCGGCGGCCCCGGGCCCCGGGATCTCCCTGGCCCGTACGCCGTCCGCCGCGGCGGCGGCCACACCGGCCCAGCGGTTCCCGGCCCAGGCGGCGGCCGGGATCCTCTCGGCGCGCTCCCCTGCGGCGGCGGCCCCGGCTCCGGCCCCGGCCCCTGCTCCGACCCCTGCTCCGACCCCTGCCCCCGAGGCGGTCCCCGCCCCCGAACCGGTCCCGGCTCCGGCATGGCCCGACGCTCCCGGTGGCAGCGGCTCCGGCGGCTCCGGCCTGACGTCCTCCTGGCCCGAGGCGGTGGCGGCCCCGGCGGTGCCCCCGTCCGAGGCGGTCCGCCCGTTGCGGCTCCGTACCACGGGAGCCGCGCCCGCCGCCGCACATGCCGCCGCGCCCGCCGCCCCGGCCGAGCCGTTCCCGCGGGAAGCGACCGCACGCCGCTCCCCGACCCCGATCCCGGCCCCGGCCTCGGACCGCGCCGCGGCCCGGGACGGCTCCGCCGGGGCCCAGCCCGCCGAGGCGCCCCGCTTCGATCCCTGGCAGCCCCGGACCGGAGCCCGTCCCAAGCTTCCGCCGCGCGGGACGACGGTCCCGGCCGGGCCCCGGGCCGAACCCGCGCCTGAACCCGGGCCCGGGTCCCGCTCCGAGTTCCGGCCCGAGTCCCGGCCTGAGTCCCGGCCCGAATCCCGGCCCGAATCCCGGCCCGAGGGCACCCGTACGCCCCGGGCCGTGTTCGAGCGGATGGCCGAACGGGCCGTGCGCCCCGCCGGGCTGGTGCGCCGGGCCGTGGCCCGCGCCCTGGACTCGCTCGTCCTCGCCGCGGTCGGCGCGGCGGCCGCCCGGCCCCTCCTGCCCGCCGCCACCGCCCACGTCCAGGGCAAGGTGGACGCCGCCCGGACCACCGGCCGCACCACCACCGTGTGGCTGCTGGACGGCACCATCGTCGGCCACCTCGGACTGGTCCTCGGCGCGGTCGTGCTCTTCGGCGTCTTCTACGAGGCGCTGCCCACCGCCCGTTGGGGCCGCACCCCGGGCAAGAAGCTGCTCGGCGTCCGGGTGCTCGACGTCGCGACCCTGCGCCCGCCCACCTTCGGCGCGGCCCTGCGCCGCTGGCTGGTGTACGTCCTCCTCGGCATCCCGGGCAGCCTCTGGTGCCTCGTGGACCGCCCGCGGCGCCAGGCCTGGCACGACAAGGCGGCCCGGACGTACGTGGCCCGCTGAGGCCCGCCGAGCCGCCCGGGACGGGGCCGCCCCCCGATCGGACGCCCTCACGTTGCGGGGGTGACGGAGCCGGGTTCGACTCGGGCCATGAGTACCGATCAGCCGCCGCCCGGCGAGCCGCCCGAGGAAGACCCGTTCCTCAAGAAGCCCCAGGAACCGACGCCGCCGTCGGGCGGTTCGCCGTACGACTCACCGCCACCCGGGGGCGCGGGCGGCGGCGGGGGCGGATATCCGACCCCGCCGCCCCCGTACGACGGCGGCCGCGACCCGTACGGCGGCAGCGGCGGCTACGGCATGCCCGATCCGCTGGCCGGGATGCCCCCGCTCGCGGACTTCGGCAAGCGGCTCGCCGCCCGCATCATCGACGTGCTGATCATCGCCGTGCCCCTGTTCCTCATCCAGCTGGCCTTCGGCCCGAACCGGTACACGGTCGAGACGAACAAGGGCGAGGACGTCACCGAGGTCATCACCAAGTCCTACAGCGGCAGCGGTCTGGTCATGACGCTGATCTCGATCGTCGCGTACGTGGGCTACGACTGGTGGTTCACCAAGAAGAGCGGGCAGACCGTCGGCAAGAAGGCGATGGGCCTGCGCGTCGCGATGCTCAACGACGGCAGCGTCCCGCAGTCGAACGCGGCCCTCTCCCGCGCCGCCGTCCTGTGGCTGCCGACGCTGATCTGCTGCTTCTGCCTGTGGCCGATCGCGCTGGTGATCTCGATCCTCGTCGACAAGCCCTACAAGCAGGGCCTGCACGACAAGGTCGCCAGGACCGTGGTCGTCCAGACCACCTGACGCCCGTCGGGCTCAGTGGTGAACGGAGTGTTCGGCGGCGGCCGTTCGGGGTTCCGGAACCCGGGCGGCCGCCGGCGCGTCCGCGTCCGCGTGCGGGGCGGGAGCGGGGGCGGATACCGGGAGGGAGGCCGTGGAGGCCGCGGGAGCGCCCGCACGGGCCGCGTGGCGGCCGCGGCGCCCCGGGTGGGGCACGGTGACGGCGACGAGCAGACCGAGCCCGAGGGCGGCGGCGGAGATGACCGCGATCCCCAGCCCCGTGCTCGTCCGTGAGAGCAGCAGCATGGCTATCGTCGACACGACGACGGTGGCGGACCCGTAAGCGAGCTGTGCGGCGGTCGGACGCGGCATGGGGATAATCCGTCCTCGGGGAGGGGAGGGGGAGTCGGCTCAACCTGGTCGCGCGTCAAGAGACTCTACGACGGGAATGCCCGAGCGGAACCGCCGGTAAGCGTGACCTAACCCACGGTGCCGGAGCACGGGGGGCGCACGGGGTCATCTTCCTCACACCGGCATGCCCGAAATGCCGTACCGGAAGCACGTGATGGACGGCCGGGAAGCACCCTTCGCCCCAGATGGCTGCCGAACGTCCGAATAGCGGAACTGGCTGACCGCATAGTGCAGTTGTAAGGAACAAGTCAAGGTCTGTCTTTTCTCTCGACTCTCCGGTCAAATGTCGTCACTTGAGACGCGCGCCGCGCGGAACCCCCCGCTCCTATGGAGACGTTCCGACCTATGCTGCGGCCGCGGGAGGGGAACGACATCAAGTGACCAGCAATTCCGCCCGTCGGCGTGCGCTTCGTGCTGCCGCCGTCACCGTGACCATGGCCGCGTGTGCGACCAGTGCCACCTTCTTCACCGTCACCGCGGCCCAGGCCAACCCTGGTTCCGTCGGGGCGCCCGCCTCCGACCGGCAGGACCCGACCGCTCCTGCCAAGGTCGTCGAGCACGACCTCAAGGGCCCGTTCAGCGAGCAGCAGGCCCAGCAGCGCAAGGCCGCTCTGGACCAGGTGCTGGCCGGCAAGAAGGACGTCGAGCAGCGCGGCGCCTCCAAGGTCGTCAAGCTCGACGACAAGAAGTACGTCGAGCTCGGCCGCGAGAAGACCGACAAGATCTTCACGATCCTCGTCGAGTTCGGCGACCAGGTTGACAGCACGACCATGTTCGACCCGGACGGTCCCGGCCCGAAGCCGGCGGTCCCGAAGTACGGCGGCACCCCCGGTCCGCTGCACAACACGATCGCCCAGCCGGACCGCGCCCAGGACAACAGCACCGCCTGGCGCAAGGACTTCAGCCGCGACTACTTCCAGGAGCTGTACTTCGGTACGGGCCAGGGCAAGGACTCGCTGAAGACCTACTACGAGAAGACCTCCTCGGGCCGCTACTCGGTCGAGGGCGAGGTCGCCGACTGGGTCAAGGTCCCGTACAACGAGGGCCGTTACGGCTCCAACTACTGCGGCCAGACCAACTGCTCCAACGTGTGGGACACCGTCAAGGACGGCGTCACCGCGTGGACGGAGGCCCAGAAGAAGGCCGGGAAGACCGACGCCCAGATCAAGGCGCAGCTGGCCCAGTACGACCAGTGGGACCGCTACGACTTCGACGGCGACGGCAACTTCAACGAGCCCGACGGCTACATCGACCACTTCCAGATCGTCCACGCGGGCGAGGATGAGTCGGCCGGCGGCGGCGTGCAGGGCACGACCGCTCTGTGGGCGCACCGCTGGTACGCCTACGGCACCGCGGCGGGCAAGACCGGCCCGGAGAACAACAAGGCCGGCGGCACCCAGATCGGTGACACCGGCATCTGGGTCGGCGACTACACGATGCAGCCGGAGAACGGCGGACTCGGCGTCTTCGCGCACGAGTACGGCCACGACCTCGGTCTGCCGGACCTCTACGACACCTCCGGTGGCGGCGAGAACTCGGTCGGCTTCTGGTCCCTGATGTCGGCCGGCTCCTGGCTCGGCACCGGCAAGGACTCCATAGGCGACCTCCCGGGCGACATGACCGCCTGGGACAAGCTCCAGCTGGGCTGGCTGAACTACGACAAGGCCAAGGCCGCGTCGAAGTCCACCCACAAGCTGGGCGTTGCGGAGTACAACACCAAGGACAAGCAGGCGCTGGTCGTCGAGCTGCCGAAGAAGCAGGTCAAGACCGACGTCGTCGCTCCCGCCGAGGGCTCCTCCCAGTGGTGGAGCAACATGGGTGACGACCTCAAGAACACCCTCACCCGGTCGGTCGACCTGACGGGCAAGACGTCCGCCGCGCTGTCCCTCAAGGGCTGGTGGGACATCGAGGCCGACTACGACTTCCTCTACACCGAGGTGTCCACGGACGGCGGCGCCACCTGGACCGCCCTCGCCGGCACCGCCGACGGCACGGCCCTCCCGGCCGACGCCTCCGGCAGCCCGTCGCTGACGGGTGCCTCCGGCGCCTGGAAGTCGCTGAACTTCCCGCTCGACGCCTACGCGGGCAAGAAGGTCGACCTCCGCTTCCGCTACCAGACGGACGGCGGCGCGGGCGGCAAGGGCTTCACGGCCGACGCCGTCACCCTGACCGCGGACGGCTCCGCGCTCTTCACCGACGGCGCCGAGAACGGCGACAACGGCTGGACCGGCAAGGGCTTCTCGCGCATCGGCGCCGGCTTCACCAAGGAGTACGCGCAGTACTACCTGGCCGAGAACCGCCGCTACGTCTCGTACGACAAGACCCTCAAGGTCGGCCCGTACAACTTCGGCTTCGGCAACACCAAGCCCGACTGGGTCGAGCACTACCCGTACCAGGACGGCCTGCTCATCTGGCAGTGGGACACCTCCCAGAAGGACAACAACACCAGCCAGCACCCGGGCCAGGGTCTGATCCTTCCGATCGACGCCAACGCCAAGCCCATGAAGTGGGCGGACGGCACCCTGCTGCGGAACAAGATCCAGCCGTACGACGCCGCGTTCAGCGCCTACTCGACGGACGCGTTCACGCTGCACAAGAACGGCGAGGCGCTGTTCCTGAAGCCGAAGCCCGCCCAGCTGGTCTTCGACGACCACAAGGGCAAGTACTACTACGACGAGAACCCGACCGGATCGGTGAAGGTCACTGACACCAACACCAAGATCAAGATCCTGAAGGAGACCTACGACGGTGAGGTCATGACCGTCGAGGTCGGCCCCTCTTCGAAGTAACTCGGTAAAACCGCAGGTCAAAGCATGATCGGCCGTCGCCCTCTAGCGGGCGGCGGCCGATCGCGTTTAGATGCGCGGTACGAGTTTCTTATTGACGGGGGAGATGACAGCCATGCCGGGTGGCGGTTTCGTCAGATTGCCGGGCGGCAGCGTGGTGGTCGCGCTCACGCTGCCGAGGCCGTCCGGAGAAGGCGGAAACGTCCGCGTCCTCGTGCACGCCGCGAACCGGGCCCGCGCCCTGACCAGGCTGCGGAACCTCGGCATGCGGGCCGTGTACCTGCGCGGCAACGCGCAGCCGCCGACCCCGGACGAGGTCACGGCCGTCCTGCACCACCCGGACGGCCTCCTGTGGCGCGGCGCACCCGACCGCGCGCAGGAGCTCTGGCACCCCATCCGGGCCCTGCTGGGGACCTGAGGGCCGTCCCCCGATCCCTGGTGGGTCGGCGCACGGAGCCTGGTGTTCCCGTACCGGGCGCGTTCGGGCTGCGGGCACGGCGGCGCGCCGCCGGTCCCGGCGTCGCGCGCCCGCCGGGACCGCGGGACGGCCCTCAGGAGGCCTTGCCGCCGATCAGGGTCACTCCGGCCGCCCGGAGCTCCTCCAGCGCCCTCGCGGTGGTGTGGGGGGCCACGGCGGCCGTCAGGTCGAGCAGCACGCGGGTGGTGAATCCGGCGCGGGCGGCGTCCAGGGCGGTGGCCTTCACGCAGTGGTCGGTGGCGATCCCGACCACGTCCACCTCGGTGACGTGCCGGTCCCGCAGCCACTGGGCGAGGCCCGCCCCGTTCTCGTCGGCCCCTTCGAACCCGCTGTACGCGGCCTCGTAGGCGCCCTTGTCGAAGACGGCGGCCACGGAGCCCGAGGCCACGGCGGGGGCGAAGTTCGGGTGGAAGCCGACGCCCTCGGTCCCGGCGACGCAGTGCACGGGCCAGGAGGACTCGTAGTCCGGCTCGGCCGGGGGGCGCGCGAAGTGGGTGCCCGGGTCGATGTGGTGGTCGCGGGTGGCGACGACGTGCCGGTAACCGGGGGTGGCCTGCCCGATGAACTCGGTGATGGCGGCGGCGACGTCGGCCCCGCCGGCGACCGCCAGGCTGCCGCCTTCGCAGAAGTCGTTCTGTACGTCGACGACGATCAGTGCGCGGTGCATCGCGTGCCCTTCGGTTCGATGGTGTCCTGCGGCGGGGCCCTGCGGGGCCTTTCCCCCACCCCGCCCCTTCCCGAAACGGGGGCGCCGCCCCGGACCCGGTACGGCGCGCCGGCGGTGGCGGCGCGGCCGCTACGCGTACTCGGTCGGGATCACGGCCTCGCCGCGCGAGAGCTGCGTCGCGGAGAGCGGGAGCCCGGCGCGGGCGGCGCGGTGGCGCTGCCGAGCGGCCTCCAGCGGCTCGCGGGCGACCACCTCGCCGCCCTTCACCAGTTCGACCAGCAGCTGCGAGTCCGCCAGCGCCGACGGAACCGGGCCCGTCCCGACGACCTCCGCCTCCGCCACGCCCTCCGCGTCGACCCGGCGGGCCGCCCACTTGCGCCCGCCGATCGAGGTCTTCCCGCCGGTGGACTTCTTCGCCACCGGCAGCAGCGGCGCCTTCGGGTCCGCCGACGTCGCCCGCGCCACCAGCTTGTAGACCATCGAGCACGTCGGGTGCCCGCTGCCCGTCACCAGCTGCGTGCCCACCCCGTACGCGTCCACCGGGGCCGCCGCCAGCGAGGCGATGGCGTACTCGTCCAGGTCCGAGGTGACCACGATCTTCGTCGAGGCCGCGCCCAGCTCGTCCAGCTGCTGCCGCACCCGGTGGGCCACCAGCAGCAGGTCGCCCGAGTCGATGCGCACCGCGCCCAGGTCGGTGCCCGCGACCTCCACGGCCGTCCGTACCGCCTCGGCCACGTCGTAGGTGTCCACCAGGAGCGTGGTCGAGCCGCCCAGCGAGGCCACCTGTGCGGTGAACGCGTCGCGCTCGCTGTCGTGCACCAGGGTGAAGGCGTGCGCGCTCGTGCCGACCGTGGGGATGCCGTACCGGAATCCGGCCGCCAGGTCCGAGGTGGAGGCGAAGCCGCCCACGTACGCGGCCCGCGCCGAGGCCACCGCGGCCAGCTCGTGCGTGCGCCGCGCGCCCATCTCGATCAGCGGGCGCTCGCCGGCCGCCGAGGACATCCGGGAGGCGGCCGCCGCGATCGCCGAGTCGTGGTTCAGGATCGACAGGATCACGGTCTCCAGCAGCACGCACTCGGCGAAGCTGCCCTCCACCCGCAGGATCGGCGAGCCGGGGAAGTAGACCTCCCCCTCCGGGTAGCCCCAGATGTCGCCCGAGAAGCGGTACGAGGACAGCCAGTCCAGGGTCCGCATGTCGACGACGGCCCGCTCGCGCAGGAACTCCAGCACCGCGCTGTCGAAGCGGAAGTTCTCCACCGCGTCGAGCACCCGGCCGGTGCCGCCCACCACGCCGTACCGGCGTCCCTCGGGCAGCCTCCGGGTGAACACCTCGAAGACCGAGCGGCGGTCGGCGGTGCCGTTCGCCAGGGCGGCCTGCAGCATCGTGAGCTCGTAATGGTCCGTGAAGAGCGCTGTCGACGGCACGTCCACCGGCAGGCCCAGGTCCGCAGGGTTCATGTCACGGATGCTAGCGCACATTTCGTCAGAGTGACGAGATGTAGGGCCCGTTTGTGCGACGGGCCCGTCACAGTGGCAGCATGGGACGAGTGAGTGTTGCTCCTGTAGAGATCGAACGCACCGAATCGGCCGAAGAGACCTTCGCGGTCCCCGAACCCGACGTCCCCTGGGTGACCCTGGTGCACAACGACCCGGTCAACCTCATGAGCTACGTGGCGTACGTGTTCCAGGCGTACTTCGGCTATTCCAAGGACAAGGCGCACAAACTGATGCTCGACGTCCATCACAAGGGGCGGGCGGTCGTCTCCAGCGGCAGCCGCGAGGAAATGGAGCGCGACGTGCAGGCCATGCACGGATACGGCCTGTGGGCGACCCTCTCCCAGGACCGCACCTGATGGGCGGCACGTTCCAGCCCCTCAAGGGCGGCAGTGGCGCCGCCGTCGCGCTCGAGGAGATCGAGATCTCCATCCTGCGCTCCCTGGCCGTCCAGCTGCTGGAGCTGATCGGCCCGGGCGAGCCGGAACCCGCGGAGGACGCCGACCCGCTGGCCGCGCTGTTCGCCGCCGACGGCCCGACCGAGCCCCCCTCCGACCCGGCGCTGGCCCGGCTCTTCCCCGACGCGTACGGGGGACCGGGCGCCGAGCCCGCGCAGGACCCCGAGGAACTGCGCGCCCGGTCGGCGGAGTTCCGCCGCTTCACCGAGAACGACCTGCGCACCCGCAAGCGGCAGGACGCGCTGGCCGTGGTGCGCAGCCTGGACGCGCTCACCCCGGCCGGCGACGGGGTGGCGGTCCTGGAGCTGACCGGTGAGCTGCCGCTGCGCTGGCTCGGGGCCCTCAACGACCTGCGGCTGACGCTCGCGGCGCGGCTCGACATCACCGAGGACGACGAGAGCGAGGCGCTCTTCCGGCTTCCGGACGACGATCCGCGCAAGCCGATGGTCATGGCGTACCTCTGGCTCGGCGGCCTCCAGGAGACCCTCGTCGAGACGCTCGCAGGGACCCTCTGAGGTTCCTCAACGGCGAGCGCCGTTCGCTCAGCGGACGCTCAAATCCGGATAACGATCAGATCACCGTCATACGGTGATCTGATTAATTTCGGGTGTTATGTCCCCGGTTTGCCGTGAGCTGCGCCACTTCTTCCGCCCCCGTTCACCCGCGATCACGTGATAGATCTTCACGACCGCCGACGGGACGCCACCCATGTCCCGCGGCGGGCTTGAACCGGCTGACCGCCGGGTGCAACTCCATCCGTATCCGGGGGGATCGAGGACCCGATCCGCGGCCTGCGAAAGGCGCGGGTCGGCGTGGAGAAAGGCGCACCAAGACATGACCTCTGTGCAGGTCGAGCAGGACGGCAGGACGCCCGGCGAGGGCACTTCGGGCGACGGCGACGGCGAGGGTTACCACCGCGCGCTCGGCGCCCGCCAGATCCAGATGATCGCGATCGGCGGAGCCATCGGCACCGGCCTCTTCCTGGGCGCGGGCAAGGCCATCTCCAAGGCCGGACCGAGCCTGATCCTGGCCTACGCCATCGCGGGCCTGGTCATCTTCTTCATCATGCGGGCGCTGGGCGAGCTGCTCATGTACCGCCCCGTCTCCGGTTCCTTCTCGGACTACGCCCGCGAGTTCCTGGGCCCGTTCTGGGGTTACGCGACCGGCTGGACCTACTGGCTGTTCTGGGTGGTCACCGGCATCACCGAGGTCACCGCGGCGGCCAAGTACATGTCGTACTGGACCCACGACGGCTTCCCGCAGTGGGCGTACGCGCTGATCTTCACCGTCATCCTCTACGCCGCCAACCTGATCTCCGTGAAGCTCTTCGGCGAGCTGGAGTTCTGGTTCTCGATGGTCAAGGTCACGGCCATCGTCGGCATGATCCTGATCTGCGCCGGCATCCTGACCATCGGCTTCTCCGACGCCGCCGCCACCGCCTCCGTCTCCAACCTGTGGAGCGACCGCGGGTTCTTCCCCAACGGCATCGGCGAGACGCTGATGACCCTGCAGATCGTGATGTTCGCCTTCCTCGCGGTCGAGCTGGTCGGCGTCACCGCCGGCGAGTCCAAGGACCCCGGGAAGACCCTGCCCAAGGCCATCAACACCGTGCCGTGGCGCATCGCCGTCTTCTACGTCGGCGCACTCATCATGATCATGTCGGTCATCCCGTGGTCGAACTTCAAGGCGGGCGAGAGCCCCTTCGTGCTGGCCTTCGAGAAGATGGGCCTCGGCGTCGGCGCCGCGATCGTCAACTTCGTCGTCCTGACCGCCGCACTGTCCTCCTGCAACTCCGGCATGTACTCCACCGGCCGCATGCTGCGCGACCTCGCGCTCAACGGCCAGGGCCCGAAGTTCTTCACCAGGCTCACCAGGAGCGGCACCCCGCTGGTCGGCACCACCTTCTCCGCCGCGCTGATGCTGGTGGGCGTCTGGATCAACTACGTCGCCCCGGGGAAGGCCTTCGACTACGTCGTCTCCTTCGCCACGATCTCCGGCATGTGGGCCTGGATCATGATCCTGGTCTGCCAGATCCGCTACCGCGCCAAGGCCGACCGCGGCGAGCTCCCGCAGTCCGCGTTCCGCGCCCCCGGCGCCCCGTGGACCAGCTGGTTCGCACTGCTCTTCATCGGCATGGTCATCGTGATGATGGGCGTCGACAAGGACTCCCGCGTCTCGCTGTACTGCGCCCCGCTGTGGGGTCTGATCCTCGGCGTGTCCTACCTGGTCCTCAAGTCCCGCAACCCGGCCGGAGCGGCCTTCAACAAGGCCGCCTGAACCAGCCCTGTCCAGCATTCGGGCCCTTCCGTACCACACCTCGGTACGGAAGGGCCCGTCTGTTTATCCTGTCGCTCATGCTGACCCTCACCCAGGCCCTGTACGACCAGATCGTCGAGCACGCCCGCCAGGACCACCCCGACGAGGCGTGCGGCGTCGTGGCCGGCCCGGCGGGCACCGGCCGCCCGGAGCGCTTCATCCCGATGCTCAACGCGGCCCGCTCGCCCACCTTCTACGAGTTCGACTCGAAGGACCTGCTGAAGCTCTACCGCGAGCTGGACGACCGCGACGAGGAGCCGGTGATCATCTACCACTCGCACACCGCGACCGAGGCCTACCCCTCGCGCACGGACGTCACGTACGCGAACGAGCCCGGCGCCCACTACGTTCTGGTCTCCACGGCCGACAAGGACGGCCTCGGCGAGTTCCAGTTCCGCTCGTACAGCATCGTCGACGGTGTGATCACCGAGGAAGAAGTGCAGGTCGTCGAGGCCTACTGACCAGCATCCGAGCAGTGGGCGTCCGAGATGCGGGATCACACTCCAAACCGGGGAGCGGGAATCGTTAACATGACCGCATGGTTCCCCACGACGTGAGCATCGAGACGCCCGGCAGGCTGCTGCTCGTGGCCCGGCTGCACGTCGACCTGTGCCGCCTCGCCAGCGCCATCTGTCCTGCCGCCTGAGCACCAGAGCCCTCTTGCGCGGGGGGCCGACGAACCGCGCGCTTCACGTTCTCACGCCCTCCCTCACGATCCTTCACGACTGGAGCCAGCCATGGCCATCGAGGTCCGCATCCCCACCATCCTCCGCACCTACACCGACGGCGAGAAGGCCGTGTCCGGCGAGGGCGCGAACCTGGACGAGCTGTTCACCGACCTGGAGACCCGCCACAAGGGCATCCGCGAGCGCATCGTCGACGAGTCCAAGGGCGGCGAGCTGCGCCGCTTCGTGAACGTCTACCTCAACGACGAGGACGTCCGCTTCCTCGCCGGCATCACCACCGAGCTCAAGGACGGCGACAGCGTCACCATCCTCCCGGCCGTCGCCGGCGGATCGAAGTAATGCGCTACGACTCCCCGCTGGCCGCGGTCGGCAACACGCCGCTCGTCCGGCTGCCCCGGCTGTCGCCCTCGGACGACGTCCGCATCTGGGCGAAGCTGGAGGACCGCAACCCGACCGGCTCGATCAAGGACCGCCCCGCGCTCCACATGGTCGAGCAGGCCGAGAAGGACGGCCGGCTGTACCCCGGCTGCACCATCCTGGAGCCCACCTCGGGCAACACCGGAATCTCCCTGGCGATGGCGGCCAAGCTCAAGGGCTACCGCATCGTCTGCGTGATGCCGGAGAACACCTCGCAGGAGCGCCGGGACCTTCTCGCCATGTGGGGAGCCGAGATCATCTCCTCGCCCGCCGCGGGCGGCTCGAACACCGCCGTACGGGTGGCCAAGGAACTGGCGGCGGAGCACCCCGACTGGGTGATGCTCTACCAGTACGGCAACCCGGACAACGCGGGCGCGCACTACGCGACGACGGGCCCCGAGATCCTGGCGGACCTCCCCTCGATCACCCACTTCGTGGCGGGCCTGGGCACGACCGGCACCCTGATGGGCGTCGGCCGCTACCTGCGCGAGAACGTCGAGGGCATCAAGATCGTCGCCGCCGAGCCGCGCTACGACGACCTGGTGTACGGACTGCGCAACCTGGACGAGGGCTTCGTACCCGAGCTCTACGACGCCTCGGTCCTCACCACCCGCTTCTCGGTCGGCTCGGCGGACGCGGTCACCCGCACCCGGGAACTCCTCCAGCTGGAGGGCATCTTCGCGGGCGTCTCCACCGGGGCCGCCCTGCACGCGGCGATCGGCGTCGGCCGCAAGGCGGTGGCCGCCGGTGAATCGGCGGACATCGTCTTCGTCGTGGCCGACGGCGGCTGGAAGTACCTGTCGACCGGCGTCTACACGGCCGCGACGACGGAAGAGGCGATCGAGGTCCTCCAGGGCCAGCTCTGGGCGTAGTCCCTGCGGGGCTGCTCAGCGGGAGGCTGCGGCGCCGCTGCCGGGGCCGGCCCCGGAACCTTCCCCGGACTCCGTCCGGGGGGACCCCAGCGCCTCGAACGCCGACGGCGCCGGAACCGCCCTGCGGGAGATCCGGCCCCGTCCGGAGGACGGGCGCGGGGTCCGGGGCGGAGCCCGGGTTTTCCGGCCGCGCCGGGGATCGACGTGCCGGGCACGGGCGGCGGCGCCCGGCAGGCCCCAAGCGGGACGGCACACCCGGCTGTGACCGGCGGGGTTCACCGGGTCGCGGCCCCCGGCCCGGCCCGGCACCTCGCCGCGTTGCCGGACCGCGCCGGTACGTCCCGTACGGGTCGCGGCCCGCCGCATCAGGTTGCACCGCACCGGCGCCGCGCCCCGGCAAACCCGTCCGGCCAGGGCACTAGCCGCCCAGCAGCTCCGCGAGCACGGCCGCGTGGCTGGACTCCGGGTCCTTGACCGCGGTCAGCAACGTGAGCGGCCCCGCGGCGGCCAGCCCCCGCAGCCGCTCCAGCTCCGCCACCGCCTCGGGGCCGGCCAGCTCCGCCTCGTACCGCTGCCGGAACTCCCCGGCGGAGCCGCCCCCGTGGAACCACTTCCGCAGCTCCGTCGACGGGGCAACGGCCCGCGGCCACTCGTCCACCTCCGCCGCCGCCTTCGAAAGACCGCGCGGCCACAGCCGGTCCACGAGCACCCGCACCCCGTCCGCCCCCGGCTCCGGCGGGTCGTACACGCGCCGCAATCGGATCACCGGCCACCTCCGAGTCCCTTGATCTCGTCCCACACCGCCGGGTCCAGCACCCCCAGCCGGCCACGGAACTCCCACAGCGACACCTCGGCCGGCCGGTCCGCCTCCAGATAGGTCGCCCGTCCCTGCGCCCCCACCGTTCCCGGCGGCAGCGGGACCACCCCCGCCCGCCGGTCGTCGTACTTCCCGGTGATCCACGCGACCCGCGCCCGGTGGCCCCGTACCTGCGCCACCGCCAGCACCAGACAGACCCGCCCGTCCTCCAGCGACCACAGCTCACCCGGCCGCGGCCGGGGCGGCGGGCCGGGGCCGTGCGCGGGCGGGGCCCGGCGGGGGAGTCCCAGCCGCGCCCCGGCGAGCAGCATCACCAGTGCCACGGCCACGACAGCGGCCACCGCGGGCCACCAGGACGTGTCCATGTTTCGACCGTAGCCGCGCGGGAACGCCCCGGCATGGGCAACCTTTGGCAACGCCCGTACCCGCCGTCGCTCCCCCGGGTGACAGTGCAGGTGATTCCCCCCACAACGGCCCGCCGTGGAGGAGCGACCGGCCGTTTCGCGCCTTACGCTCGACGCACGCACGGCCCGCATTCCGTCCACGGACCGTCCACGGAGGTTCACGCTCCATGAAGCTCACCGTCGTCGGCTGTTCGGGGTCGTTCCCGTCCGCGGAATCGGCCTGTTCGAGCTACCTCGTCGAGGCCGACGGCTTCCGGCTGCTCCTCGACATGGGCAACGGCGCCCTCGGCGAGCTCCAGCGCCACATCGGTCTCTACGACCTCGACGCGGTCTTCCTGAGCCACCTGCACGCGGACCACTGCATCGACATGTGCGCGTACTTCGTGGCCCGCTTCTACCGGCACGAGGGCGGCCGCTGCGGCACCATCCCCGTCTTCGGCCCCGAGGGCACCGAGAAGCGCCTGATCAACGCCTACGACGACGTGCCCGACGAACGCTCGATGAGCGAGGTCTTCGACTTCCGCACCCTGAAGTCCGGCAGCTTCGAGATCGGCCCCTTCCAGGTCCGCACCGAGCGGGTCAGCCACCCCGTCGAGGCGTACGGCATCCGCATCGAGCACGGCGGCCGCTCGCTCACCTACTCGGGGGACACCGGGACCTGCCCGGAGCTGGGCCTGCTCGCCGAGGGCACCGACCTGTTCCTCTGCGAGGCCTCCTTCACCCGCGGCAAGGAGGACATCCCCGGCCTGCACCTCAACGGCCACGAGGCCGGGGAGTACGCGCGGGGCGGCCGGGTCGGCCGCCTCGTCCTCACCCACATCCCGCCGTGGACGGACGCGCAGCAGAACCTCGCCGACGCCCGCGCGGTCTACGACGGCCCGATCGACCTGGCGTACGCGGGCGCCGTGTACGAGGTCTGAGGCACCCGGGGTACGACGGAGCCCCCGCCCTCCCTTCCGGGAGAGCGGGGGCTCCGTCGGTTCCGTCGGTTCCGTCGGCTCCGTCGTGCCAGAGGCGTTGAGGCCTACTTGGCCTCGGCCTTCGCCAGCTCGGCCAGCTCCTCGTCGGACTCGCGGCCCGGGGTGGGGAGGTTCCACCTGGTGATCGCGAAGCGGAAGACGAAGTAGTAGACCGCCGCGAAGCAGAGGCCGACGACGGCCAGGCCCAGCGGGTTCTCGGCGATACCCAGGTTCAGCAGGTAGTCGACCAGACCCGCCGAGAACCCGAAGCCGTCACGCATGCCCAGGGCCCAGGTCAGCGCCATGGAGATACCGGTGAGGACCGCGTGGACCGCGTAGAGCACCGGGGCGATGAACATGAAGGTGAACTCGATCGGCTCGGTCACACCGGTGACGAAGGAGGTGAGCGCGAGGGAGAACATCATGCCGCCGACGACCTTGCGGCGCTCGGGACGGGCGCAGTGGACGATCGCGAGGCAGGCCGCCGGGAGGGCGAACATCATGATCGGGAAGAAGCCGGTCATGAACTGTCCGGCGGTCGGGTCACCGGCGAGGAAGCGGCCGATGTCACCGTGCACGGCACCGTTGGCGCCGTCGAAGGAACCGGCCTGGAACCACGGGAAGGAGTTCAGCAGGTGGTGCATGCCGATCGGGATCAGCGCACGGTTGGCGACACCGAAGATGCCCGCGCCGACCGAGCCGGAACCGACCAGCCACTCACCGAGGTTGTGCAGACCCGACCCGAGGACCGGCCAGATGAGGCCGAAGACGATACCCGTGACCAGACCCGCCAGGGCGGAGAGGATCGGGACCAGGCGGCGGCCGCCGAAGAAGCCCGCCCAGTCCGGCAACTTGGTCCGGTAGAACTTCTGGTAGAGCAGCGCGGCGATGATGCCCATCACGACACCGCCGAGCACACCCGCGTTGACCGGGGCGTCCACCATGACGATCTTGCCGCCGGCCACCTTGGCGACCTGGGGCAGGTTGCCGTCGGTGAAGGTGGCGAGGACCTTCTGGAAGACCAGGTAGCCGGTGACGGCGGCCAGGGCGGTGGAACCGTCCGACTTCTTGGCGAAGCCGATCGCGATACCGACGGCGAACAGCAGCGCCATGTTGTCGAGGATCGCGCCACCACCGGCGGCCATGTATCCGGCGATCTTGAGGATGAACGTCGGGAAGACGTCCTTGTCGCCGAGCATGTCGTCCGCGCCCAGGCGGAGCAGGAGCGCGCCCGCGGGCAGCACCGCAACGGGGAGCATGAGGCTCCGGCCGATGCGCTGCATGACGGCCATCACGCCAGCGCCCTTCTTCTTTTCCGCCGCGGGGGCGGCAGCCGTGGTCACAACTTCCTCCAGTGGGCAAGGCGCCGCCAGGGGGTGAGCCGGGGGACGGCGACGTCTCGTAAAAGGGGGGAACGCGAGCGCAGACAGGCCCACGTGGTCTACACCAATTGATGGTGTAGACCAGTTGTAACACGGTCGGGGTTAGATAAGGAACCTTCGATTTCCTGTGGTCTACGCCACAAGGGGTTCGGGTGCGCGTCGAACATGCCCGAAGCCCCCGGATGCGAGGATCCGGGGGCCACGGGGAGACGGACCGAAGGGCCGGCGTACTACCGGGCGGTGCCTACGCCTTGATGTTCTCCTTCTCCATTTCGTCGATCTCCTCGTCCGACTCCCGGCCCGGGGTGGCCAGGTCGAACTTGGTGATCGCGAACCGGAAGATGGCGTAATAGACCGCCGCGAAACCCAGCCCGATCGGGATGATCAGCGCCGGCTTCGTCGCCAGGCTCCAGTTGATGACGTAGTCGATCAGGCCGGCCGAGAAGCTGAAGCCGTCATGGACGCCCAGCGCCCACGTCACCGCCATCGAGACGCCCGTGAGCAACGCGTGGATCACGTACAGCAGGGGTGCCACGAAGAGGAACGAGTACTCCAGCGGCTCCGTGATGCCGGTGACGAAGGACGTCAGGGCGACCGACAGCATCAGGCCGCCGACCTCCTTGCGCCGCCGCGGCTTCGCGCAATGGGTGATCGCCAGTGCCGCCGCCGGGAGGGCGAACATCATGATCGGGAAGAAGCCGGTGAGGAACTGCCCGGCCTCCGGGTCGCCGCTGAGGAACATGGTGATGTCGCCGTGCACCACCTGGCCGTCCGGCTTGGTGAAACTGCCGAACTGGAACCACACCGGTACGTTCAGGAACTGGTGCAGGCCGATCACCAGCAGCGCGCGGTTCGCGACACCGAAGATCCCGGCGCCCCAGGAACCCAGGCCCACCAGCCAGTCGGAGAAGCTCTCCAAGCCGTCACCGATCGGCGGCCAGATCCACAGGCAGATGACGGCGAAGCCGATCGCGACGAAGGTCATGATGATCGGGACGAGCCGGCGGCCGTTGAAGAAGCCGAGCCAGTCGACCAGCTTCACCCGGTGGAAGCGCTGCCAGAACCAGGCCGTCAGCAGGCCCATGACGATGCCGCCGAACACCCCCGGGTTCTGGAAGGTGTACTCGGCGAGGGTGAAGTCCTTCCCCAGGCAGCCACCCCCGACGTCCCTGGTCCCCGTGGGGCAGGCCGTGGGGAACGCGCGCAGGACGCTGCGGTAGACGAGGAAGCCGACCACCGCCGCCAGTGCCGTCGAACCGTCGGCCTTCTTGGCCATGCCGATCGCGACGCCGACGCAGAAGAGGAGCGGCAGGCCGAGGTCGGCATTGAGCAGCGCGCCGCCCGCGGCGTTCATGACCCGGGCGACGTCCGTCCAGCCGAGGCCCTCCACGCCGAATACGTCAGGCTGGCCCAGGCGGTTGAGGATGCCCGCGGCGGGCAGTACGGCGATCGGCAGCTGAAGGCTCCGCCCCATCTTCTGCAGCCCCTGGAACACACCGTTCCACCACTTCGGCTGCGGCGCTGCTGCAGCGCTGCTCGCGCTCATCGGCGTCCTCCCTGACCGGCCCGTTTTTGGCAGTTGCGGCACGTGCGGCACACTGGTGTAGACCAGTCGTGGGGCAGGCTGCTGCTGATCGTCATCATTCGACAGACAGCAGTCATGCGCTCGCATAGATGGGCCAACCGTGCGTTACCGTGACAAAGCGGATCACGCAGGTGGGCATCCGGAACCTGGCCGCCGAGACTCGTTCTTCGAAACACTCAGGGAGAAACACATGGCCACCAAGGCTGAGAAGATCGTCGCCGGGCTCGGCGGCATCGACAACATCGACGAGATCGAGGGCTGCATCACCCGCCTGCGCACCGAGGTTCACAACCCCGACCTCGTCGACGAAGCCGCCCTGAAGGCCGCCGGCGCCCACGGCGTCGTCAAGATGGGCACCGCGGTCCAGGTCGTCATCGGCACCGACGCCGACCCGATCGCCGGCGAGATCGAAGACATGATGTGAGCTGAGCCCCTCAAGGCTCGCCGCCGTACGGCCTGCGTACGGCCTGCGTACGGCCTGCGTATGGCCTGCGTACGGCCTGCGCACGGCCCGCCGTACAGCCTGCGTACGACCCGCGCACGGCCCGCCGTACGACAGACCCCGTCCCGGATAAACCCGGACGGGGTCTTCGCGTTCGCGCTCAGGGACTAGGCTCGGAGCCATGTCTCGCATCGACGGCCGTACGCCCGAACAGCTCCGCCCGGTCACCATCGAACGCGGATGGAGCAAGCACGCCGAGGGCTCCGTCCTCATCTCCTTCGGAGACACCAAGGTCTTCTGCACCGCCTCCTTCACCGAAGGCGTCCCGCGCTGGCGCAAGGGCAGCGGCGAAGGCTGGGTCACCTCCGAGTACTCGATGCTGCCCCGCTCCACCAACACCCGCGGCGACCGCGAGTCCGTCCGCGGCAAGATCGGCGGCCGCACCCACGAGATCTCCCGCCTCATCGGACGCTCGCTGCGCGCCGTCATCGACTACAAGGCGCTCGGCGAGAACACCATCGTCCTGGACTGCGATGTCCTCCAGGCCGACGGCGGCACCCGCACCGCCGCGATCACCGGCGCCTACGTCGCCCTCGCCGACGCCGTCTCCTGGGGTCAGCAGAAGAAGCTCATCAAGGCCGGCCGCAAGCCGCTCACCGGCACCGTCGCCGCCGTCAGCGTCGGCATCGTCGACGGCGTCCCGCTCCTCGACCTCTGCTACGAGGAGGACGTGCGCGCCGAGACCGACATGAACGTGGTCTGCACCGGCGACGGCCGCTTCGTCGAGGTGCAGGGCACCGCCGAGGGCGAGCCCTTCGACCGCAAGGAACTGAACGCCCTCCTCGACCTCGCCGCCGGCGGCTGCGCGGACCTGGAAGCCATCCAGCTGGGCGCGCTGGCACTGTAAGCGGCAACCGCGGCGCGCGGATTCGCGTCCGTCCTGGTACGGGTGCACGGCGTCAAAGCCGTGCACCCGTCCACGCATCCGATCCCTGGGGACCCGAAGATGAAGACGCTGAAGTCCGTCAAGCCGAAGCACCGCCTCGCTGCCGTGGCCGTCGCGGCCGCCCTGGCGATACCCGCCCTCACCTCCTGCGACGCGATCTCCACCGCGATGGACTGCGCGAACACGGCGGTGGCCATCACGGACGGCGCGAACGACCTCCAGCAGGCGGTCTCCCAGGCGGGCAACAGCCCGCAGGACGCCCAGAACGCGCTCAACCAGATCGAGGCGAACCTCAAGAAGATCGGCGACCAGACGGACAACGCCGACCTGGGCAAGGCCATCGACTCGATGAACACGGCCGTGAAGAACGTCCGTACCGCAATCCAGAACGGCGACGCCACCCCGGACATCCAGCCGGTCGCGGACGCGGCGAGCGAGATCTCCAAGGTCTGCACCCCGGGCTGACGCGGCCGGCGGCAGGGAAATAATGGGGGCCATGACCTCCACGCCCAGCCGCCTCATCCTCGCGACCCGCAACGCGGGCAAGATCGCCGAGCTCCACGCCATCCTGTCCGACGCCGGCCTGCCGCACGAGCTGGTCGGCGCGGACGCGTACCCCGAGATCCCGGACGTCAAGGAGACCGGCGTCACCTTCGCCGAGAACGCCCTCCTCAAGGCGCACGCCCTGGCCCGCGCCACCGGCCTGCCGGCGGTCGCCGACGACTCCGGCCTGTGCGTGGACGTCCTGAACGGCGCGCCCGGCATCTTCTCGGCCCGCTGGGCCGGCGCCCACGGCGACGACGAGGCCAACCTCCGCCTCCTGCTGGCGCAGCTCGGCGACATCGATGACGAGCACCGCGGCGCCCACTTCTCCTGCGCGGCGGCCCTGGCCCTTCCCGACGGCACCGAACGCGTCGTCGAGGGCCGCCTCCTGGGGACGCTGCGCCACACTCCGTCGGGCACGGGCGGCTTCGGCTACGACCCGATCCTCCAGCCGCTGGGCGAGTCCCGCACCTGCGCGGAGCTCACCCCGGCGGAGAAGAACGCCATCTCCCACCGGGGCCAGGCCTTCCGCGCCCTCGTCCCGGTGGTCCGGGAGCTGCTGGGCTGACGCCGGTACGCCGAAGGCCCAGCTCTCAGAGCTGGGCCTTCGATTCCTAGGCTTGTGCGGCCGATGGGATTCGAACCCACATGGACTTTCGTCCAGAGGCACCTAAAACCTCCGCTTATACCGTTCAGCAACGGCCGCTTGCGCCGCAATTCTAGCGGGAGAGCGGCGTTTTGGTGTCGCGGATCCGGTCCTAACGGCGGCTCTGCCCACCCCGGCACCAGGTGCTGGTGACCGCGTGGCAGTTGGGGCACAGCAGGTGCAGGTTCTCGCGGCGGTCGTCGCTCCAGTCCCCGTTGACGTGGTCGATTTCCAATGTCATTGGCAGGCCGAGCCAGTCGGGTGGTGTCCCGCACATGGCACAGCGCTCCGGGACGCAGATTTCCCGCAGGGCTCGCCGTAGGAGGTGAGTGCGCGTGCGCCGCCTTCCGTCGTGTTTGACGAGGATCTCCTCGGCCGACCGTATGGCGGTGGTGCCGGGCTTGCCGCGTTGGTGTGCCTGTCCGAGGAAGTGCGCCGTAGACAGGCCGTCCTGCTGAATCCACTGCTAGAGCGCCTCGTTCAAGCTGCCGGATGGCGTCTTGCCCAGGCGCCGGAGCGTTTCCGCGGGCGACTGTGAGGCGGCTACTGCTTCGCGCAAGGCCAAGCTGTCGGGCTTCACGCGCCGTGTGTAAGTCCGCCTCACCGGCGACCCTTTGCGCGGCCGCGGTAAGTGTCCGTCGTGGAGTGGCAGTTAGGACAGGGCAGTCGCAGGTTTTCTCGCTGGTTGTTGCGCCAGTCGCCGTCGATGTGGTCAACCTCCAGCGGCAGAGGGTATCCCCGCCAGATCGGCTCTATGCCGCACATCGCGCACCGCTCGGGGACGCCGAGTTCGGACGGTTACGGCTGGTTTCGTCCGATAAACGGAGCGGCCCGCACCGGTTGGGTGCGGGCCGCTTCCGGCGGGGTGGGGCGGGTCAGATGCCCAGGTCCTTGATGATCTTGGCCACGTGGCCGGTGGCCTTGACGTTGTAGAAGGCGTGCTCGACCTTGCCCTCCTCGTCCACGACCACCGTCGAGCGGATGACCCCCGTCACCGTCTTGCCGTAGAGCTTCTTCTCGCCGTACGCGCCGTAGGCGGTCAAGGTCTCCTTCTCCGGGTCGCCGACCAGGGTGACCTTCAGGTGCTCCTTCTCGCGGAACTTCGCGAGCTTCTCCGGCTTGTCGGGGGAGACGCCGATGACGTCGTAGCCGGCCGTCGCCAGGACGTCGAGGTTGTCCGTGAAGTCGCAGGCCTGCTTCGTGCAGCCCGGTGTCAGCGCGGCCGGGTAGAAGTAGACGATCACCTTGCGGCCCTTGTGGTCGGCCAGCGAGACCTCGTTGCCGTCCGCGTCGGGCAGGGTGAAGGCGGGGGCGGTGTCGCCCGGCTGAAGTCGCTCGCTCATGTCGGCAGTCTCCTCAAGAGGGGATCGGTACGGCACGAGACTAAGCTGCTGACAGACTGTTCATGGCGGACTACGCCCCCACAGACGACACGACGACGGAGGCAGCGCGGTGCCGGAAGCCAGGACCCCCGCACAGATCGAGGCGGACATCGTCCGCCGCCGCGAGCAGCTCGCCGAGACGCTCGACGAGATCGGCGTGCGCATGCACCCGAAGACGATCATCGGGGACGCGAAGGCCAGGGTCGCCTCGACGGTCGACCAGACCGCCGGGCGGGCCTACGTCGCGGTCAACCGCCTCGTGACGGACGTGAAGGTCGCGCTGTGCCACGAGGACGGGGCTCCGCGCGTCGAGCGGATCGTGCCGGTCGCACTGTTCGCGGCGGGTGTGGTGGGGGTAGTGGTGCTCTCGGTGCGGCGCAGGCGCCGATGACCCTGCGCAGCGGGGTCCGGACGCGGGCGGGTAGGTTCGGAGCGTGAGCGAGAACACCACCCACGACAAACTGCCCATCCGCATGCTTCACGACCGCGTGCTCGTGAAGTCCGACCTGCCGGAGGGCGAGCGGCGCTCCGGCGGCGGCATCCTGATCCCGGCGACGGCCGCGGTCGGCAAGCGGCTGGCCTGGGCCGAGGTGGTCGCGGTCGGGCAGAACGTACGGAGCGTCGAGCCCGGCGACCGGGTGCTGTACGACCCCGAGGACCGGGCCGAGGTCGAGGTCCGGGGCGCGACGTACGTGCTGATGCGCGAGCGGGACCTGCACGCGGTGGCCGCCGAGCGGCTGGAGGGGTCGAAGGACTCCACGGGTCTCTACCTCTGACGCCGAGGCATCTCCGGCGCCTCTGACGACCCGGCGCCTCTGACAACCCGGCACCTTCGGCGTCTCCGGCGCCTTCGGCACCTCTGCGGCCTCGGCCGCCTCTGATACCTCTGAGAACTGCGGCGAAAAGGGCTGGTGGCCTAGGTCACCAGCCCTTTTCGCCTCTCTTTGCTACGGTTGGGGAGAACCCGACGAGACGCGCCGTACCGGGTAGGACAAGACGACGCACCCCGTATAGCTCGCTGTCTCGGAGGTGCCGTCATGGCCTGGGTCCTGCTGCTCGTCGCCGGTCTGATCGAAGTCGGCTGGTCGATCGGAATGAAGTTCACCGAAGGTTTCACCCGGCTGTGGCCCAGTGTGTTCACGGGCGCCGGGATCGTCGCCAGCATGCTGCTGCTCTCGATCGCCGCGAAGACCCTGCCCATCGGTACGGCGTACGGGGTGTGGGTGGGCATCGGCGCCGCCGGTGCGGCCGTGCTCGGCATGGCGGTGCTGGGGGAGCCCGTCACCGCCGCCCGGGTCTTCTTCATCTGCCTGCTGCTGGTCGCCGTGGTGGGGCTGAAGGTGACCTCCGGTCACTGACCGGGGACCACCCGCCCCCGGGATCATTCGAGGAACGCCGACGGCGGGCGCGTACCGTCGGACGCGCCGCGGTCGGTGCCCTGCCGGCCCGGCGTGCCCGTCGTGCCCCAGGTGGTGCCGCCCTGGTCGCCCGGGTTGGTGCCGCCGTTGGTCTGCCCGCCCTGCGTCTGGCCGCCGTTGTCCTGACCCCCGTTGTCCTGCCCCCCGTTGTTCTGGCCGCCGTTGTCCTGGCCCCCGTTGTTCTGGCCTCCCTGGTTGCGGCCGCCCTGGTTCTGCCCGCCGTCGTCCCGGCCCCCGTTGTTCTGCCCGCCGTTCGGAGCAGTCGGACGGACCGGCCGGGTCGGCCGCTCCGGAGGGGTCGGCGTGTCCTCGCCAGGTGTCTCCTCGGGCTGGTCCGTCTGGGCCGGCGGCGAGGGCGGCGGCTGCGCCGCGCCCGGCTGGAGTTCCAGGTCGAAGTCGACGGGATCGCCGCCTTCGAGGGCGGTCTTGGTGTAGGCGGCCCAGATCCGGGCCGGGTAGCCGCCACCACCGATACGGGGCTCCCCGAGGGCGTTGTACAGCGATTCCAAGGCGCCGGTGTCCGGGTCCTGGCCCATCATCGAGACCACCGTGACCAGGTCCGGGGTGTACGCGGCGAACCAGGCCGAGCGGTCCAGTTCGCCGGTCCCGGTCTTGCCCGCGGCCGGGTGGCCGGCGGCGAGCGCGGCCGTACCGGTGCCGTTGTCGACGACGCTCGTCAGCATGGAGGTGGTGGTGTCGGCGGCCTCGCGGCTGACGGCCCGGGTGGGCGTGCGCTCGGGCAGGCCGATCGTGTCGCCGCCCTTGGTGATCTTCTCCAGGAAGGTGTACGGGGTGCGGCGGCCGTGGTCCGCGAGGGTCGCGTACGCCTGGGTCATGTCCAGGACGCTGGCCTGCAGGGTGCCGAGGGCCATGGCGGGGACGGGCGGGAAGTTCGGGGTGTCCTCGGGGATGCCGAGGGCGATGGCCGTGTCCTTGACCCTCGCCGTGCCGACGTCGACCGCCATCTGCGCGTAGACGGCGTTGACGGAGAGGTCGGTCGCGGTGTTGACGGTGATGTTCCCGTACGACACCTGGCCCTCGTTCTCGGGGGCGAAGCGGATCCGGCCGCCGACGACGGGGCGTTTGTTGTCGCCGTTGTAGATCGTGTTCGGGGTGATCCGGCGGCCGTCCTGGGTGCGGGATCCGTTCTCGACGGCGGCCGCGAAGACGAACGGCTTGAAGGTGGAGGCGACCTGGTAGTCGTGCCGGGTCGCGTTGTTGACGTACTGCTTGGTGTAGTCGATGCCGCCGTACATGGCGACGACCTTGCCGGTGGCCGGGTCGATGGAGACCCCGCCGGCCCGCACGACCCGGTCCGCCTTGCGCTTCTGCGGGTCGAGTTTGCTGACCATCTGGTCCTCGACGGCTTCGGCGAAGGCGTTCTGGCGGCGCCTGTCGATGGTGGTGGTGATGCGGTAGCCGCCCTCGGCGAGGGTTTTGTCGTCGAGGATCTTGTGCTCGACGATGTAGTCCTTGATCGCTTCCACCAGGTATCCGCGCTGCCCGGACAGTCCGGCGGCGGCGCGGACCTTGCCCGGCTCGGGGAACCGGGTCTTCTCCCGCTCGGCGGCGGACAGCCAGTTCTTCTTGACCATGCCGTCGAGTACGTAGTTCCAGCGGGCGAGGGCGCGGGGGCGGCTCTGCGGGTGGGCGACGACGTCGAAGGCGCTGGGGGAGTTGAGGAGGGTGGCGAGGTAGGCCCCCTCTGCGGGCGTGAGTCTGCCGACGTCCTTGCCGTAATAGGCCTGGGCGGCGGCCTGGATGCCGTAGGCGTTGCGGCCGAAGTAACTGGTGTTCAGATACCCCTCCAGAATGTAGTTCTTCGACTTCTCGCGACCGAGCTTGATCGCGATGAAGAACTCCTTGACCTTCCGTTTGATCGTCTGTTCCTGGCCCAGGTAGTAGTTCTTGACGTACTGCTGGGTGATGGTCGAACCGGACTGGGTGCCCTTGCCGGTCGCGGTGTTCCAGGCGGCGCGGACCATCGCCTTGGGGTCCACCGCCCGTTCGGCGTAGAAGTCCCGGTCCTCGGCGGCCAGTACGGCCTCCTGCACCGTCCGGGGGATCTGTGACAGCGGGACGTTGACGCGGTTGACCTCGCCGTCGCGGGCGAGCTGCGAACCGTCGGAGTAGAGGTAGACGTTGGACTGCGCGGTGGCGGCGGAGTTGGCGGGCGGGATGTCCACCAGGAGGTAGCCGGCGACGAGGGCGCCGATGACGAGCAGGGCGAGGAGCAGGACGCCTCCCAGCGCCATGCGCCAGGTGGGGAGGGCGCGCCGCCAGCCGGTCCGCCGGCGGCGGTCCCGCCTTCCGGGCTCCTGCGCCCCGCCGGGTTTCCGCGTTCTTCCGGGCTGCTGCGGCCGTGTTGGGGGACCCTGGGGCGGGGTGTCCGGATCGCGAGGGGGCCAGCCCGGGGGTGGTGACTGGTCGCTCATCTCCGGAACTCCTCGACGCCGTGCGAAATATCCACTTCTGTACCTCATGGTGTCTACCCGATGACCGGTGATTACGCGCCGGACGGGGGTAAATCGGTCGCGTGGCTCGCCCCTCCGCACTAAGCTCGCGCGCTTTGGCCGACGTAGGAACGACGTGGGAAACGGAGGGATACGGTGCCTCGGAGAGTGCGGCTCTACCTGGCCGTCGCGGCAGGCGGTTTCCGCCGCTACGCCACTTACGGGACGGCGACGGCGGCCGGTGTGTTCACCAACACCGTGTTCGGTTTCATCGTCGCGTACACGTACATCGCGCTGTGGGACGAGCGGCCCGGACTCGGCGGCTACGACCAGGCGCAGGCCCTCACCTTCGTATGGGTGAGCCAGTCGCTGCTCGCCGCCGGGGCGCTGATCGGGGGCGGGTTCCAGGAGGAGCTCCAGGAACGTGTCCGTACGGGGGACATCGCCGTCGACCTGTACCGGCCGGCGGACCTGCAGATGTGGTGGCTCGCCGCCGATCTGGGGCGGGCGGCCTTCCAGCTGGCGGGGCGGGGGGTGGTTCCGCTGGTGGTCGGGGCGGTGGCGTTCCGGCTGGCGCTGCCCGCCGATCCGCTGCGCTGGCTGCTGTTCCTGGTTTCGGTCCTGCTCGCGCTGACGGTGAGCTTCGGGGTGCGCTACCTGTTGGGGCTGGCGGCGTTCTGGCTGATGGACGGCTCCGGGATCAACATGATGGCGAACGTCGTCACGGTCTTCTTCTCCGGGATGCTGCTGCCGCTGACCGTTTTCCCGGGCGGCTTCGGCGAGTTCGTGCAGGCCCTGCCGTGGGCGGCGATGCTCCAGGTCCCGATGGACGTGCTGCTGGGCAGGCACGCGGGGGCCGGGAACGCGGCGGGTGCGCTCGCGTTCCAGGCGGTGTGGGCGGTCGTACTGCTGGGCGCGGGGCGGCTGTTGCAGTCGGCCGCGACGCGGAAGGTGGTGGTCCAGGGTGGCTGAGGCGGTACTGGAGCGGGAGTTCGCGGCCGTGGAGGTGCCCCGGCGCGGCCGGGCGCGGGAGGGGCTGCGCGGCTACGGGCTGATCGTCGCGATGTGGATCCGGTCGACGATGACGTACCGGACGTCCTTCGTCCTGTCGTTCGTCGGCAACGCGGCGATCACCCTCCTCGACTTCGTCGCGATCTACATCATGTTCTCCCACGTGGAGGTGCTGGGCGGTTTCACCCTGCCCGAGATCGCCCTGCTCTACGGGTCCTGCTCGGCCTCCCTGGGCCTGGCGGACCTGCTGCTGGGCAATACCGACCGGATCGGCGTCCGGATCCGCGACGGCTCGCTCGACACCATGCTGGTGCGCCCCGTTCCGGTGCTGGCGCAGGTCGCGGCGGACCGGTTCGCGCTGCGTCGGCTGGGGCGCGTCGGGCAGGGGGTGGGCGTGCTGGCCTGGTCGGTCTGGGCGCTGGGTCCGCAGGTGGAGTGGACGGCCGGCAAGGTGCTGCTGGTGCCCGTGATGGTGCTGTCCGGGGCCGCGATCTTCGGGGCGGTGATGGTGGCCGGGGCGGCGTTCCAGTTCGTCGCGGGGGACGCGGCGGAGGTGCAGAACTCGTTCACGTACGGCGGCTGCACGATGCTGCAGTACCCGCCGACCGTCTTCGCGACGGACCTGCTGCGCGCGGTGACCTTCATCGTCCCGCTGGCGTTCGTCAACTGGCTGCCCGCGCTGTACGTGCTGGGGCGGCCCGATCCGCTTGGGCTGCCGGGGTGGGTCGCGTACCTGAGCCCGCTGGTGGCCTTCGCCGTGTTCCTGCCCGCGTCGCTGGCGTGGCGCGCGGGAGTCCGTTCGTACCGAAGCACGGGGAGCTAGCCGTGGTGGATGCGCTGATCTCGCTGGACGGGGTCGAGAAGGTCTTCGACGTACGGCGCCGGGTGGGGCTGATGCGCCGGGAGAAACGCCAGGTCAGGGCGGTGGACGGGATCAGCTTCGAGGTGGCGCGGGGCGAGGTGGTCGGCTACATCGGGCCCAACGGTGCCGGGAAGTCGACCACGATCAAGATGCTGACCGGGATCCTGACGCCGAGCGGCGGCCGGCTGCGGGTGGCGGGCATCGACCCGGCGCGGGAGCGGATGCGGCTCGCGCACCGGATCGGGGTGGTGTTCGGGCAGCGCACCACGCTGTGGTGGGACCTGCCGCTGAAGGACTCGTACGGGCTGATGCGGCGGATGTACCGGATCCCGCGGGCGCGGTTCGAGGAGAACATGGAGCGCTGCGTGGACCGGCTGGACCTGGCCGACCTGCTCGACGTGCCGGTGCGTCAGCTGTCGCTGGGGCAGCGGATGCGCGGGGACATCGGGGCGGCGCTGCTGCACGATCCGGACGTGCTGTACCTGGACGAGCCGACCATCGGGCTGGACGTGGTGAGCAAGGCGAAGGTCCGCGGCTTCCTGCGGCAGCTGAACGCGGAGCTCGGCACGACGGTGCTGCTGACCACGCACGACCTCCAGGACATCGAGCAGCTGTGCGAACGGGTGATGGTGATCGACCACGGACGGCTGATGTACGACGGGCCGCTGGCCGGGCTGCACGCGGCGGGGTCGGTCGGGGAGAGCGAGCGGACGCTCGTGGTGGACCTGGAGCGGGAGCTCGCGCCGATCGAGCTGACGGGAGCGCGGGTGGTGCGGGTGGACGGGCCGCGGCAGTGGCTGGCGTTCCCGGCGGGGGCTTCGGCGGCGCCGCTGGTGGCGGAGGTGGCGGCGCGGTATCCGCTGGTGGACCTCTCGGTGCGGGAACCGGACATCGAGGACGTGATCGCGCGGATGTACGCGGGGCGGGCGTGAGCCGGGGGAGGCGGGGGTGAGGGCGGGGGGAAATCAGGGTCATCCCGGGGGTTGGAACTGCTGCTTGTTGACCGGGTGTGAGTCGGGTCCATGCATGAGTGAGTGTCTCGTCGGTGCGGGCGGTTCGGCGGCGGGCGGGAACGGCAGTTCCTGCATCGAATGAGTGACCCTTGGGGGCGGTGGTCGTTGAATGTGGGGGCGGGTTTTCCGACGCGCGAGGGGGTGCGGGAGTGGGCGGGTTGAGGGAGTTGTCGGCGCCGTTCGTCACGCTCGGGCCCGCCGGTGTCGCGGTGCGGACCCGGCTGAAGAACCTCACGCCGCAGGATGAGACGGTGCTGCGCCTGGTGGGAGCGCATCTCGGCGCCCTGGCATCGCGTGATCTCAAGGCGCGGTGCGCCGACGGACTTGAACACTCCACAGGCTCATGGGCGGCCCGCAAGCGGGAGCTGACGTCCCACTCGTCGTCGCGGTGGGCGGGCGCGGTCACCAAAGCGTCACATGTCCAGTGGGCGTTGGCCCGGCGTGGCCAGGCCGCGCACATTCAGAACCTCGAAGCCGGGATCCGGACGATCGCGCACCGCCTCTCGCTGCCGATCGGGGAGAAGGGCAGCAAGCGTGCCCCCGGCGGATACCGCAGCAGGCAGGAATGGTTCGCCAAGTCCCGCTGCCTGCACGTGCTGAAAGACCGGCTGGCTCGTGAGCGGCACGACCGCGACAGCGGGCGGGTCCGGGTCGTACGGGGCGGCAAACGACTCCTGGGCACCCGGCACCGCCTCGCCGCCGCCCAGCTCACCGAACCGCAGTGGCGGGAACACTGGGAAGCCGAACGCTGGTTCCTCGCCGCTGACGGCGAGAGCGGCAAAAGGTTCGGCAACGAGACGGTCCGCGTCACCCCCGACGGCGAAGTGAGCATCAAGCTGCCCGCCCCGCTCGCCCACCTGGCCAACGCCAGGCACGGCCGGTACGTCCTCGCCGCCCGCGTGACGTTCCCGCACCGGGGCACGGAGTGGGCCGATCGTGTGGAAGCGAACCGGGCCGTCGCCTACCGCATCCACTACGACACGGCGCGGGGCCGCTGGTATCTGACCGCGTCCTGGCAGTACGCCCCAACGCAGCCGATCCCGCTCGAAGCCGCCCTCGCGCACGGTGTGGTCGGCGTCGACACCAACGCCGACCACCTCGCCGCCTGGCGACTCGACCGGCACGGCAACCCCACCGGCCATCCGCGCCGCTTCTTCTACGACCTCACCGGAACCGCGAACCACCGCGACGCCCAGGTCCGGCACGCCCTCACCCGGCTGCTGCACTGGGCCAAGACCAGCGGCGTCACCGCGATCGCGGTCGAAGACCTGGACTTCGCTGCGGAGAAGACGAGGGAGAAGCACGGCCGTAAGAAGCCTTTCCGGCAGTTGATCTCCGGCATGCCCACCGGGAAGCTGCGGACCCGGCTCGCGTCCATGGCCGACCGGACCGGCATTGCGATCATCGCCGTCGACCCGGCCTACACCAGCAAGTGGGGCGCCCAGCACTGGCAAAAGCCCCTCACCGGCAAGAACCGCACAACCACCCGTCACGATGCCGCGAGCATCGCGATCGGCAGGCGCGCCCAAGGGCACCCGATCCGGCGACGGACGAAACCGCCCCACGACGACCGGAGCGATCGTCGTGGGCATCGGACCGTCCAGGCCCGACCGGAAGCTCTTGGGCGTGAGGAAACCCGCCCCCGCATCCCCGGACCACGGACACGATCCGCCGGGACCGGACGCGGAGCGAACGCGGGGGACCAGCGTGCCCAAAACCGTTCGGGGCACGCGGCTGAGCACGGGTTCTGGCAACAGGACTCACACCCGCTCAGTCCTTAGGAACGGTAGGACAGGGGTTCAAGCACCGGGGTTCCCTGCATAGTCTGGGCCGTATGAGTGACGAGCGGCCGGAGAAGCCGTTGCCGGAGCTGAGGGCGTCGGATGCCGACCGGGACCGGGTGGTGGAGCGTCTGCGGGACGCCGTCGCCGAGGGCCGGCTCGACATGGAGGAATTCGAGGAGCGGCTGGAGGCGGCGTACACGTCCCGTACGTACGCGGAACTGGAGCCGCTGACGCGGGACCTGCCGGCGGAGGGGGCCGCGGCGGCGGCGCTGCCGACGCCCGGGGCGGCCCCGGGTTCGCCCTGGCCGGCGCGGATCGGCGGGTCGGGGACATCCACGAGCGCGGTCGCGGTCATGTCGGGGTTCCAGCGCAAGGGGCCGTGGACGGTGCCCGCCCGCTTCGACGCGGTGGCGTTCTGGGGCGGCGGGGAGCTGGACCTGCGCGAGGCGAACTTCGCGCAGCGCGAGGTGGTGATCAACTGTGTCGCGATCATGGGCGGCATCCAGATCACCGTGCCGCCGGGCGTGGAGGTCGACGTACGGGGCATCGGCGTGATGGGCGCCTTCGACCAGCGCGTGGGCAGCAGCCCGGCCCAGCCGGGGGCACCGCGGGTGATCGTGACGGGCTTCGCCTTCTGGGGCGGCGTGGAGATCAAGGTCAAGCCGCCGAAGTCGCCGAAGCGGCCGAAGCTGAGCAAGGGTCTGTAGCGGGACGGGACGGGACGGGACGCCGCGCCCCGTCCCGTCCGGCTCCGTCCCGCGGCTCCGGACCGAGAGGCCCGGCCTCGGAGTGGCTGGGCGTCGGCTGGGGCCGGCCCCCGTGGGCTGCGGCCGGGGGCGGGGGCTGGGGGCCTGGGCGCGTGGGCCTGCGGCGGCTGCGAGGCTCCAGGCGCGAGGCGGCAGCGGCCGGCCCAGGGCCTGGCAGTACGGAGCCCACGCTTGTGGCCGGCCCGGCCACCCGGGGCCTCCGCAAGGGCGGGGCTGCGGGTGCGACTCGGCGCGTGGCCGTACCGGCCCCGGCGCGCCGGGCGTGGTCGGGCCCCGGCAGGCCGTGACCCGCGGGGCCTGACCGCGTTCCGGCCCGGCCGAGGCCGTGGGACCCGTACCTCCTCGCGGAAGCGAAACGGCGTGCCGGGAACTCCTCGCGCCTCCCAGTAGTCGGATGCTATGCAGACAAAACCGGCGCCCCCGGGGGAAGGCAGGAGCACGTGGACGACCGCACCACAGTCGGAGGTGCCGCCCCACCGCCACCACGCGCGGGAGCGAAAGCGGCAACGACACCGACCCCCGCCCCGCCCGCCCGCGGAGCATTCGTGTTCAGCGCCGCCGACGAGGAGCGCCGCCGCGGTGTCCGCCGGATGAAGGTCACCGCGACCGGCCTGCTGATCCTGGTCGCGCTGGTCTACGTGCTGGCCACGTGGGCACGGCACGCCGGCGCGGGCAGCTGGGCCGGCTACGTCGCTGCGGCCGCCGAAGCCGGCATGGTCGGCGCGCTCGCGGACTGGTTCGCCGTCACCGCCCTCTTCCGGCGGCCCCTCGGCCTGCCCATCCCGCACACCGCGATCATCCCGACCAAGAAGGACCAGCTCGGCGTCTCCCTCGCCGAGTTCGTCGGCGAGAACTTCCTCTCCTCCGACGTGGTCAGGGCGCGCCTCCACGCCCTCGGCATCGGCCACCGCCTCGGCGCCTGGCTGGCCGAGCCCGCGCACGCCGACCGGGTCACCGCGGAGCTCGCCACCGCCGTGCGCGGAGCCCTGACCGTACTGCGCGACGCCGATGTCCAAGCCGTCGTCGGCGAGGCCATCACCCGGCGCGCCGAGGCGGCCGAGGTCGCGCCCGGCATCGGCAAGACCCTGGAGCGGGTCGTCGCGGACGGCGGCCACCACCGCGCCGTCGACCTCGTGTGCGCCAAGGCCCACGACTGGCTCGTCACGCACGGGGAGTCGGTGATGGACGCGGTCCAGGGCGGGGCCCCCGGCTGGACCCCGCGGTTCGTGGACCGCAAGATCGGCGACCGCGTGTACAAGGAGCTGCTGCGGTTCGTCACGGAGATGCGGGACATGCCCGAGCACCCGGCGCGCCGCGCGGTGGACCGCTTCCTGACGGACTTCGCGGCCGATCTCCAGTCGGACGAGGAGACCCGGAGCCGGGTCGAACGGCTCAAGTCCGAGCTGCTGGCGCGCGGTGAGATCCAGGACGTGATCGCCTCCGCCTGGACCGCGATCCGTTCGATGGTGATCTCGGCGGCGGAGGACGAGCAGAGCGAGCTGCGCCTGCGGGTCCGTTCCTCGCTGATGTCCCTGGGGGCGCGGCTGGCCACGGACAGCCGCCTCCAGGGCAAGGTGGAGGGCTGGACCGAGGGCGCGGTGGTGTACGTGGTCACCAACTACCGGACCGAGATCACCTCGCTGATCACCGAGACGGTGGCGAGCTGGGACGCCGAGCACACCTCCCGCAAGATCGAGGCCCACATCGGCCGGGACCTGCAGTTCATCCGCATCAACGGCACGGTGGTCGGCGCCCTGGCGGGCCTGCTGATCTACACGGTGTCCCGGGCCTTCGGGGCGTAGCCGGCGCAGGGCGTAGGCGTAGGGCCCGGGCCCTCGGGGGCGGGGCTGCCGACCGCGGTCGGGGCCGTCGGCTGGCGGCTGGGCGGCTGGTGTCTGGGGCTGTCAGCTGGCGCCGGGGCCGTCAGCCGCGGTCGGCGACGGCCCAGGACGCGGCGGCCACGGCTCCCGCGGCCCCGAGGACGGCCGGCCAGGCGCCGACCTTCTTGGCCAGCGGGTGCGCCCCCGCGAAGCCGGCCAGGTACAGCGCCCCGAGCCCGGCCGCCGCGGGCGCGCCGCCCCGGCGGTGCCACTCCCGCCCTGCCGCGAGTCCGGCGGCGCCGAGGACGACACCGCCCAGGGGCCGCTTCCCGGTCCACCGGGCGACGGCGTATCCGCCGACCAGCCCGGCGGCGGCCACCACGGAACTCGGTACGCGCGCCATGTCGAACCGTTGCTTCGAGTCTCAGCGACTCTCAGTATTCCGGGCGTTTCCGTCCGGAAGGTTCGTGACGGTGTCACCAGAGCGCGAGTTGCTCGCGCCTG
>NZ_JBHJTK010000021.1:0-121303 GCF_042267665.1 Streptomyces sp. NPDC056224
GACCCGCACTGCTGCGGGTCGCGGCCTTCGCCGTATGCGTCGGCGTGTCGTGCCGTCGTACGAGGATCAGAAGCGCGGGCGCTTGAACCAGGCGGCGCCGGGGGCGGTGACCATCGCGGCGAGGATCAGGGCGCCGATGGCCAGGCTGATGACACCGCCGGCGGCACCCTGGCCGCCGTTGGCGGAGGTGTTGGCGAAGTTGAAGAAGCTGCCGAGGATGGACAGCGAGGCGTAGACGATCGTCGTGATGCGCACGCCGTTGCCGCCCTTGGCGAACTTGGCGCCGAGGACGATGGCCAGCACGCCGATGGCGATCAGGAAGAGGCCGAGGGCGATCACCACGCCGCCGGCCACGGTGCCGGCGGTGCCGGTGTCCGTGGAGGACAGCGCGGCGCCGCCGAGCAGCGCGACCAGGCCGATGATGAGCTGCAGGCCGCCGACGACGAAGAGGAGGACTCGGGCGGTCTTGACCAGACCCGGCATCTCCATCGGCATGCCCGGGTAGCCGCCGGGGCCGCCGGGGTAGCCCGGGTAGCCCTGCGGGGCCTGCTGCTGCGGGTAGGCGTAGCCGCCCTGCGGCGGGACGCCCTGGGGTGCCTGCTGCGGGTAGCCGTAGCCCGGCTGGCCCTGCGGGGCCTGGGGCTGCTGTCCGTACGGGTTGTTCGGGTCGCCGAAGCTCATCTGGGGTGTTCCTCCGTGGAAGTGCGGGGACGCACGGCACGCGCGGAGGAAAGCTTTGTTCTACCGTCCGCCCCCCGGCACTGCCCGCGGCACTCTTTTCCGGTCATCGTCGTCCGAGACGACTGAACTTGTCCAGCCGGTTCCCGCGCGGTGGGGGAATCGTTGCGCAAGTGCGTCGAACCGCGCGCGTCCGTGAACGCCTTGACTGGAACCGGGGGCACTCCATCCGGGAGGATGGGTACATGACCGCCCAGATTCTCGATGGCAAGGCCACGGCAGCCGCGATCAAGTCCGAACTGACCGCCCGTGTGGCGGCCCTGAAGGCCCGGGGCATCACCCCCGGCCTCGGCACCCTGCTGGTCGGTGACGATCCGGGCAGCCGCTGGTACGTCAACGGCAAGCACAAGGACTGCGCCGAGGTCGGCATCGCCTCCATCCAGCGCGAACTGCCCGGGACGGCCTCCCAGGAGGACATCGAGGAGGTCGTGCGGGAGCTCAACGCCAATCCGCAGTGCACGGGCTACATCGTCCAACTGCCGCTCCCCAAGGGCATCGACACCAACCGGGTCCTGGAGCTGATGGACCCGTTGAAGGACGCCGACGGCCTGCACCCCATGTCGCTCGGCCGGCTGGTCCTGAACGAGCCGGGCCCGCTGCCCTGCACCCCGTACGGGATCGTCGAACTGCTGCGCCACCACGGCGTCGGGATCAACGGGGCGCACGTCGTCGTCCTCGGCCGCGGCATCACCGTCGGGCGCTCGATCGGCCTGCTGCTGACCCGCAAGTCCGAGAACGCCACCGTGACGCTCTGCCACACCGGTACCCGCGACCTCTCGGGGCTGCTGCGCCAGGCGGACATCATCGTGGCCGCGGCCGGCGTCCCGCACCTGGTCAAGCCGGAGGACGTGAAGCCGGGCGCGGCCGTGCTCGACGTGGGCGTCAGCCGCGACGGGAGCGGCAAGATCGTCGGCGACGTGCACCCCGGTGTCGCCGAGGTGGCCGGCTGGATCTCCCCGAACCCGGGCGGTGTCGGCCCGATGACCCGGGCCCAGTTGCTCGTCAATGTCGTCGAGGCGGCGGAGCGGAGCAGCAGTGCGGGCTGAGCGGGCTGAGCGGGGCGAGCGGGCTGAGCGGGGCGAGCAGGCCGACGAGAGCGCCGCGACGGCCGAAACATCCAGGTCCCGCCGCTTCCCGTCCGTCACCCGGGACACCGCCCGCCCCGAGGGCAGCGGCCGTGCCGTCCCCGGGGCCGTGTCCACGTCCGCCCGTCAGTGGCCGATGCTCAGCGTGCTCACCGCGACCGCGGCGGGGCTGCTGGCCACGGCGACAGGGCATCCGCGGGTCGGCTGCCTGGTCATCGGCCTGGCCCTGATCGCGGCCTCGGTGCTGCGGCGCGTACTGCCCTCGGTGGGCATGCTCGCGGTGCGCTCCCGGTTCACGGACATGGTCACGTACGGGGTCCTGGGCGTGGCGATCACGCTGCTCGCGCTGGTGATGCAGCCCAGCCCGCCCGGCAAGCCGTGGCTGGAGGTCCCGTTCCTGGAGACGGCGGTCCGCTTCACCGTGCGCTGACCTCGTGCTGACCTCGCGCTGATTTCGCGCGGGCCGTCCGGGGCCGTCCGCGGGCCGTCCGCGGACCTCCGTGGGCCCTCCGCCGACCGGCGGGGTGGCCGGAACCCGGCCGGATCCACCTGGTGGACCAGCCCCCATGGAGACCGGCCGCCCCGGGGTCCGATAGCCTGACGGCGGATGTCTCTTCACGTCAAGATTTACTGGGGAGCGGCGTCCTCCAGCACATGGGGCGGACGCCCCGACCGCCAGCTGTCTAACGGAGAAGGCCATGACCCGCACTCCCGTGAATGTCACCGTCACCGGCGCCGCAGGCCAGATCGGCTACGCGCTGCTCTTCCGCATCGCGTCCGGCCACCTGCTCGGCGCGGACGTGCCGGTCAAGCTCCGTCTTCTGGAGATCCCCCAGGGCATGAAGGCCGCCGAGGGCACCGCCATGGAGCTCGACGACTGCGCCTTCCCGCTGCTCAAGGGCATCGACATCTTCGACGACCCGAACCAGGGCTTCGAGGGTGCGAACGTCGCGCTGCTCGTTGGCGCCCGCCCGCGTACCAAGGGCATGGAGCGCGGCGACCTGCTCTCCGCCAACGGCGGCATCTTCAAGCCGCAGGGCAAGGCCATCAACGACCACGCCGCGGACGACATCAAGGTCCTGGTCGTGGGCAACCCGGCCAACACCAACGCGCTCATCGCGCAGGCCGCCGCCCCGGACGTACCGGCCGAGCGCTTCACCGCGATGACCCGCCTGGACCACAACCGCGCCATCTCGCAGCTCGCGCAGAAGGCCGGCGCCGACGTCTCCGACATCAAGCGCCTGACCATCTGGGGCAACCACTCGGCCACCCAGTACCCGGACATCTTCCACGCGGAGATCGCCGGCAAGAACGCCGCCGAGGTCGTCAGCGACGAGCTGTGGCTCGCCAAAACCTTCATCCCGACCGTCGCCAAGCGCGGCGCCGCGATCATCGAGGCCCGTGGCGCGTCCTCGGCCGCGTCGGCCGCCAACGCCGCCATCGACCACGTGCACACCTGGGTCAACGGCACCGCCGCGGGCGACTGGACCTCGATGGGCATCCCGTCGGACGGCTCCTACGGCGTCCCCGAGGGCATCATCTCCTCCTTCCCCGTCACCACCAAGGACGGCAAGTACGAGATCGTCCAGGGCCTGGACATCAACGAGTTCTCCCGCGCCCGCATCGACGCCTCCGTGCAGGAGCTCGTCGAGGAGCGCGACGCGGTCCGTGAGCTCGGCCTCATCTGATCCCCGCTCCACCGCTTGAGAAAGGCCCCGGCGCCCAGCGCGCCGGGGCCTTTTGGCGTGATCCGCCCTGTCCTGGATCCCCTGGGCCCCGTACGTTGTGCCTCCTCACACCGGAGGGGGATTCGGTGAGCGGAAGACCGGACGTCAGGGCGCCCGTGAGCCCGTCGCAGACGGAGGCCGGACGGCTGCTGTGCGCCGGTGTCTATCTCGACGCCGCGTACCGCGAACGGGTGATCGACGAGCTGTACGTCCACGAGGAGCGCTTCACCGCGCCCTCCTACGGATTCGACGCCGCTCGCGTCCTCGCCCACGCCCTGCGGGCCCGGCGCATCGAAATGGCGTGGGCGGCGGCGGTGGTGGCGGTCTGGGTCCTGGGGCTGCTGCTGCTCCAGACCTCCATCGTCTTCCTCATCGTCCCCGCGCTCCTGCTCAGCGGCGCCGGGCAGATCAGGCGGTACCGCGACCGGACCGGCCGCGGCAGCCGGATCGTCGAGTACGTCCTGCGCGGGTACGCCGTCTGGATGCTCGGCAACGTCCTGTGGGGGGTGGCCGCCGGGTTCGCCGACGGCCGCGTGAGCCCACTGCGCTTCTCGCAGGCGGATTACTTCTTCCCGTACCTCGGCCAGGTGATCGCGCGGGACCCGCTCGGCATCTTCCTGGAGTGGCCGCGGATGGGCCGCTACCACGGGGAGGCCTATTCGTGGGTCGCCGTACTCGTCTTCCTGCTGCTCACGACCGTCGCCGGGCTGCAGCGCGGCTACGTCGCCCGCGTCCTGCACCTCACGCTCGACCGGCAGGCGTACGCCGCCGGGGCGGGGGACCTGGTGGTGACGGGCCGGCGGTTCGGGCGGGCCCGTGCCCGGATCCAGCGGATCCAGCACGCGCCCCTGGTCCTGTACGACGTGGACAATCCGTTCTGCGGCGCGGGCCGGGCACACCTGCCGTGGCAGCTGTCCGTCGAACTGCGCCCGCGCGGAGACGGCGAGGCGGACGAGCTGGACAACGCGCAGATCGTGGACCGGATCCGGCCACGGCTGGAGGCCCTGCGCATCCCTTCGCCGCACGGCTCCCCGGAGGCGGAGGCCTCCGTGCTGGACCGGCTGCGCGAACTGGTCATCGACGAGTGCGTGTTCCTGCCGGCCGACGGGCTGCCCCACGTCGACTCCCTGGACCTGTCGGCGGAGGCGTTCGCCGAGCACCGCGCCGCCGCCGTCGAGGAGGGCGGCGAGCGCCGCCGCCACTTCCTGCGCGTACGGATCGGCGGCTGGGACGAGAACCTCGTCGTCACCGTCTTCATACGCGTCCACACGCAGGGCGGCATGCTGATGCTGGAAGTGGCGCCGCACGTGCTGCTGCCCGTCCGGCCGGACTTCCAGCGGGCCGACGACACCGCCCAGCGGCAGCGGCGCAACACCACCTTCGCCAAGGTGGTCTGGGCGGTCGTGAACGGCGCGGGCGCGCTCGGTCCGGCGCTGCTCACCCTGGTGCGCGCGCTGCGCACCCTGTGGCGGATGGCCACCGCGGGGCACGGCGTGGCGATCCCGGCCGGACCGGCCGTGTCCGTGCGTGAACTCGCGGCGCAGAGCGACGCCTCGCTGTTCCAGCTGATGGACCTGGACCGGTACCTGAAGACGGTCCAGGACCGGATCGTCGGCGGGGTGACCCTGGCGCTGCACGAGGCGGGGTGGCACACCGAGGAGTTCGCGGAGCGGGCGGTCAACGTCGCCGAGGGCGCGGTCTTCATCCAGTCGGTGCGCGACAGCGCCTTCGGGATCGGCGGCGAGAGCCACAACCACGTCACCCGCCAGGGCTCGGACCCGGACAAGGGCAAGGACAAGCGCACGGGCTCGGGCAGGAGGAGGAACGGTGGCAGCTAGCGGCGGAGAACAGCCGGCGGTGCGGATCGGCGACGTCCACGGCAGCAGCTTCAGCATCGGCGGCACCCACAACACCAACAGCATCGTCCACCACGGCGGTACGGAGGCCGCGGCGCCCGGCGCCGAGGAACTCCTGGAGGCCGTACGGGAGCTGCGCGCGGCCCTCGTACGGCTGCCCCGCAGCCCCGAACGGGCGGCACTGGACGGCGAACTGGACGAGGTGGCGGAGGAGCTGGAGGCGGGCGGGGAGGTCCGCCCCGGTCTGCCGGCCAGGCTGCGCGGGGCGCTGGAGCGGTGGGCCCCGCTGGTGGACTCCGTGAGCGCGGCGACCGCCCTGGCCGCCCTGCTGACGTCGCTGGGAGGCTGAGCGTGGCCACGGGGGAGGGTGGCGTCCGCTGGAATCCGCGGTCGCAGCGGTGGGAGCGGACCGGGCCGGCGGAGCCGGCGGAGCGGACCGGGCCGACGGAACAGGCCCGGCCGAGCCCGGCCCCGGGCCAAGCGCCGAGCCCGGCCCCGGGCCAAGCGCCGGACCAAGCCCCGAGCCCTGCTCCCGGCCCGGCGCAGTGGCCGCCGGCCCCGCCCGGGTACCCGCCGGGGCTCCCGTCCGCCCCCGGGTGGCCCGCGCAGGGCCCGGCGGCGCAGCCCCCCGCGTGGCGCCGACGGACCCCGGTGGCGGTGACCCTCGGCGTGGCCCTGGCATGCGCGGCCGCCGTGGCCGGGTGGCTGTACCTGGGCCACCAGGGCCCCGGCTCCGGTCAGGGCGGCCCGGGCGCCTCCGGCACCGGGACCCCGACCGCCACCGCCGGGCCGGCTTCCACCTCGGCCCCGTCCACCGTGCCGCCCGGATACGCGTGGGTGCGCGAGACGGCGGCCGGCTTCTCGGCCGCGGTTCCCTCGGGCTGGTGGGCCGACCGCAGCGACCCGGGCGCCGGCACGGTGTACCGGTCGGGCGACGGCAGCGCGCTGCTCCAGGTCTTCCGGGCCACCCAGGACGCCATGACGGCCTGCGAGGTGCTCGTTGACTCCACGAAGGAGCTGGCCGCGAGACCCGGCTACCGGGAGATCTCCCGCGCCCCCGTGGACGGTTCCGGCTGCGAGCTGGTCTTCGAGTACGCCGATCCGGCCTCGTCCGCCCCGCCCGGCCGCGCGGTCGAACGTCTCCTCGTCGCCGCCGACCGCAGCCGGTGGGTGATCATGGTCACCGGCCCCGACGGCGACCTGTCGCCGGTCCGCGCGCACCTCACGGCGGTCGTCCAGTCCTTCCGGCCGGTCTGATCAGACCTTGGCGTACATGCCGGGCGTGTAATGCCCGGGAACCATACGGGTGGTGACGCCGATGCGGTTCCAGACGTTGATCGTCGAGATGACGGCGATCAGCTGGGCCAGCTCGCGCTCCTCGAACTGCTTCGCGGCCTTCTCGTACACCTCGTCGGGCACGCAGCCTCCCCCAGACTTCGTCCGGGAGGTGCCCCCGGTCAGGACGGTGACCGCCTCGGTGAACTCGATCGCGGCGAGCTCCTTCTCGGTGTAGAAGTGCCGCGACTCCTCCCACGCGGTGAGCTGCACGATCCGCTCGACGCTCTCGCCGGCCGCGATCGCGTCCTTGGAGTGCATGTCCAGACAGAAGGCGCACTGGTTGAGCTGCGAGGCCCGGATCTTGACGAGTTCGACCAGGGCCGGGTCCAGCCCCCTCTTGGCGGCGATCTCCAGTGCCAGGACCGCCTTGTAGACCTCGGGGGCGACCTTCGCCATGTTCATACGGGGCGTGTGCTCGTGTGCGTGCGTCATGTGATCAACCGTAGGAGGCGGACGGCCCACCGATATGGTCCATATCCATGACGGAATCCTGGGCCACTTTCGGTGCCGACCTGCATCTGGACCTCGCCGCCGGACACGGGCTGCGGGCCGGGCTCGTCGAGGCGCTGCGCGAGGCCGCGCGCAGCGGCCGGCTGGCCGCCGGGACCCGGCTGCCGTCCTCCCGCTCGCTCGCCGTCGACCTGGGGATCGCCCGGAACACCGTCGCCGAGGCCTACGCCGAGCTCGTCGCCGAGGGCTGGCTGACGGCCCGCCAGGGCTCCGGCACCCGGGTCGCGGAACGGGCCCGGCCGCGCCGGGTCCCCGCCGCGGCCGCCCCCGTACGGCGACCCGCGCGCCGGGGGCCCTCGTACAGCCTGCGGCCGGGCTCCCCGGACGTCGGCGCCTTCCCGCGGGCGGCCTGGCTGTCGGCGGCCCGGCGGGCGCTGACGGCCGCCCCGAACGAGGCCTTCGGGTACGGGAGCGACGGCCGCGGCCGGCCCGAGCTGCGCGAGGCGCTGACCGGGTACCTGGCGCGGGCGCGCGGGGTGTACGCGCACCCGGACCGGATCGTGCTGTGCGCCGGCTTCGCGCACGGGATCACCCTGCTGGCACGGGTGTTGCGGGCGCGGCGGGTACGGGAGGTGGCGGTGGAGGGGTACGGCCTGGACATCCACCGGAACCTGCTCACGCGGGCCGGGCTGCGGACGCGGCCGCTGGGCGTGGACGGGGAAGGGGCCCGTACGGGGGAACTGGGTGCGGGGCCCGGCGCGGTGCTGCTGACCCCGGCGCACCAGTTCCCGACGGGGGCCGCCCTGACCCCGGCCCGCAGGGCGGCGGCGGTGGACTGGGCCCGCACCACCGGCGGGCTGATCCTGGAGGACGACTACGACGGGGAGTTCCGCTACGACCGCCAGCCGGTCGGCGCCCTGCAGGGGCTGGACCCGGACCGGGTGGTGTACCTCGGCACGGCCAGCAAGTCGATGGCGCCGGGGCTGCGCATGGGCTGGCTGGTGGTCCCGCCGGGGCTGGTGGACGAGGTCCTGGCCGTCAAGGGCATCAGCGACTGGACCTCCAGCGCGCTGGACCAGCTGACGCTGGCGGAGTTCATCACCTCCGGGGCGTACGACCGCCACGTGCGCGGCATGCGCCTGCGGTACCGGCGCCGCCGGGACGAACTGGTGGCGGCGGTGGCCGGCCGGGTCGGCGTCTGCGGGATCGCGGCGGGCCTGCACGCGGTCCTCGACCTCCCGGCGGGGACGGAGCGCGCGGTGCTCCAGTCGGCGGCCTGGCAGGACCTGGCCCTGGACGGCCTGTCCGGCTTCCGCCACCCGCAGGCGGTGCTCCCGCCGCGCGACGCGCTGGTCGTCGGCTACGGAACCCCGTCGGACAGTGCGTGGGCCCCGGCCCTGGCGGCCCTGTCGGCTGCCCTCCCGTAGCCACGACCCCCACCGGAGCCCCGGTCGCCGCGCGGGCGGTGGCCGGTGTCTCCGGTGTCTCCGGTGTTTCAGGTGTCTTCGGTGTCTCCGGCGTGCCGCGGGCGGGTCGGCCCCGGGCGGAGCGGCCGAAGAGGCCGGTGATCACGCGGGACGAGTCGCCGGCTCCGGCGCGGGCTCCGGTGGCTCTCCGAAGCGGGCCAGGGCAAGGGCTCCCGCCACCGCCACCACGAAGCCCGTCACCGCCAGCCAGGCCAGGCCCTCCCGGGGACGGTCGCCGAGCCAGACCACCCCCACCACCGCCGGCCCGATCGTCTCGCCGAGGACCAGGCCGGCCGTCGCCACCGTCACCGAGCCGCGCTGGAGGGCGGAGGTGAGCAGCAGGAACGCCGCGCCCCCGCCCAGCAGGAGCGCGTACAGGGCGGGATTGCGCAGCTCGGCCGGCGAGAAGCCGTCGATCAGCCTGACCGCCACCTCCACCACGCCGAAGCCTGTCCCCGCGGCCAGACCCAGCACCAGCGCCCGAGGCCCGTCCGGGAGCCGGCCCGCGACCGCCCCGACCAGCAGCACCAGCCCCGCCACGGCCAGCAGCCCCAGTTTCAGCGCGAGCGACCCCTCGCCCGAGCCCTCCTCCCCGGAGGCCAGCCCCAGCATCAGCAGCCCGGCGCACACCACCCCCACCGCGCCCCACTCCGTCCGGGACAGCCGCACCCGCATCAGCCGCGCCGCGACCACCGCCGTCACGGCCAGGCTCGCGGCGAGCGCGGCCCCCACCACGTAGATCGGGATGTGGCGCAGCGCGATGATCTGGAGTACGAAGCCCACCGCGTCCAGGCCGAGACCGGCCAGATATCGCCACTGCCGGACCGCCCGCATCATCAGCGCCGGGTCCACCCCGGACCCCGTCCCCGGCTCCACGGCCCGCGACGCCATGGCCTGCAGAACGGACGCCGTGCCGAAGCAGACTGCCGCACCCAGCGCGCAAATCATCCCAATGAGCACGAACTGACCTTAGGTCACGGATCTCACGACGGCCGGATTCCGTCGGCCCGGGCCCCCGCTCTAGTCTGTCGGGAGCACGCCATCAGGGGAGCAGCAGACATGGACAGCAGCAGTAGCACCAACCAGCGCCGGATGCGCTCCGGCGCCGTCGTCCTCGGCGGCATGGGCCTGCTCGCGGCCACGCTCGTGGCCTGCGGCAACAGCAACGAGCCGGACCGGCGCTGCGTCGACCGGACCACGCTGGACAAGCTGGACGACAAGCACTGCAAGGGCGGCAGCAGTAGTAGCAGCCGCGGCACGTACTACTACGGCGGCTCCGTCCGCAACGGCAAGGTCTCCGGCGGCAGCTTCGACAAGTCCGCCGTCACCCGCGGCGGCATCGGCGGCCACAGCGGCTCCGGCTCCAGCGGCGGCTGAGCGCCCCCGTGAAGCGGCACACCATCGAGCCCCGCCCCGACTGGCAGAAGACCGTCGAGGAGCAGGGGCTGATCTACCCCCTCACCCGGTACCCCGACGACTCCCTGCGCCCCTACTGGGACGAGAGCGCCTACTACTCCTTCTCCCTTCCCGAGGTCGAGGCGCTGGAGAACGTCGTCGAGGAACTGCACGCCATGTGCCTGGCCGCGGCCGCGCACATCGTCGAGCACGAACGCTTCGCCGACCTCGGCATCACCGACCCGGAGCTCGCCGCGCGGATCGCCGAGTCCTGGCGCCGCCGCGCCGAACAGCCGTCCCTCTACGGCCGTTTCGACCTGCGCTACGACGGCACCGGCAGCCCGGCCAAGATGCTGGAGTACAACGCCGACACCCCCACCTCCCTCGTGGAGGCGGCCAGCCCGCAGTGGTTCTGGATGGAGGAGCGCTTCCCGGGCGCCGACCAGTGGAACTCCCTGCACGAGCGCCTCGTCGACGCCTGGCGCCGGCAGGACGAGCTGCTCCCGCCGGGCCCGCTGCACTTCGCGCACTCCGAGACCGACGAGCTCGGCGAGGACCTGATGACGGTCGCCTACCTCCGGGAGACCGCGGAGCAGGCCGGCCTGGACACCCAGGCCCTGTCCGTGGAGCGGATCGGCTGGGACAGCCTGTCCGGCCGGTTCGTGGACGAGAAGCTGCGCTTCATCCGCTCCTGCTTCAAGCTCTACCCGTGGGAGTGGCTGGCCACCGACGAGTTCGGCCCCCAGGTCCTCGGCACGTACGACCACGGCGGCGGCTCCGGCACCACCTGCTGGATAGAACCGCTGTGGAAGATGCTGCTGTCCAACAAGGCCCTGCTGGCGATCCTGTGGGAGCTCTTCCCGGAGCACCCGAACCTGCTGCCCGCCTACCTCGACGGCCCGCGCGAGCTGGCGGAGCCCGGTGCCGAGGGCTACGTGGCCAAGCCGCTGCTGGGCCGCGAGGGCGCCGGAGTCACCCTCCACCCGGCGGACGGCACCGGCGAGCCGTTCGCACCGGCGGAGGGGGAGCGGTACTGCTTCCAGGCCCTGGCCCCGCTGCCCGACTTCGACGGCAACCGCGTGGTGCTCGGCGCGTGGGTCGTCGAGGACGAGGCGGCGGGGCTCGGCATCCGCGAATCGGCGGGGCCGGTCACGGACGAGTACGCCCGCTTCCTGCCCCACGTGATCCTTTAGCGGACGACAGGGACTGGGCGCGGGCTAGGCGAGGAGGGACCTGAGCTGGTCCAGGCCCCAGTCCAGGTCCTCCTTGCTGATCACCAGCGGCGGGGCGATGCGGATCGTGGACCCGTGGGTGTCCTTCACCAGGACGCCCAGCTCCATCAGCTTCTCGGAGATCTCCCGTCCGGTCCCGCGCGACGGCTCGATGTCCACGCCCGCCCACAGCCCGCGCCCGCGCACGGCGGTCACCGCGCCCCCGCCGACCAGCAGGTTCAGCTCCCGGTGCAGGTGGTCGCCGAGCTCGGTGGCGCGCTGCTGGTACTCGCCCGTCCTGAGCATCGCCACGACCTCCAGGCCGACGGCGCACGCGAGCGGGTTCCCGCCGAAGGTGGACCCGTGCTCGCCGGGCCGGAACACCCCGAGGACGTCCCGGTCGGCGACGACGGCCGAGACCGGCACCACCCCGCCGCCCAGCGCCTTGCCGAGGACGTACACGTCGGGGACCACGCCCTCGTGGTCGCACGCGAAGGTCCTGCCGGTCCGGCCCAGCCCCGACTGGATCTCGTCCGCCATGAAGAGGACGTTCCGCTCGCGCGTCAGCTCCCGTACGCCCTTCAGGTATCCGGCCGGCGGCACCAGCACCCCCGCCTCGCCCTGGATCGGCTCCAGCAGGACGGCCACGGTGTGCGCGGTAACCGCCGACTCCAGCGCGGTCAGGTCGCCGTACGGGACGATCTCGAAGCCCGGGGTGTACGGGCCGTAGTGGTCGCGCGCCTCGTGGTCCGTGGAGAAGGAGACGATCGTCGTCGTGCGGCCGTGGAAGTTGTTCGCCGCGACCACGATCTTCGCGTGGCCGTCCGGTACGCCCTTGACCTCGTAGCCCCACTTGCGGGCGGTCTTCACGGCCGTCTCCACGGCCTCCGCGCCCGTGTTCATGGGCAGCACCATCTCCTTGCCGCACAGCGCGGCGAGCTCGGTGCAGAAGTCGGCGAACCGGTCGTGGTAGAAGGCGCGCGAGGTCAGCGTGACCCGGTCCAGCTGCGCGCGGGCGGCGTCGAGCAGACGGCGGTTGCCGTGCCCGAAGTTGAGCGCCGAGTAGCCGGCGAGCATGTCCAGGTACCGGCGGCCCTCCACGTCGGTCATCCAGGCGCCTTCCGCGGTGGCGACGACCACGGGCAGCGGATGGTAGTTGTGCGCACTGTGCGCTTCGGCGGAGCGGATGGCATCAGCAGTTGTCGACACGGGGTCTCCGATCGTCCGTCAGGCCTGTGACGAGGGTGGCGTCACTGTCCATCCTCGCTCGCAGAGCGGACGGAGAAACCTTATCCGTGGCGCGCCCGCTAAGGTGTGCCCTACGCACGGCGACTGGCGTACGGAGAACCAACTCCGGGGGAGTCGTGCGCGCTGGACCGCACACAGGGCCGCTCGCCTGGGCCTCGCGGGGTACCGATCACATCGACCCCGGAGGAGCCCGCCGTGTCCGCGAGCCGCCATCCCGCCCTTTCCGCGACCGACCCCGAACTGGCGTCCTTCGTCGCGGCGGAGGAAACACTGCAGGCCCAGACCCTGCGCCTGATCCCCAGTGAGAACTACGTGTCCGCCGCCGTGCTCGAAGCCTCCGGCACGGTGCTGCAGAACAAGTACAGCGAGGGCTACCCCGGCCGCCGCTACTACGAGGGCCAGCAGAACATCGACCGCGTCGAGGCCCTCGCCGTCGAGCGGGCCAAGGGCCTGTTCGGCGTGGACCACGCCAACGTCCAGCCGTACTCCGGCTCCCCGGCGAACCTGGCCGTCTACCTGGCCTTCGCGAAGCCGGGCGACACGGTGATGGGCATGGCCCTGCCGATGGGCGGGCACCTGACCCACGGCTGGGGCGTCTCGGCGACGGGGTCGTGGTTCCGGGGCGTGCAGTACGGCGTCCGCGCGGACACCGGCCTCATCGACTACGACGCGGTGCGCGACCTGGCCCTGGCGGAACGGCCCAAGCTGATCTTCTGCGGCGGCACCGCGCTGCCGCGCACGATCGACTTCGCGGCGTTCGCGTCGATCGCCCAGGAGGCGGGCTCGGTCCTCGTCGCGGACGTGGCGCACATCGCGGGCCTGATCGCCGGTGGGGCGCACCCGTCCCCGGCGGGGCACGTGGACGTGATCTCCACGACCACGCACAAGACGCTGCGCGGTCCGCGCGGCGCGATGCTGATGTGCCGCGAGGAGCACGCGAAGGCCATCGACAAGGCCGTCTTCCCCGGCCTCCAGGGCGGGCCGCACAACCAGACGACGGCCGGTATCGCGGTGGCGCTGCACGAGGCGGCGCAGCCGTCGTTCGTCTCGTACGCCCACGCGGTCGTCGCCAACGCGAAGGCGCTGGCCGCGGCGCTGCTGGAGCGGGGCTTCGACCTGGTCTCGGGCGGTACGGACAACCACCTGATCCTGATCGACCTGACGGGCAAGGACGTGCCGGGCAAGGTCGCGGCGAAGGCCCTGGACCGGGCGGGGATCGTGGTGAACTACAACACGGTGCCGTTCGACCCGCGCAAGCCGTTCGACCCGTCGGGGATCCGGATCGGCACGCCGTCCCTGACGTCACGGGGGCTGGGGGCCGAGCACATGCCGCTGGTGGCGGAGTGGATCTCGCGGGCGGTCGACGCCGCCGCCAAGTCCGACGAGGCGGCGCTGGCCGCCGTCCGCGCGGAGGTCACTGCCCTGATGTCGGCCTTCCCTGCTCCGGGCCTCCCGCTGTAGCGCGGCCCGCGCCGGCACCCGGGGCGGCGCGCCGCCGCCCCGGGCTCCAGCCCCGGCCCCCGCGCCTCAAGCGCCGGCGGGGCTGGTGGACCCGGGGCTCCACCCCCAGAACCGCCCCGAGCCTGGTCTGGGGGCTCGGAGGTTCGATCGCCGGCGGGGCTGGAGGAGCCGGGGTCTTCGCCCCGGAGCTGCTCCCAGCCTGCGTCCGGGGGACTCCGAGGCTCGACCGCCGACAGTGCGGTGGACCCGGGACTTCGTCCCGGAACTGCCCCGAGCTGTGTCCGGGGGCCCGGAGCTTCGACCGGCTACGGGGCTGGACGACCTGGGGCTCCGCTCCGGAACTGCCCCGAGCCCGCGTCCGGGGGCCCCGAGGGCCCAGAACCGCCCCCAGACTCCGTCCGGGGCGCGTGCTGTGCGCGGCGCGGGCCGGGAAGCCGGGCCGCTTTGGCGTCGTCGACCCGGACGGGCGCCGGAATCGGTACGGGCCTGCACGCCGCCGTTCCCTCGGCTACCGGGGTCGCAGTCCGAGGTGGCGAGGTCCTCGTACCGCGCTACGCCGCCACCTCCGGTGGTGCGGAGCCGCGAGGCGCCGGCCCCCCCCGGGCTCCGCCCCAGACTCCGTCCGGGGCCTCGCGCCTCGGACGCCGGCGGGCTGGACCGGGCGCGGCGCGCGGTGTCGGCCGCGCCGGGGTTCGAGGCGGGGGCGCGGGGCGTCGCGGGGTGGGGTCCGGCGGCGAGCGCGGCGGAGGGCGGGCGGGGGACAGCCGAGAGGCCCGCACCCCGTGGGGGGTGCGGGCCTCTTCGGTCCGGGTTACGCCTTGCGGAGGCGGAACGTCAGGGACAGGGACTCGTCCGTGAAGGGGTCGCCGTACGCGCCGTCGGCCGGGCCCTGCGCGTAGTCCGTGGACAGGACCTCGTCCGCGATGAGGGCCGCGTGGTCCGTCAGGGCCGTCACGACCTCCGGGGACTCGGAGGTCCAGCGCAGCGCGATGCGGTCGGCCACATCGAGGCCGGAGTTCTTCCGGGCCTCCTGGATCAGGCGGATCGCGTCACGGGCCAGGCCCGCCAGCCGCAGCTCCGGGGTGATCTCCAGGTCCAGGGCCACCGTCGCGCCCGAGTCGGACGCCACCGACCAGCCCTCGCGCGGGGTCTCCGTGATGATGACCTCCTCCGGGGTGAGGGTGACCTGCTCGCCGTTCACCTCCACCGAGCCCTCGCCCGAGCGCAGCGCCAGCGACAGGGCCGCCGCGTCGGCCGCGGCCACCGCCTTGGCCACGTCCTGCACGCCCTTGCCGAAGCGCTTGCCCAGCACCCGGAAGTTGGCCTTCGCCGTGGTGTCCACCAGCGACCCGCCGACCTCGGAGAGCGAGGCCAGGGACGAGACGTTCAGCTCCTCGGTGATCTGCGCCTGCAGCTCCGGCGAGAGGGCGGAGAAGCCGCTCGCGGCCACCAGCGCACGCGACAGCGGCTGGCGGGTCTTCACGCCCGACTCGGCCCGCGTCGCCCGGCCCAGCTCGACCAGGCGGCGGACCAGCAGCATCTGCTGGGACAGGGTCCGGTCGACCTGGGACGCGTCCGCCTCCGGCCACGACGTCAGGTGCACCGACTCCGGGGCCTCCGGGGTGACCGGGACGACCATGTCCTGCCAGACCCGCTCCGTGATGAAGGGCGTCAGCGGCGCCATCAGGCGGGTGACGGTCTCGACCACGTCGTGCAGCGTGCGCAGCGCGGCCGCATCGCCCTGCCAGAAGCGGCGGCGCGAGCGGCGGACGTACCAGTTCGACAGGTCGTCCACGAAGGAGGAGAGCAGCTTGCCGGCGCGCTGGGTGTCGTACGACTCCATCGCGTCCGTGACCTCGGTGACGAGGGTGTGGAGCTCGGAGAGCAGCCAGCGGTCGAGGACCGTGCGGTCCGCCGGGGCCGGGTCGGCCGCGGAGGGGGCCCAGCTCGACGTACGGGCGTACAGGGCCTGGAAGGCGACCGTGTTCCAGTACGTGAGGAGGGTCTTGCGGACGACTTCCTGGATCGTGCCGTGGCCCACGCGGCGGGCCGCCCACGGGGAGCCGCCGGCCGCCATGAACCAGCGCACCGCGTCCGCGCCGTGCTGGTCCATGAGCGGGATCGGCTGCAGGATGTTGCCCAGGTGCTTGGACATCTTGCGGCCGTCCTCGGCGAGGATGTGGCCCAGGCAGACCACGTTCTCGTAGGAGGACTTGTCGAAGACGAGGGTGCCGACCGCCATCAGCGTGTAGAACCAGCCGCGCGTCTGGTCGATGGCCTCCGAGATGAACTGCGCCGGGTAGCGCTTCTCGAAGATCTCCTTGTTCTTGTACGGGTAGCCCCACTGCGCGAACGGCATCGAGCCCGAGTCGTACCAGGCGTCGATGACCTCGGGCACGCGGACCGCGGTCAGGGAGCAGCCCTCGGCGGTGCAGGTGAAGGTGACGTCGTCGATGTACGGGCGGTGCGGGTCGAGGGCGGACTGGTCCTGCCCGGACAGTTCGCTCAGCTCCGCGCGCGAGCCGACGCAGGTGAGGTGGTTCTCCTCGCAGCGCCAGATCGGCAGCGGGGTGCCCCAGTAGCGGTTGCGCGACAGCGCCCAGTCGATGTTGTTGTTCAGCCAGTCGCCGAAGCGGCCCTGCTTGACGGAGTCCGGGAACCAGTTGGTCTTCTCGTTCTCCCGCAGCATCGCGTCCTTGACGGCGGTGGTGCGGATGTACCAGGACGGCTGCGCGTAGTAGAGCAGGGCCGTGTGGCAGCGCCAGCAGTGCGGGTAGCTGTGTTCGTAGGCGATGTGCTTGAAGAGCAGGCCGCGGGCGTCCAGGTCGGCGGTCAGCTTCTCGTCGGCCTTCTTGAAGAAGACGCCGCCGACCAGCGGGACCTCCTCCTCGAAGGTGCCGTCGGGGCGGACCGGGTTCACGACCGGCAGGCCGTAGGCGCGGCAGACCGCGAGGTCGTCGGCGCCGAAGGCGGGGGACTGGTGGACCAGACCCGTACCGTCCTCGGTCGTGACGTACTCGGCGTTCACGACGTAGTGGGCCGGGGCCGGGAATTCGACCAGGCCGAAGGGGCGCTCGTACGTCCAGCGCTCCATCTCCTTGCCCGTGAAGGACTCTCCGGTGGCCTCCCAGCCCTCGCCGAGGGCCTTCTCCAGCAGCGGCTGGGCGACGACCAGCTTCTCCTCGCCGTTGGTCGCGACGACGTACGTGACGTCGGGGTGCGCGGCGACGGCGGTGTTCGAGACCAGGGTCCACGGGGTCGTCGTCCAGACCAGCAGCGCGGCCTGGCCGGACAGCGGGCCGGAGGTCAGCGGGAAGCGGACGAAGACCGAGGGGTCGACGACCGTCTCGTAGCCCTGGGCCAGCTCGTGGTCGGAGAGGCCGGTGCCGCAGCGGGGGCACCAGGGGGCCACGCGGTGGTCCTGGGTGAGCAGGCCCTTGTTGAAGATCTCCTTCAGCGACCACCACACGGACTCGACGTACTCGGGGTCCATGGTCCGGTAGGCGTCGTCCAGGTCGACCCAGTAGCCCATGCGGGTCGTGAGCTCGGTGAACGCGTCGGTGTGCCGGGTCACGGACTCGCGGCACTTGGCGTTGAACTCGGCGATGCCGTAGGCCTCGATGTCCTGCTTGCCGTTGAAGCCGAGCTCCTTCTCGACGGCGAGCTCGACGGGCAGGCCGTGGCAGTCCCAGCCGGCCTTGCGGGCCACGTGGTAGCCGCGCATGGTGCGGAACCGGGGGAAGACGTCCTTGAAGACGCGGGCCTCGATGTGGTGCGCGCCGGGCATGCCGTTCGCGGTCGGCGGGCCCTCGTAGAAGACCCACTCGGGGCGGCCTTCGGACTGCTCCAGGGTCTTGGCGAAGGTCTTGCTCTCGCGCCAGAAGTCGAGGACGGCGTGCTCGAGGGCAGGCAGGTCGACCTGGGCGGGGACCGGGCGGTACTGCGGCGGTGTGGTCATGAGGCTGAACTCTTCCTCCGGCGGGGTGTCACTTCCGTCCGGAGGGACGAGAGGCTGCCCCCGGCTTCAGGGACGTGCTGCTCCCGCGGTACCACCCTCCTTGGCCTCCGGACGGGTCCGGCGGCCCCCTCATTGGGGTGCGAAGCCGGTTCTACTCGCCGTACGGAACCCCTGGGGGCGTCCGTGCGCGCTTTCTTCCGGCGGCTCCGGGGTGATCCTTCACATCGCGCTCGCCCCCGGGCTCTCACCGTCCCCGGGTCGCTCCTGGCTGCGTCCGACGCTACTCGTCCCCATCCATGCCTCTCGCTGGGCCCAGTGTACGGGCCCAGCGGGCGCTCGGCAGACCGGTTTACGGGGGCCCGCGCGGGGCCCGGCGCCGCGGCGTGGCGGGGGCGCGGCGGGGCCGCCCGCGTGACCCGAATGGGCCGACGCGCCGGTACGGACTCCCGTGGGGCGGGTGGGGCGGGTTACGGGGCTTCCTGATGGGCACAACGGATGCAGGTTGGCCTCGCCGGATGCGTGCCCCGTTGCTGCGGGGCCGGTGCCGATTTATCGTTCCGGCACGATTCGCGAGCAAAGATCACAGTATGTGAAGGGGCCGCGGCCATGGTGGCGAAGAAGACCGCCGGTACTGCCGGCAAAGCGCCGGCCGAGGCACCGGCGAAGAGGGCCCCGGCCGGGAGAGCGGCCGCCGTCAAGGCGACCGCGGTCGACGGGGCACCGGCCGAGAGGGCGACTGCCGTCAAGGCGACCGCGGTCGACGGGGCACCGGCCGAGAGGGCGACTGCCGGGAAGGTGACCACGAAGAAGGCGGCCACGACGAAAGCGGCCACGACGAAAGCGAGCGCGACGAAGGCGGCCACGAAGAAGGCGGCGGCGAAGAAGGCGACCACGAAGAAGGCGACCACCACGAAAGCGACCACGACGAAGACGGCCACGGCCACGGCGAAGGCGACCGCCAGGAACGCGGCCGCAAAGGAAACGGCGGCCGCCGTCGGGGCGACCGCGAAGAAGGCGACGGCCGCCGTCGGGGCGACCGCCGTGAAGAAGACGACTGCCGTCGCGAAGCGGCAGGCCACGGCCAAGCCGGCCGGGGCCGAGGGGGCGGCGCAGGCCGCGAAGAAGACGGGAGTCCGGAAAGTGGTTGCCAAGAAGAGCACCGGTACGGCGAGGAAGACGGCCGCGGCCGCGACCAGCGGGCTGCCCAAGGTGAGGGTCACGGCGGTCACCGCGCCGGGCGACCTCGCCGTACGGCCCGGGGAGGACCCATGGACGCCCGTGGAGGTCGAGGAGGCCCGCAGCGAGCTCGTGAGCGAGGTGCTGAGGCTGCGCGCGGAACTCGATGCCTCGGAGGTGGCCATCTCCGGCCTCATGCGGGACTCGGGCGACGGCGCGGGCGACGACCAGGCCGACACGGGCACCAAGAACATCACCCGGGAGTCCGAGCTGGCCCTCGCGGCGAACGCCACCTCGATGCTGGAGCAGACCGAGCGGGCCCTGGAGCGGCTGGAGGCGGGCACCTACGGCCTCTGCGAGAACTGTGGGAAGCCCATCGGCAAGGCCAGGATGCAGGCCTTCCCGCGGGCCACCCTGTGCGTGGACTGCAAGCAGAAGCAGGAGCGGCGGCACTAGCCCGTGTCCGGGGCCCGGGCGGCTTCCGGTGGGCCTCGGACGGGCGGTCGGCGGGTGCCCTGTCGTACCCTCGTGTCTCAACCTGGTTCGAGCTAGTTCGAGGGACTCACGTGGCAGAGGCGGAGCGCATCATCGGTACGCCGGAGGTCGGGGACGACGCCGAGCCTGAGTCCGCCGAGCCCAGGGGGCATCGGCGGATCGTGGCACTGCTCGTCGTGGCGGTGCTCGCGTACCTGCTGGACCTCGGCAGCAAGATGCTGGTCGTGGCCAAGCTGGAGCACCAGCCGCCGATCGAGCTCATCGGCGACCTGCTGAGGTTCGAGGCGATCCGCAACCCGGGCGCCGCCTTCGGCTTCGGCGAGGCCTTCACGATCATCTTCACCTGCATCGCGGCCACCGTGATCGTGGTGATCGTGCGGCTGGCCCGCAAGCTCTACAGCCTGCCGTGGGCGATCGCGCTGGGCCTGCTGCTGGGCGGCGCGCTGGGCAACCTCACCGACCGGATCTTCCGTTCGCCGGGCGTGTTCCAGGGTGCGGTCGTCGACTTCATCGCCCCGGCCCACTTCGCCGTCTTCAACCTCGCCGACTCGGCGATCGTGTGCGGAGGCATCCTGATCGTCCTGCTGTCGTTCAAGGGTCTGGACCCGGACGGGACCGTCCACAAGGACTGATCGCGGGAATGCTCTTCGGCCGAGTCCTGCATACTCGACGGGTGAGTACGATTCCCGAGATCCGCACCCTGCCCGTTCCCGATGGCCTCGAGGGCGAGCGCGTCGACGCCGCCATCGCCCGTATGTTCGGATTTTCCCGGACGAAGGCGGCCGAACTCGCGGCCGCGGGGAAGGTGGCGGTCGACGGCAGCGTCGTCGGGAAGTCCGAGCGCGTGCACGGTGGCGCCTGGCTCGAAGTCGAGATGCCGGCACCGCCGCGGCCGGTCGAGGTCGTCGCCGAGCCCGTCCCGGGCATGGAGATCGTCCATGATGACGACGACATCGTCGTCATCATGAAGCCGGTGGGCGTCGCCGCCCACCCGAGCCCCGGCTGGACCGGTACCACCGTCATCGGCGGCCTCGCCGCCGCCGGCTACCGGATCTCCACCTCCGGCGCGGCGGAGCGCCAGGGCATCGTGCACCGCCTCGACGTCGGCACGTCCGGCCTGATGGCCGTCGCGAAGTCGGAGCGCGCCTACACCTCGCTGAAGAACCAGTTCCGCGAGCGGATCGTCGACAAGCGCTACCACGCGCTGGTCCAGGGGCACCCCGACCCGATGAGCGGCACGATCGACGCGCCGATCGGCCGGCACCCGAGCGCGGACTACAAGTGGGCCGTGACCCAGGAGGGCAAGGCCTCCGTCACGCACTACGACCTGATCGAGGCCTTCCGCGCCGCCTCGCTGCTGGACATCAAGCTGGAGACCGGCCGTACGCACCAGATCCGCGTGCACATGTCCGCGCACCGGCACCCCTGCGTCGGCGACCTGACGTACGGCGCCGACCCGACCGTCGCCAAGCGGCTGGGGCTGGCCCGGCAGTGGCTGCACGCGGTGCGGCTCGGTTTCGAGCACCCGTCGGACGGCCGGTGGGTCGAGTTCGAGAGCAACTACCCGGCCGACCTCCAGCACGCGCTGGACGTGATCCGGGCGGAGAGCGAGTGACCGCGCCCGTCGAGGTCCGGGTCGCCGTCGGCGAGGCCGACATGGCGGCCTGCTTCGAGGTCCGGACCGAGGTGTTCGTGGTCGAGCAGTCCGTCCCGGAGTCGATCGAGTACGACGCGTACGACGCGGACGCGGTGCACGTGCTGGCCGTGCGGCCGGACGGGGTGCCGCTGGGCACCGGGCGGCTGCTGCACGGGGCCGGCGCGCTGGGCAAGACGGGCGACCTGACGGTCGGCTCGCTGGGCCGGCTGGCCGTGCGGAAGTCCGCGCGCGGGCTGGGCGTGGGTGTCGCCCTCGTGCGCGCGATCGAGGCGGAGGCGGGGCGGCTGGGCCTCGTGGCCGTGGACCTGGGCGCACAGACGCAGGCCCTCGGCTTCTACGAGCGGCTCGGATACGTGGCCTACGGCCCGGAGTTCCAGGACGCGGGCATCGCGCACCGCTCGATGCGGCGCCCCCTGTCGTAGCCCTGACGGGGCCGCCGGTGCGCGGCGCCGCCCCCGGAGCCCAGCCCAGGGGCCCCGCTCCCGCCCCGATCCCGCGCTTCAATCGCCGGCGGGGCTGGAGGTGGCTGGGGGCGGTGTGCCCGTCGAGGCTCAAGATCGGGGCTCCGCCCCGGACCCCGCGCCTCAATCGCCGGCGGGGCTCAATTTCCTGGCTGGGGTTGGATTGCCCGTAGGGCGATTCCAGCCCCGCCGGCGTTTGAGGCGCGGGCGCGGAGCGCCGTAGGGGGTGCGGGGCGGAGCCCCGGTACGGCGCCGCAGGGTGTGGGCAGCCGAACCCGCCCGGGCACCGGAGCGTCGTTGGGGGCGCGGCGGGGTCCCGACACGCGGGAGGGATCCTTCACCGCGCACAGCCGGGCGCAGCGGACTGGCAGGGTGGGGGAGTGGATCAGCTGGCTCTGCTGTTCGTGCTGCTGCTCGGGGCCGTGGTGACCGTGCCGCTCGGGGACCGGCTCGGGCTGCCCGCGCCCGTACTCATGACCATCGGCGGGGTGGTCCTCGCGCTGGTGCCGGTCGTGCCCAACGTCGACGTCCCGCCCGAGTACATCCTGCCGCTGGTGCTGCCGCCGCTGTTGTACGCCTCCGTGCAGCGCACGTCCTGGCGGCAGTTCGCCGCCAACGTCCGGCCGATCCTGCTGCTCGCCGTGGCCCTGGTGTTCGTCACGACCGCCGCCGTCGCCGCCGTCGCGCACGCCCTGGTGCCGGGGCTGCCGATCGCCGCCGCCGTCGCGCTCGGCGCGCTCGTCGCCCCGCCCGACCCGGTGGCCGGCACCGCCGTCGCGGGCTCCCTCGGCCTGCCCCGCCGGATGGTGTCGATCCTGGAGGGCGAGGGCCTCTTCAACGACGTCACCGCCATCGTGCTCTACCACGTGGCCGTCGCCGCGGCCGTCAGCGGCAGCTTCTCCTGGCCCGACGCGCTGGGCGAGTTCGTCCTGTCCGCCGTCGTCGCCGTGGCGGTCGGACTCGCCCTCGGCTGGGCCGCCAACCGGCTCATGGGGCTGCTCGGCGACGCCACGCTCCGGATCGGGCTGACGCTGCTGGTGCCGTTCGTGTCGTACGTGGTGGCGGAGGAACTCCAGGGATCGGGGGTGCTGGCCGTCCTGACGACGGCCCTGTTCCTCGCCGAGTACGCGAACGACGCGGACGACGTGCTGGGCCGGCTCGCCGGGCACACGTTCTGGGAAGTCGTCGACATGCTGGTCACGGGGGTGGCCTTCGGGCTGATCGGGCTGGAGCTGCACAACGTGTTCGGCACGGCGGGCGGCCACGAGGCGGAGACGGCCGGGTGGGCGGCGGCCGTGATCGCCGTGGTCGTCGGGGTGCGGCTCGTGTGGCTGCTGCCGGCGGGCTGGCTCGCGCAGAAGCTGCACAAGCGGCGCGACTACGACGAGGAGATCCCGCTGAGCTGGCGGGAGAGCGTGGTCATGTGGTGGGCCGGGATGCGGGGTGTCGCCTCGGTGGCGCTGGCCCTGGCCATCCCCTTCAGGACGGAGGCGGGTGAGCCCTTCCCCGCGCGGGACCAGATCATCTTCATCGCCTTCGCCGTGATCATCGCCACGCTGGTCCTGCAGGGGCTGACCCTGCCGTGGCTGGTGCGGCGGCTGGGGGTCGAATCCGACACGGACGCGGAGCGGGAGATCGAGCGGCAGCTGGCGGTCCGCGCCGCGAAGGCCGCGAAGCGGCGGCTGAAGGAGATCGAGGAGGCGGAGGAACTGCCGGAGGACCTGGTGGAGACGCTCTACCGGCGCGCGTACGACGTGGGCGCCCGCATCAGCCCCGACATGGTCGACGAGGAACGGCGCGAGGCGTACGCGCAGCGGGTGGAGCGGATCCGGGACGTCCAGCGGATCCAGCGCGAGATGATGTCGGCCGCCCGCCACGAGGTGCTGGCCGCCCGCAGCGAACCCGGCTCCGATCCGGAGATCGTGGACCGGGTGCTGCGGCACCTGGACGTGCGCAGCCTGCGCAGTCCCTGACGTCCCTCCCGTGCTCCCCGGCGGGTCGGCCGCACGGCGTCGGATGCGGTGCATCGCGAGGCGGAGCGGCGCACGGGTACCGGGCGTGTCACGGGTACCGGGCGTGTTCGGACACCGGGCGTGCTCGGGCCCTGCGGCAGCGCGGCGAGCCGCCGCGGCCGGTGTCGTGCGCCCGCCGGGATCGCCGGACGGCCCTCAGCGGGCGCCCAGCCGGCCGGTCCGGGCCCGCGCCGGTGCGCGCAGGAAGCGGACGTACGGGGTCCAGCGGTGGCGGCGGGCCAGGGTGCCGGTGCAGGCGAGCTGTCCGCGGTCCAGGCCGTCCTCCACCAGGGCGTCGTGCGTCCAGCGGTAGGCCAGGGGCCAGGTCAGCCGGGCCGGGCCGGTGGTGCGCATGGCGAGGGTGTGGCGCAGGACGGTGCGGTCGTCGCCGGCCGGCAGTACGGCGAACTCGTGGAAGCCGTGGAAGCCGCGCGGCCCGGTGAAGGTGAAGCGGACCCACGTGCCGGGCACGTACGCGGCGACCGTGTAGCGGACCGGGCCGTGACCGCCGGCCGAGCCCACCGCCAGCCCGCGGTCGAGCGTCACCGCGGGCCAGGCCCCGCCCGGCCAGAGCCGGTCCGCCCCTCCGGTGGAGATCGTGTCGATGAGCGCGCCCACCTCGCTCCCCTTCGCCGCCAGCAGGCGTTCGTGCACGTGGTGGACGCCCATGCGTCCTCCCCTCACGGACCTCGCCGCGGAGTGCGCCGACGCACTGCTGGCCGACGCACTGCTGGCCGGTGACCGGCCCGTCGGCACCTGACCTCCGCCGGGTGCCGCAGCGGGCCTCAGCTCCCCGGGCGGGGGGCGGCCTCGGAGGCCGCGATGCGGGGCAGGGCGTACGGGTGGTGGGTCACCAGCCAGGCGATCAGACGCTCACGGACCGCGCAGCGGACCGTCCACAGGTCGTCCGCGTCCTTCGCCGTCACCACCGCGCGGACCTGGACCGTGTGCGGTGTGGTGTCCGTCACCGCCAGGCCGGAGCCCCGGCCGTCCCACTCCGGGATGTCCTGGAGGATGTCCTGGAGCCGCTCGCGCATCAGGTCGACCGGGGCGCTGTGGTCCAGGTGCCAGAAGACCGTGCCGGTCATCTGCGCGCCGCCGCGCGACCAGTTCTCGTACGGCTTGCTCGTGAAATACGACACAGGCATCGTGATGCGCCGCTCGTCCCAGGTGCGGACGGTCAGGAAGGTCAGCGTGATCTCCTCGACCTTGCCCCACTCCCGGTCGACCACCACCGTGTCGCCGATGCGGACGGTGTCGCCGAAGGCGATCTGGAGGCCGGCGAAGAGGTTGCCCAGCGAGGACTGGGCGGCGATGCCCGCGACGATGCCGAGCACGCCCGCGGAAGCCAGCATCGAGGCGCCGAACGTGCGCATCGGCGGGAAGGTCAGGAGCATGGCCGCCGCCGCGACCACGACGACGACCGCGGTGACCACCCGCTGGATCAGCGTCACCTGGGTGCGCACCCGCCGGACCCGGGCGTCGTCCTGGGTCACCGCGGCGTAGCGCGCGTACGTGGAATCGACGGCGGCGGTCGCGATGCGCACCGCCAGCCAGGCCACGGAGGCGATCAGCACCAGGGTGAGGGTCCGGCCGACGGCGAAGGCGTGGTCGGGCAGTACCCCGGCGGTGCGGTAGGCCCCCCTGAGCAACGAGGTGCAGAGCACGACCTGGAACGGCAGTCGGCAGCGGCGCAGCAGACCCCACAGGGGGGTTTCGGGGTGCCGGGCGTCGGCCCGGCGCAGCAGCAGGTCCAGCAGCCACCCGGCGATCAGGGTGACGACCAGGGCGCCGCCGACGACGGTGACGGGGCGCAGGACGCTCTCCAGTTCCATGGCTATGAACGTAACCGAGAGCGGTCCGCACAAACTGGCACGATGGAGGGCATGAACATCATGCTCTTCCATTCGACGTACGGGCTGCGGCCCGCGGTGCACGCGGCGGCCGACCGGCTGCGCGCGGCCGGGCACCAGGTCCAGGTACCGGATCTCTTCGAGGGGCGCACCTTCGAGACCGTCGAGGAGGGCATGGCCCACCGTGACGGGATCGGCCGTGACGAACTGCTGAGGCGTGCGGTGCTGGCCTCCGCCCCCCATTCCGACCAGGGCCTGGTCTATGCGGGCTTCTCCTTCGGCGGCTCCGTCGCGCAGCACCTGGCGCTGGCCGACGGCAAGGCGCGCGGGCTGCTGCTCCTGCACGGCACGGCCGACGTCGCGGACGACGCCTCGGTGGACGAACTTCCCGTGCAGTTGCACATCGCGGACCCGGACCCCTTCGAGCCGCACGACTGGCTGACGGCCTGGTACCTGCGGATGCAGCGGGCCGGAGCCGATGTGGAGGTCCACAGCTACCCGGGCGCCGGGCACCTGTTCACCGACCCGGGGCTGGAGGACTACGACGCCGAGGCCGCCGAGCAGGCCTGGAAGGTCGCGATCGGTTTCCTCGACACCCTGTAGGACCGCACCCGTTCAGCCGCGGGGTGCCGGCCTCGGGGGCAGCGCCGGCGGCGGGCCGAAGCGGCCGCCGCGGGCCGGGCCCCGCGGCGGGGCGAGCCGGTCGTGCGGCGCGGGTGCCGGGGCCGGAGGGGCGGACGCGGAAGGGCCGGAAGCGCCGGAAGGGCCGGCAGGGGCCGTGGCGGTGGGGGCCGTGGCGCCGCGCGCGACGGCCGCGAGCCGCGCGTCCAGTTCCCCGGGATCGGGCCGGGCGGCCGGATCGCGGACCAGCAGGTCCGCCAGTACGGGGCCCAGGGCGCCGGCCCGGCGCGGCGGCGGGACGGGATCGTCGAGGACGGCGGCCAGCGTGGCCAGGCCGGTGGCGCGGCGCATCGGGCTGACGCCCTCCACGCACACGTACAGGGTCACGCCGAGCGACCACAGGTCGCAGGCGGGCAGATCGGCTCCGCGGATGCGCTCGGGGGCCAGGTATTCGGGGGTCCCGAGGACCTCTCCGGCCGGTGTCAGCGAGGGCGCGTCCTGGATCGCGGCGATGCCGAAGTCGGTCAGGACCGCAGAACCGTCCGCCCGTAGGAGGACGTTGGCGGGTTTCACGTCGCGGTGGCGGATCCCGGCGGCGTGGACCGCGCGGAGTCCGGCGAGGATCTCGCGGCCGATGCGGGCGGTCTCCGCCGGTTCCAGCGGACCCCGGTCCAGCCGGTGCTGGAGGGAGTGGCCGGGCAGCAGCTCCATCACCAGCCACGGGTGCGGGTCCTCGTCCACGATGTGGTGGATGGTGACCACGTTGGGGTGGCTGATCCGGGCCTGGGCGCGGGCCTCGCGCAGTACGCGTGCGCGCAGCAGCCGCGCGGCCCCGCCCTCTTCGCGGCCGACGGGCGGCCGGACCTCCTTGACGGCCACATCACGGTGAAGGGCACGGTCCAGCGCTCGCCAGACCGTGCCCATGCCTCCGCTGCCGAGCTTCTCAACCAGCTCGAACCGTCCGTCGACCACGTCCCCCGGCGCGCTCATGGCGCCAGGGTAGGGCAGTCAGGACCTGAGTGGAGGTCAGCCCGCCCGGTAGGCGGTCCAGCTGCTCGACATGCGGGCGACCTGGCCGGCCGTGAACTGGTACATGCAGGAGTCGTACGTGTAGTCCATGAAGTTGTGGATCGGGTCCACGCCGGTCTTGCTGGCGCAGGAGTCGCGGCCGGTCGGGCACTCGTACGCCGCGCTCTTCTCGGCCGGGGTGTCCGAGACGTAGTCGCCGTTGCCGTTGCAGCCGCCCTGGAAGGTGTGGTACAGACCCATCCAGTGGCCGACCTCGTGGGTCGCGGTGTCACCCTCGTTGTAGTTGGCCGCGGAGCCGCCCGGCAGCGAGGTGTCGAGCACGACCACGCCGTCCATCTTGGGGCTGGAGGCGTACGAGGTCGGGAAGGTCGCCCAGCCGAGCAGGCCGCCGCCGAGGTTGGCGGTGTAGAAGTTGAGGGCGCCGGGGCCGCCCTTGCGCAGGGTGTTCTTCATGTCCTTCTCGGCCTGGGAGCCGGAAGACAGGTTGTACCAGGTGGCGTTGTCCGTGTAGTCGGTCGCGGCGAGGGTGAACTGGTAGTTCGTGTTCACGTTGCCGGTGCCCTGGCCGCCGTAGGCCGCGTTGAGGACCGCCAGCTGGCTGTTGATCTGGGTGGACGTCAGCTTGCCGGTGGTGCCGGAGTGCACGACGTGGAAGTACACGGGGATCGTCGTGACGGCCTCGGCGGCGCTCAGGCTGCGCTGCGGCTGGTTCTTGAGGGCCTTGTCCAGCTTCGCCTTGAGGTCGGCGTCCATGGCCTTCGCCTGGGTCTCGGTGACCTCGTTGGGCTCGGCCGCGTGCTGGTCGGCGGGGCGCGCGACACGGGCGTTGGCGGCGGCTCCGGTCGAGCCCGACTCGGCGCACACCTCGGCGGGGGTCTTGGCGGCGGCGATCGTCGTGGGGGCGGCGAGCGGGGTGAACGCCAGGGTTCCGGCCAGGACCGCCGTACCCATCAGGCGTCGGCGGAGAAGGGGGGATATGCGGGCAACAGCGCGCACGAGTGCTCCTCGCGGTGGGGGGGTTTCAGGCCGAGGGATCTCCTCGGATGGCGCGAAGCTTATGTGTTCATGTCATTATCCGGTCAAGAGCTTTAAGTAAAAGATTTGTTGCTTCTGATGCACAAGGGGCCCCTGGTCTGCACCAGGGGCCCCTCGAAACAGCAGATTTGACGGTATGTCAGCGAACCGGTCGGTCGGCCCGCTCCACCTTCTGGGTGCCGTTCAGCGTGCGGTACGAGCGGGCCCACGCGGAGGTGGCGTCCTGCCGGCGCTTGTCGGAGACCACGTAGTAGTCCATCTGCGAGTGCTCGGCCGTCACGTCCAGCACGCCGTAGCCGTGGGAGTCCATGTCCAGCCACTTCACGTGCCAGTTCGCGGCCTTGATGGCGGACTCGGCGACCAGCGAGGCTGTGTCCGCCGGCACGTGCAGGATGTCGTCGATGTTGTCGGAGGTCACCGAGGTGACGACGAACTCCGTCGCCGCGGTCCCCGAGCCCGGGTAGGTGGCCATGTTCACCGGGACCTCGTTCGCCCACGCCATGTGGATGTCGCCGGTCAGGAACACGGTGTTCTTGATGTTCCGGTCCTTGAGGTGGCCCAGCAGCTCCTTGCGGTCGTCCGTGTACCCGTCCCACTGGTCCACGTTGACCGCTATGCCGCCTTCGGGCAGGCCGAGCAGCTTGGCGAGCGGCCCCATCAGGTGCGCGGGGAGCGAGCCGAAGGCCACCGGCGAGATCATCACCGAGGTGCCGACCAGCTTCCAGGTCGCGTTCGAGCCCGCCAGGCCCGACTTGAGCCAGTCCAGCTGCGCGCGCCCGGTCAGGGTGCGCTCCGGGTCGTCCACCGATCCGCTGCCGACCTTGACCTGCTGCGAGCGGAAGGAGCGCAGGTCGAGGAGGTGCAGGTCGGCGAGGGTGCCGAAGCGCAGCCGCCGGTAGACGGTGCCCGCGATGGAGGTGCGTACGGGCATCCACTCGAAGTACGCCTGCTTGGCGGCGGCCGCACGGGCCGCCCACTCGCCCTCGGCCCCCGGTGTGTGGTTCTCGGCGCCGCCCGCCCAGGCGTCGTTGGCGAACTCGTGGTCGTCCCAGATGGCGACGACCGGGTGCGCGTGGTGCAGCGCCTGGAGGTCGGTGTCCGTCTTGTACTTGCCGTGCCGGATCCGGTAGTCGGCGAGCGAGACGATCTCGTGCTGCGGCTCGTGCTGGCGCACGACGTACTTCGCATCCGGGTAACCCCCGCTCTGGTACTCGTAGACGTAGTCGCCGAGGTGCAGGATCGCGTCGAGGTCGGTGCGGGCGGCCAGGTGCCGGTAGGCGGAGAAGTAGCCCGCCTCCCAGTTCGCGCAGGAGACCACGCCGAAGCGGACCCCGGCGGTGGTCACGTCGTGGCCCGCGGTGGTCAGGGTGCGCCCGACGGGGGAGACGCCGCCGCCGGCGGTGAACCGGTACCAGTACGGGGTCTGCGGCTGCAGCCCGCGCACGTCCACCTTGACCGTGTGGTCGGTGGCGGCGCTCGCGGTGGTGGTGCCGCTCGCGACGACCCGGGAGAACGCCTTGTCCGAGGCCACCTCCCAGCGCAGCTGGACGGCCGGGCCGAGGCCGGAGCCGGGCACGGCCTCGGCGGTGGGGGTCACCCGGGTCCACAGCAGGATCCCGTCGGGCAGCGGGTCACCCGAGGCGACGCCGTGCAGGAAGGCCGGCGCACCGCCGGCGGCGTGGGCGGCCGAGGCGCCCACCGAGGTGAGGGGGGCCAGCGCGGCCGTGGCCGCGGCGGCGAGGACGACCGTACGGCGGCGAGGAGTTGCCGCGGTGGCGGAGGGAGAGAGATGACTGGTCACGGATGATCATATTACTGGCGGGTATGGGCGTGGGAACAGGCTCGGGAACGCAACGGGCGGGCGAACTCTGGGAGTCCGCCCGCCCGTTGGCGTGGCCTGTCCGGAAATGGGCCTCCGGAGCGGCCGGGGCTCAGCCCTGCAGGGCCTTGTCGATCGCAGCCGTGAACGCCTCCGCCGTCTGCGGAGTGTCGATCTTCTTGCCGTCCATCTTCAGGGTGGGCGTGCCCTTGACGTCGGAGTTGTTGAAGGCCTTGGACATCTCCAGCGCCCACCGGTCGTAGGTGCCGTCCTCGACGGCCTTCTTGAACTCGGCGTTGCCCTTGAGCGCCGGGACGGTGTCCGCGACCTTCAGCAGGTAGTCGTCCTTGGCGAAGCTGTCGACGGTCTCCTCGGGGTGCAGGTCCTTGGAGTAGAGCGCGCCCTTGTAGTCGAGGAAGGCCTGCGGGCTGACGTTCAGCGCCGCGCCGAGCGCGCTCAGCGCGTTCTTCGACCCCTCGCCCTTGGCCATGTTGTCGATGAAGGTGGCGCCGACGTACCGGAGCTTGTACTTGCCCGCGTCGACGTCCTTCTTGACCTGCTCGCCCGCCGCCTGCTCGAACTGGGCGCAGGCCGGGCAGCGGGAGTCCTCGTAGAGCTCCAGGGTCTTCTTCGCCTCGGCCTTGCCGATGACGACCGTGGTGCCGTCCTCGCCCTCGGTGTTCTTGGGCTTGACCAGCTCGGCCTTGGCGGCCTTCTCCCAGTAGCCGGGCTGGTTGGCCTGCACGACCGCGTATCCGACGCCGCCGGCCAGCGCGAGCACGGCCAGGACCGCGCCCGCCACGACCACCTGGCGGCGCACCTTGTCCTTCTTCGCCTGCGCCTCGCGCTCGGCGCGCAGCCGCTCGCGGGCCGCCGCCTTGTTGGCCTGGCTGTTGCGTGAACTCATCGTGATCTCCGTGGGGTGTGACGTGTCAGGGGTGCCGTACGCGTGTCAGGCGCTTGCGAGCGCGCCGGACACGGGAGGCCCCCGCCGCCCCACGGAGTGGGCGGGGAAGCGCGTACGGGTCACCGCGCCCGGCCGGACCGGCCGGGGCGACCGCCGCGCGGGACCGGCGGCGACCGGGACCCCGGCCCCCGTCAGCAGCAGCGGCCGGAACGCGGAGGCGGCCACCGCGCGCAGCAGCCGGGCCAGCGCCCGTTCGCCGTGGCGCAGCCAGCCGGCGGCGAGCAGCCCGACCGAGACGTGGGCGGCGAGCAGCAGCCAGGGCGCCCACGGCCCGTGCGCGGACAGCAGCGCGGCCGGATCGGCCGCGGGCCCTCCCACCTCGGCCAGCGGCCCGCCCACCGGCGTCCCGCCGCACAGCTCGTCCAGGCCCAGGGCGTGCAGCGGGCCCGAGACCGGGCCGCCCGCGGGGCCGTAACAGACGCGCTGCCCGGCGGTGAAGACGGTGTCGGCGGCCAGCTCCAGCGGGACGAGGAGGGCCGCTATCGGGCCGAAGCCCCGCTCGCGGCCCGCCAGCGCGTAGGAGAGGGCGAACACGGCGGCGAAGGACCCGACCACGAGTGCGGGCGGCAGCGGCACCCGGGACATCAGGACGTGCGAGCCCGCCGAGAGCACCACGACGAGCGCGCTGAACAGCGCGGCCCGCAGCCCTCGAAGCCTCACCCCTGATATGCCCATCGTCGCGAGTCTGCCACGCGTCCCTGTGAAAGCGGCCCGCAGGTCCCGTTCCCGGCCGGTTCGCCCTCCCCGATTACGGCGTGAGCCGGCCGTTGCGGAAGAGGTCCACGAAGATCTGGTGGTCGGCGCGCGCCCGGGCTCCGTACGCGTGGGCGAAGTCCACGAGCAGGCGGGCGAAGCCCTCCTCGTCGGCCGCGATGGCCGCGTCGATGGCCCGCTCGGTGGAGAAGGGGACCAGCGAGTGGCCGCTCTCCGCCTCGTCCGCCGCCGAGTGCATGGTCGCCGTGGCCCGCCCGAGGTCCGCGACGACGGCGGCGATCTCCTCCGGGTCGTCCAGGTCCGACCAGTCCAGGTCCACCGCGTACGGCGAGACCTCCGCCACCAGCTGCCCCGACCCGTCCAGCTCGGCCCAGCCCAGCCACGGGTCCGCGTGCGCCTGGAGCGCCCGCTGGGAGATCACCGTGCGGTGCCCCTCGTGGTGGAAGTACTCGCGCACCGCGCGGTCGGTGATGTGCCGGGAGACCGCCGGGGTCTGCGCCTGCTTGAGGTAGATCACGACGTCGTTCTCCAGCGCGTCGCTGTGCCCCTCCAGCAGGATGTTGTACGAGGGCAGGCCGGCCGAGCCGATGCCGACGCCGCGGCGGCCCACCACGTCCTTGACCCGGTAGGAGTCGGGCCGCACGAGGGATTCGTCGGGCAGGGTCTCCAGGTAGCCGTCGAAGGCGGCGAGCACCTTGTAGCGGGTCGCCGCGTCCAGTTCGATGGTGCCCGGGCCCGGGGCGAAGCGGCGCTCGAAGTCGCGGATCTCCGTCATCGAGTCCAGGAGCGAGAAGCGGGTGCGGGCGCGGGCCGAGCGCAGCGCGTCCAGCAGCGGGCCCTCGGCGGTGTCCAGGGTGAAGGAGGTCAGGTCCGACACGTCGTGGATCCGGGCGCCGGCGGCCAGGCGGTGGATCCGCTCCCGGTAGGCGTTGGCGTAGACCCGGACGAGTTCGCTGATCTGGTCGTCGCTGAGCGCCTTGGTGTAGCCGATCAGGGCGACGGAGGCGGCGAACCGCTTGAGGTCCCAGGTGAAGGGGCCGACGTAGGCCTCGTCGAAGTCGTTGACGTTGAAGATCAGCCGGCCGTTCGAGTCCATGTAGGTGCCGAAGTTCTCCGCGTGGAGATCGCCGTGGATCCACACCCGGCCGGTCCGCTCGTCCAGGTACGGGCCGCCGTGGCGGTCGCGCTCCAGGTCCGCGTAGAAGAGGCAGGCCGTGCCCCGGTAGAAGGCGAATGCGGAGGCCGCCATCTTGCGGAATTTGACCTGGAAGGCAGCGGGGTCGGCGGCGAGGAGCTCACCGAACGCGGTGTCGAAGACGTCGAGTATCTGCTCGGCGCGCTGCTCGTCGGTCGTCTCGGTAACCGCCATGGCGGATGCCTCCTGGTGGCGCTTGGGTGGATCTGTTTCCGGACAGTCGTCCTTGGCTCTGCAACGGATGACCGTACCCGTCGGTGCCCGTGATCTGTCACCCGGCCGACGTAGGATTCAGAGCTGCCGCCCCTCTCTCCCCGCCGGAGGACTCCCACCGTGACCAAGCCGCCGTTCACGCACCTGCACGTCCACACCCAGTACTCGCTGCTGGACGGTGCCGCGCGGCTGAAGGACATGTTCAACGCGTGCAACGAGATGGGGATGACGCACATCGCCATGTCCGACCACGGCAACCTGCACGGGGCGTACGACTTCTTCCACACCGCGCAGAAGGCCGGGATCACGCCGATCATCGGCATCGAGGCGTACGTCGCCCCCGAGTCCCGGCGCAACAAGCGCCGCATCCAGTGGGGCCAGCCCCACCAGAAGCGCGACGACGTCTCCGGTTCCGGCGGTTACACGCACAAGACGATCTGGGCGGCGAACGCCACCGGCCTGCACAACCTCTTCCGGCTGTCCTCCGACGCGTACGCCGAGGGCTGGCTCACGAAGTGGCCGCGCATGGACAAGGAGACCATCAGCAAGTGGTCCGAGGGGCTGATCGCCTCCACCGGCTGCCCCTCCGGCGAGCTCCAGACCCGACTGCGCCTCGGCCAGTTCGACGAGGCCCTCAAGGCCGCCTCCGAGTACCAGGACATCTTCGGCAAGGACCGCTACTTCCTGGAGCTGATGGACCACGGCATCGAGATCGAGCGCCGGGTCCGCGACGGGCTCCTGGAGATCGGCAAGAAGCTCGGCATCCCGCCGCTGGTGACGAACGACTCGCACTACACGTACGCGAGCGAGGCCGGCGCCCACGACGCCCTGCTGTGCATCCAGACCGGCAAGAACCTCTCGGACCCGGACCGCTTCCGCTTCGACGGCACCGGCTACTACCTGAAGTCCACGGACGAGATGTACGCCATCGACTCCTCGGACGCCTGGCAGGAGGGCTGCGCCAACACGCGGCTGGTCGCGGACCAGATCGACACCGAGGGCATGTTCACGTTCCGGAACCTGATGCCGAAGTTCGACATCCCGGACGGCTACACCGAGGTCACCTGGTTCCGCGAGGAGACCATGCGCGGCATGCACCGCCGCTACCCCGGAGGCATTCCGGACGACCGGATGAAGCAGGCCGAGTACGAGATGGACACGATCATCTCGATGGGCTTCCCCGGCTACTTCCTCGTGGTCGCCGACTTCATCATGTGGGCCAAGAACCAGGGCATCGCGGTCGGCCCCGGCCGAGGCTCCGCGGCCGGCTCGATCGTCGCGTACGCCATGGGCATCACCGACCTCGACCCGCTCACCCACGGCCTGATCTTCGAGCGCTTCCTGAACCCCGAGCGCGTCTCCATGCCCGATGTCGACATCGACTTCGACGAGCGCCGGCGCGTCGAGGTGATCCGGTACGTGACCGAGAAGTACGGCGCCGACAAGGTCGCCATGATCGGCACGTACGGCACGATCAAGGCCAAGAACGCGATCAAGGACTCGGCCCGTGTGCTGGGCTACCCGTACGCCATGGGCGACCGGCTCACCAAGGCCATGCCCGCCGACGTCCTCGGCAAGGGCATCCCGCTCTCCGGCATCCTCGACCCCGCGCACCCCCGCTACGGCGAGGCCGGCGAGATCCGCGGGATGTACGAGAACGAGCCCGACGTGAAGAAGGTCATCGACACCGCCCGCGGCGTGGAGGGCCTGGTCCGCCAGATGGGCGTGCACGCCGCCGGCGTGATCATGTCCAGCGAGACGATCACCGACCACGTGCCCGTCTGGGTGCGGCACACCGACGGCGTCACCATCACCCAGTGGGACTACCCGAGCTGCGAGTCGCTCGGCCTGCTGAAGATGGACTTCCTCGGCCTGCGCAACCTCACGATCATGGACGACGCCGTCAAGATGGTGAAGGCCAACAAGGGGATCGACATCGATCTCCTGGCCCTGCCGCTCGACGACCCCAAGACCTTCGAACTGCTCGGCCGCGGCGACACCCTCGGCGTCTTCCAGTTCGACGGCGGCCCCATGCGCTCGCTGCTGCGCCTGATGAAGCCCGACAACTTCGAGGACATCTCCGCCGTCTCGGCCCTCTACCGGCCGGGCCCGATGGGCATGAACTCGCACACGAACTACGCCCTGCGCAAGAACAAGCAGCAGGAGATCACCCCGATCCACCCGGAGCTGGAGGGGCCGCTCGAAGAGGTGCTCGCGGTCACCTACGGCCTGATCGTGTACCAGGAGCAGGTGCAGAAGGCCGCCCAGATCATCGCCGGGTACTCCCTCGGCGAGGCCGACATCCTGCGCCGCGTGATGGGCAAGAAGAAGCCCGAGGAGCTGGCGAAGAACTTCGTCATCTTCGAGGAGGGTGCCAAGAAGAAGGGCTTCAGCGACCAGGCGATCAAGGCCCTGTGGGACGTCCTGGTCCCCTTCGCCGGCTACGCCTTCAACAAGGCCCACTCGGCCGCGTACGGCCTGGTCTCCTACTGGACCGCCTACCTCAAGGCGAACTTCCCGGCCGAGTACATGGCCGGCCTGCTCACCTCGGTCAAGGACGACAAGGACAAGTCCGCGATCTACCTGAACGAGTGCCGGCGCATGGGCATCAAGGTCCTGCCGCCGAACGTGAACGAGTCGGAGCCGAACTTCGCCGCCCAGGGCGACGACGTGATCCTCTTCGGCCTCACCGCGGTGCGCAACGTGGGCAGCAACGTCGTCGAGTCGATCATCAAGACCAGGAAGGCCAAGGGGAAGTTCTCCTCCTTCCCCGACTTCCTGGACAAGGTCGAGGCCGTCGTCTGCAACAAGCGGACCGTCGAGTCGCTGATCAAGGCCGGGGCCTTCGACGAGATGGGCCACACCCGCAAGGGCCTGGTCGCCCACCACGAGTCGATGATCGACAACGTGGTCGCCGTGAAGCGCAAGGAGGCCGAGGGGCAGTTCGACCTCTTCGGCGGAATGGGTGACGAGGGCGCGAGCGACGAGCCGGGCTTCGGCCTCGACGTCGAGTTCTCCGACGTCGAGTGGGAGAAGTCCTACCTGCTCGCCCAGGAGCGCGAGATGCTCGGCCTCTACGTCTCCGACCACCCGCTCTTCGGCCTGGAGCACGTGCTGTCCGACAAGACGGACGCCGGGATCTCCCAGCTGACCGGCGGAGAGCACTCGGACGGCGCCGTCGTCACCATCGGCGGCATCATCTCGGGCCTCCAGCGCAAGATGACCAAGCAGGGCAACGCCTGGGCCATCGCCACCGTCGAGGACCTGGCCGGCTCCATCGAATGCATGTTCTTCCCCGCGACCTACCAGCTCGTCTCCACCCAGCTGGTCGAGGACACCGTCGTCTTCGTCAAGGGCCGCCTCGACAAGCGCGAGGACGTGCCCCGCCTGGTCGCCATGGAGATGATGGTTCCCGACCTCACCTCGGCCGGCACCAACGCCCCGGTGGTCCTCACCATCCCCACCGTCAAGGTCACGCCGCCGATGGTGACCCGGCTGGGGGAGATCCTGCGCCACCACAGGGGCAACACCGAGGTGCGGATCAAGCTCCAGGGGCCGCGGACCACCACCGTGCTGCGCCTCGACAAGCACCGGGTGCAGCCCGACCCCGCCCTCTTCGGCGACCTCAAGGTGCTGCTCGGCCCGTCCTGCCTGGCCGGATAAGGCCGGTCGGCGGGGCCGCCCCGCGTACGGAAGGGCCTGCCCGGCATCGCCGGGCAGGCCCTTTCCGGTCACGCAACGCGAAAGCGTCAGTTGTGGCCGAACTTCTTCGTCTTGCTCTTGTGGGCCATGTCCATCGGACTCGGCGCCTGAGAGGTCGACTCGTGCGAGGGTTCCGTGGAGCGCGACGGGGCCGATGCGGACGAACGGGCCTGCTGCTGCTTCGGCTGCTTCTGCTGCTTGTTCTTGGCCATGGTGGAGCCTCCGTGAGGGTCTAGGGGCCAGGACCGCCTTCACACTCACACAACGCCAGAAACCGCGCATTTTGGATCATTACCGCGCGTAGTCGGAGCCCCTCTCCTTCCCGCCCCGGAGATCCGCCACGCCGATGATCGAGTTCCGGCCGTCAACACCCTTGCGGTCGGGCAGACTCGGGGAAAACCTATCGAGGACCCCCAGGGAAGAGGGTGGTACGCGTGGACCGCTGCGTCGTCCTGGTGGACGCCGGCTATCTGCTGGGCGCCGCCGCGAGCCTTCTCGCAGGGGAGCCCTCCCGATCCCGCATCACCGTCGACCATGCCGCCCTCATCCAGGGCCTGCGTGAGCGCGCGGAAGCGGATACCGAGCAGCCCCTGCTGCGCATCTACTGGTTCGACGGCGCACCCGACCGGGTGCCCCAGCCCGAGCACCGGCGGCTGCGCGTCATGCCGCGCGTCACCGTCCGGCTCGGTGCCCTGACCCGCAGCGACGGCCGCTGGGCACAGAAGGGCGTCGACGCCGCCATGCACGCGGAACTCACCGAGCTGGCCCGCAACCGCGCCTGCTCCGACGTGGTCCTGGTGACCGGCGACGGAGACCTGCTGCCCGGCCTGATGTCCGCCAAGGAGCACGGGGTCGCCGTCCACCTGTGGGCCGTCCAGGCCGCCGACGGGGACTACAACCAGTCCGAGGACCTCGTCGCGGAAGCCGACGAACGCCGCGTCCTCGACCGGTCCTGGATCACCCGCGCCGTCCGGGCCAAGGACCTCACCGGGCTGTGCTCCCCGCCGCCCGCCCCCCGCCCCGACATCGCCGCCATCCTCTCCGCCCCGCTGCCCGAGGCCGCGCTCGCCGAAGCCGCCCGCAACGGCTCCGCCGACGCCCGGCAGGACGAGGCCGACGGAGCCCCCGTACCCGCGCCCGCCGCCCCCGGGGGCCGGGCCGTGCCCACCCCCAAGGACCTCGCCGGTTCGCTGCGCGCACCCGGACAGCAGGCCGCGCCCGCGTCCAACGGGAGCCAGCCCCCTGCCGGCAGCGCCCTGCGCTGGTCCTCCGACAAGGGCTGGATCGACCGCGCCGGACCGCTCGGCGAACCCGCGGAGACCGCCTCGCTGCCCACCCTCGCCCAGCTCACCAGCGCCGAACAGCGCTGGGCCGACCGGGAGGAGGACATCACCACCGTCGGCGGCGACCCGTTCGAGGTGGGACAGGTGTTCGCCCGGCGCTGGATGGAACGGCTCCCGGAGACCGTCCACCTGCAGAGGCTGGCCACGATGTACCCGCGCATCCCGCACCGGATCGACGGGGAGCTGCTGCGCTACGCCGCCCGGTTCGGGCTGCTCGCGCACAAGGACGACCAGATCGACGAGCACGACCGGTACGCCATCCGCGCCGGGTTCTGGCGGGAGATCGACGTCCGGGCGGCCGCCGAACACGTGGCCGCCGTACCGGCCGCGGCGCCGGGATCACCTCCCGGCGGCGCGGCCGCGCCGCCGACCCCGGCGGCCGAGTAGGGCCGGAAGCCGCGTAGGCTGCTCCCTCGTGAGTACGGGCACAGCACAGGCAGGACCCCGCGGGACGCCGGAGACGGCGGCAGCAGCGGCAGCGGCCTCCGACGTGATCTGCGCCGTGCGTGACCTGGTGAAGACGTATCCCGCCGTCCGGGGCCGGCGCGGGGCTCCCGCCCTGCCCGAGACCCGTGCCAACGACGGTGTGTCCCTGGACGTCCGGCGCGGCGAGGTCTTCGGCCTGCTCGGCCCCAACGGCGCCGGCAAGTCCACCCTGGTCCGCCAGCTCACCGGGCTGATGCGCCCCGACGCGGGCACCGTGACCCTCCTCGGCCACGACCTCGTACGCCACCCCGGGCGGGCGGCGCGACTGCTCGCCTACCTGGGGCAGGAGTCCACCGCGCTGGACGAGCTCACCGTGTCGCTGGCCGCCGAGACCACCGGCCGGCTGCGCGGGCTCGACGCACGGGCGGCGCGGGCCGCGCGCGACGCCGTACTGGAGGAGCTCGGGCTGACCGCGATCGCCGGGCGGCCCCTGAAGAAGCTCTCCGGCGGACAGCGGCGCCTGGCCTGCTTCGCCGCCGCGCTGGTGGGGGAGCGGCCGGTACTGGTCCTCGACGAACCGACCACCGGCATGGACCCGGTGGCCCGCCGCGCGGTGTGGTCCGCCGTGGACCGGCGGCGCGAGCGCAACGGCGCGACCGTCCTGCTCGTCACCCACAACGTCATCGAGGCCGAGACGGTCCTCGACCGCGTCGCCGTCATCGACCAGGGCAGGGTCATCGCCTGCGACACCCCGGCCGGGCTGAAGGCCAAGGTCTCGGGCGAGGTCCGGCTGGAGCTGGTGTGGCGGTCCGCCGCGCCGCTGGAGGTGCCGGAGGTGGCGGCGCTCGCACCGCTGGCCACCGAATCCGGGCGCCGCTGGGTACTGCGGCTGCCGCCCGACGAGGCGCGCGCCGCGGTGGCGGCCGTCACCGGGGGGCCGGCCTTCGCCGCCCTCGACGATTTCACGCTGGCGACGCCGAGCCTGGAGGACGTCTACCTGGCGCTGGGCGGGCGGATGAAGGGTCTGGTCAAGTCGTGACTACCTCTGCCGTGGGCGTCGCGGACGTCGCGGGTGCCGCGGACGTCGCGGGCGCCGTGGGCGTCGCGGGCGCCGCGTGCGCTCCCGCCGAGCTGGCTCCGAAGGCGCGGTTCTTCCCCGCGCTGGCGGCCGTCTACCGGGCGCAGCTGTCCCGGGCCAGGGTGGCGCGGATCCCGCTGCTGTTCGTGGCCACCTTCCAGTCCGTCGGGATCATGATCCTGATGCGGGGCGTGGTGGACGGGGGTTCCGAGGCCCGGGCCGTCGTGGCCGGCTCCTCCGTCCTCGTCGTGGCCTTCGTCGCGCTGAACCTGCTCGCGCAGTACTTCGGGCAGCTGCGGGCGGGCGGCGGCCTCGACCACTACGCCACCCTGCCGGTGCCGCCCGCCTCCGTGGTGCTGGGCGCGGCCGCCGCGTACGCCTCCTTCACCCTGCCCGGGACCCTGGTCACCGCCGTCTTCGGGTGCGTGCTCTTCGGGCTGCCGATGGGCGGGCTGTGGATCCTGGCCGCGGTGGTGCCGCTGGCCGGGGCCGCGCTGGCCGGGCTCGGCGCGGCGCTGGGGCTGCTGGCACCGCGGCAGGAGCTGGCCACGCTGGCCGGGCAGCTCGGGATGTCGGCGGCGCTGCTGCTGGGGGTGCTGCCGCCCGAGCGGATGCCGGACGTGATCGTCTGGGCGCGGGACCTGCTGCCCTCCACGTACGGGGTGGAGGCGTTCGCCCGGACCTTCGCCCCGGATCCGGACTGGGCCGCGGTCGCCTTCGACCTCGGCGTGTGCGGGGCCGTCGGCGTCCTGTCGCTGGCCGTCGCCACGTGGGCGTACCGGCGGGCGGCGGTCCGCTGACGCCGGGGGCCGACGCACCTGGCACGATGTGGGGGTGACCGAAGCCGTGACCCCGCAGTCTCCTTTCGACCCGCCGCCCCTCCCGCCCGAGAAGCCGGGGGCCGCCGGGGCGGCCATCACGCCCAAGGACATCCGGGACGGGGCCGCCGTCGCCCTGGTGGTCGGGGTGGCGGGCCTGCTCCTCGGACTGCTGTGGGTGTGGCTGGCGCCGCGGGTGCTGTACGTCTCCAACGGGGAGGCGGTGTTCCTGCGCAACAGCGAGAGCGAGGCGCGGATCGGCGCCGACGGGACCTTCTTCCTGCTGTCGGCGGGGCTGGGCGCACTGAGTGCCGTCGGCGCCTTCCTGTGGCGCCGGGCCGGGGGCGTGCCGCTGGTGATCGGGCTCGGCGCCGGGTCCCTCTTCGCCGCGCTGGTGGGGTGGCGGTTCGGGCTGTGGCTGGGGCCCTCCTCGGACCTGGCGACCGCCGCGCTGAAGGCGGGCAAGGGCGTTCCGTTCGACGCTCCGCTGCAGATGCTGGCCCACGGGGTGCTGCTGGTCTGGCCGATGACGGCCGTCGTGGTCCACCTGGGCCTGACCGCCCTCTGGTCCCCGCGGGATCCGGACCCGGAGCCCGCCTGGGCGGTCTACCCGCCGCCGCACGTCCACGCCGACCCGTCGGCGCCGCAGCCTCCGCGCCCCTGACCCCCGTCGGCGGGTCCGCCGGGGGCCCCGCCGACGGCTACGGGCGGGCGATGGGGGCCAGCGTGGCCCCGGTCAGGGCGGTCAGCGCCGACGGGGAGAGCTCGACCTCCAGGCCGCGGCGGCCCGCCGAGCAGCAGATGGTCGGGTGGTCGCAGGCCGAGGCGTCGATCACCGTACGCAGCCGCTTGCGCTGGCCGAGCGGGGAGATGCCGCCCAGGACGTAGCCCGTCGTGCGTTCCGCCAGCGCGGGATCGGCCATCACCGCCCGTTTGCCGCCCACCGCCGAGGCGAGGGCCTTCAGGTCCAGCGAGCCCGAGACCGGGACCACCGCCACCGTCAGGACCCCGTCCACCTCCGCGACGAGCGTCTTGAAGACCCTGGCGGGCGGGACGCCCATCGCCGAAGCGGCTTCCTCGCCGTACGAGGGGTGCGCCGGGTCGTGCTCGTACGCGTGCGTGGTGAACTCGGCGCCCGCCGCGGTGAGGGCCACGATCGCCGGCGTCCCGGCCGGCTTCTTCTTCGCCATCAGTTCGGGCTCGTCGGGGTACGGGTCAGGTCCACCGCCGGCAGCGAGGGGAGATGGCGGATCACCGCCGTCTCCGCGCGCAGCAGCTTGAGCTCCTCCGCCAGGCGGGTCGCCGTGTCCGGGGCCTGGAGCAGCCGCTGCTTCGCCGGGATGTCCAGCACCGCCGCCGCTGCCACCAGGTACGAGACCACCGACGGCTCGTCGGGGAGTTCCGCGCCGGTCAGGGACCGCTCGCGGGCTCCGGCCAGCCGCTTCTGGTAGGCGCGGAAGGCCCGCAGCACGCCCTCGGCCAGGGCCCCCGCGCCCTCGCCCGCTTCCTCCGGGAGCTCTTCCAGCTCCGCCGTGAGGAAGGGGCCCGAGGCGTCGACCGAGATCAGCCGGACCCGCGAGGTGCCCGTCGCGAGGACCTCGAAGCTGCCGTCCTCACGCTCCCGGATCGTCGCCGCGTCCGCGATGCAGCCCACGCGGTGGAAGGCCTGGACCGGGTCCGGGCCGAAGCCCGCGGCGGGGCCGCGCTCGGGCAGGGCCGTCGGGTCGGGCAGGCCGGGCGCGGTCGGGGCGACCTCGCGGCCGTCACGGATGGCGACGACCGCGAAACGGCGCGGCTCGTCCTCGCCCGTCTTCAGCAGCTCGCGCATCATGGCGCGATAACGCTCCTCGAAGATGTTCAGCGGGAGGACGAGTCCCGGGAACAGCACCGAGTTCAGGGGGAAGAGGGGCAGGCGAACGGTGGTCACGAGGCACAGGGTAATGGCCGGGGGCCGACCCGCCCCATCCCCGTCACCCCCGCCGCAGCAGTCGCGACGCGCCCGCCGCCACCGTGGTGGCCAGGATCCACCCCAGCAGGACCAGCACCGCCGCCCCCCACTGCCAGCCGCCCTCCACTTTCCACTGGCCCTGCTGACCGAGGTCGATCACCGGGAGCAGGAGGTCCAGGGCGTACAGGGCGGCATCCCACTTCGGGTGCTCGTCCTCCTTGATCGGGGGCGGCTGGTGCTGGGAGAACAGCAGCGCGCCCGCCGCCCACAGCACCGCCATCCACAGCGCGGCCCGGCCGGGGCGGTACCCGTAGACCACCGTCCAGTCCTGGACGTAGCCCCACGCCTTGGCCGCGGGCGGCAGGGTCGCCCGGCGGCGGCGCTGCTTGGCCAGCAGCACCTCGCGCGCGTCCGCGTCCTCACCGCTGGCCCGCAGTACGGCGGCCAGCCGCTCGTACGGCTCCGGCGAGTACTCGGGCGTGGCCGCCTCCACCCACGCCAGCCGGCGGGCCAGGGGGAAGTGGCCCCGCGGGGCCAGGTTCTCGTAGACGAAGCCCTCGATCGACACCCCGCCCGGGCCCGGCCAGCTGGTGGAGGAGTCGACGAGCTTGACCACCTTGGCCCCCGACACGACGACCCGCCCGCGCTCCGGCCGCTCCCCGACGAAGCGGAACTCGGGAGTCTGGATCCGGCGCAGGGATATCTCCTGCTCGTCGGTGAGCACGAAGCGCGCCCCGTAGAAGTCGATGGCGTCGCCGAAGCGGCCGTCGTCCATCCGCAGCCCGCCGCGGCACTCGAAGCGCTGCGACGGCTGACCGCGCGTCGGTGTCAGCCCCAGTCCGTACGGGGGAGTGGACGAGTTCGATCCGGGGACGTAGTCCAGGGCGATCGAGGTCAGGTACAGGGTCCGCTCGACGGTCAGCTGCGGCGCGTTCAGCGCGTACCGCCCGTACGGGTTGCGCAGACGGGCCCCGCGCAGGTTCATCGACACGCCGACCTTCGCGCCGCGCAGACTCACTTCCCCGTACGTCTCCAGCAGCTCGCCCTGGAAGTCCTGCGCCACCGACATCCCGTCGGCGGTGATCGCCCGCCCCTTGGCGTCCTTCTGCACCACCGCCTGGCTGATCAGCAGGTCGGTGCCGATCTGGGCGTCGGTCAGCCGGATGCCCCGGGCCACCCGACAGCGCGGCATGTGCAGATCGCCCTCGGTGTGCAGGCGGGCCGCCTCCAGCCGGGGGATCGCGCAGTTCACCAGGCGCAGGGTGCCGAAACGGGCCTCGGACAGCTGGATCTCGCTGTCGAAGCTGCACGACTGCAGTTCCACGTACGGGCTCACCGTGCCCCCGGACAGGTCGAGCCGCCCGGTGATCCGTACGCCGCGCAGCTTCAGCGAGGCCACCCGGCCCGGTACTGGCGGCGGACCGTGGAGCAGCAGCAGGGCCACCACCTGGGCACGCACGCTGCGCTCGGGGCCCCAGACGTGCGGGGCGTGCGGATCGTCCCGGTCGCCGACGCGGACGCGCAGGTCGCAGACGCTGCCCGTGCGGTAGGCGCCCCACATGCGGCGCTCGGCGGCGGAGAGGTCGGCCGGCTCCTCGCCCGCGCGCGCCTCGGTGTCGGCGGGTGCCCCGGTACCGGCGGGTGGCCCGGTCCCCGCATCCGCGCGTGCCTCGGTCATGGCGGCCCCCCTCCGCTGTCACTACGTGTAGATCCAAGCTAACGGGCACCTGTGACATCCGGGGCGTGTATCAGCCAGTGATACGGGCGAACGGCGGCACGAGGCGGTCTGAGAGAATTGGGAGGTGATCTCTCGTATCGACCTGCGCGGTGACGCCCTCCCCGAGGGCGGCGCCCTGCGCGATCTGCTGCCCCGTGCCGAGTTCGACGTGGAAGCTGCCCTGGAGAAGGTGCGGCCCATCTGCGAGGACGTCCATCATCGTGGCACGGCGGCGCTGATCGAGTACGCGCAGAAGTTCGACGGGGTGAAGCTGGAGCAGGTCAGGGTGCCCGCCGAGGCCCTCAAGACCGCCCTCGACGAGCTCGACCCGGCCGTCCGCGCCGCCCTGGAGGAGTCGATCCGGCGCGCCCGGATCGTGCACCGCGGCCAGCGCCGCACCGAGCACACCACCCAGGTGGTCCCCGGCGGCACGGTGACCGAGAAGTGGGTTCCGGTCGAGCGCGTGGGGCTGTACGCCCCGGGCGGCCGCTCGGTGTACCCGTCCTCCGTCGTGATGAACGTCGTGCCGGCGCAGGAGGCGGGCGTCGAGTCGATCGCACTGGCCTCTCCGCCGCAGGTCGAGTTCGACGGCCTGCCCCACCCGACGATCCTCGCCGCCTGCGCGCTGCTCGGCGTGGACGAGGTGTACGCGGCGGGCGGCGCCCAGGCCGTCGCGATGTTCGCGTACGGCACCGACGAGTGCGCTCCCGCGAACATGGTGACCGGCCCCGGCAACATCTGGGTCGCCGCCGCCAAGCGCTACTTCACCGGGAAGATCGGCATCGACACCGAGGCCGGCCCGACCGAGATCGCGGTCCTCGCCGACTCCACCGCCGACCCGGTGCACGTGGCCGCCGACCTGATCAGCCAGGCCGAGCACGACCCGCTGGCCGCCGCCGTCCTCGTCACGGACTCCGAGGAGCTCGCGACCGCCGTCGAGCAGGAGCTGGAGCCGCAGGTCGCGGCCACCAAGCACGTCGAGGACCGGATCAAGCCCGCGCTCGCCGGGCGCCAGTCCGCGATCGTGCTGGTCGACACCCTGGAGGACGGCCTCAAGGTCGTCGACGCCTACGGCGCCGAGCACCTGGAGATCCAGACGGCCGACGCCGCCGCCTGGGCCGCCCGCGTACGCAACGCCGGTGCGATCTTCGTCGGCCCGTGGGCCCCGGTCTCGCTCGGCGACTACTGCGCCGGGTCGAACCACGTGCTGCCCACCGGCGGCTGCGCCTGCCACAGCTCCGGCCTGTCCGTGCAGTCCTTCCTGCGCGGCATCCACATCGTCGACTACACGCGGGACGCCCTCGCCGAGGTCACCCACCACGTGGTGACGCTGGCCGAGGCCGAGGACCTGCCCGCGCACGGCGCCGCCCTGAAGGCGCGCTTCGGATGGAAGGTCCCCCAGGCGTGACCGGCATCGACGACCTCCCCATCCGGGACGAGCTGCGCGGCAAGACCCCGTACGGCGCCCCGCAGCTCGACGTACCCGTCCAGCTGAACACCAACGAGAACCCGTACGAGCTGCCCGAGGAGCTGGTCCGGCGCATCGCCGAGCGCGTCGCCGACGCCGCCCGCACCCTCAACCGCTACCCCGACCGGGACGCGGTCGAGCTGCGCACCCAGCTGGCCGCCTACCTCACCCGTACGGCCAAGCACCCGGTCGCGCGGGAGAACGTATGGGCCGCCAACGGCTCCAACGAGGTCATCCAGCAGCTGCTGCAGACCTTCGGCGGTCCCGGCCGCACCGCGATCGGCTTCGAGCCGTCGTACTCGATGCACGCGCTGATCTCCCGCGGCACGGGCACCGGCTGGATCTCCGGACCGCGCCGGGACGACTTCACGATCGACGTGGAGGCGGCGGAGCAGGCGATCGCCGAGAACGCCCCCGACGTCGTCTTCATCACCTCGCCCAACAACCCCACGGGCACGGCGGTCGGGGCCGAGACGGTCCTCGCCCTGTACGAGGCCGCGCAGGCGGCCAAGCCGTCCCTGGTCATCGTGGACGAGGCGTACGTGGAGTTCAGCCACCGCGACTCGCTGCTGCCCCTCATCGAGGGCCGGCCGAACCTGGTGGTCTCCCGGACCATGTCCAAGGCCTTCGGCGCCGCCGGACTGCGCCTGGGATACCTGGCCGCGCACCCCGCCGTGGTCGACGCCGTCCAGCTGGTGCGCCTGCCGTACCACCTGTCGGCCGTCACCCAGGCGACCGCGCTGGCCGCCCTGGAGCACACCGACACCCTGCTCGGCTACGTCGAGCAGCTCAAGGCCGAGCGGGACCGCCTGGTCGTCGAACTGCAGGCCATCGGCTACGAGGTCACCGAGTCCGACGCGAACTTCATCCAGTTCGGCAGGTTCGAGGACTCCCACACCGCCTGGCAGAAGATCCTCGACCGGGGTGTCCTGGTCCGGGACAACGGCGTACCGGGCTGGCTGCGGGTCACCGCGGGCACCCCGGCCGAGAACGACGCGTTCCTGGAAGCGGTTCGCGCACTGAAGAAGGAGCAGCACGCATGAGCCGCATCGGACGGGTCGAACGGACCACGAAGGAGACCTCGGTCGTCGTCGAGATAAACCTCGACGGCACCGGCCGGGTCGACGTCTCGACGGGCGTGGGCTTCTACGACCACATGCTCGACCAGCTCGGCCGCCACGGCCTCTTCGACCTCACCGTCAAGACCGACGGCGACCTGCACATCGACACCCACCACACCATCGAGGACACCGCCCTCGCACTCGGCGCCGCCTTCAGGCAGGCCCTCGGCGACAAGGTGGGCATCTACCGCTTCGGCAACTGCACCGTGCCGCTCGACGAGTCCCTCGCCCAGGTCACCGTCGACCTGTCCGGCCGCCCCTACCTCGTGCACACCGAGCCCGAGAACATGGCGCCGATGATCGGCACGTACGACACGACGATGACCCGCCACATCTTCGAGTCCTTCGTCGCGCAGGCCCAGATCGCCCTGCACATCCACGTCCCGTACGGGCGCAACGCCCACCACATCGTGGAGTGCCAGTTCAAGGCGCTCGCGCGCGCCCTGCGCTACGCGGCCGAATTCGACCCGCGCGCCGCCGGCATCCTGCCCTCCACGAAGGGCGCCCTCTAGCCGTGAACGGGCTCAACACGATCCTGATCGTCTTCGGCCTGTTCCTCGCCGGAGGCGTCTACTCCTTCCAGAAGCAGCAGATGCCCAGGTCGGTCGTCCTCCTGCTCGCCATCGCCTCGGCGATGTGCCTGGCCGCCGGGGTCCTGCGAATCCAAGGAATCTGGGCATGAGCACTGCCGCAACCACCCGTCCCACCAAGAACGTCGTCGTCTTCGACTACGGCTTCGGCAACGTCCGTTCCGCCGAGCGCGCCCTCGCGCGCGTCGGCGCCGACGTCGAGATCACCCGCGACTACGACAAGGCCATGGACGCCGACGGACTCCTCGTCCCCGGCGTCGGCGCCTTCTCCGCCTGCATGCAGGGCCTCAAGGACGCCCGCGGCGACTGGATCATCGGCCGCCGGCTCTCCGGCGGCCGCCCGGTCATGGGCATCTGCGTCGGCATGCAGATCCTCTTCGAGCGCGGCATCGAGCACGGCGTCGAGACCGAGGGCCTCGACGAGTGGCCCGGCACGGTCGGCCCGCTCAGGGCCCCGATCGTCCCCCACATGGGCTGGAACACCGTCGAGGCCCCCGCCGACAGCCAGGCCTTCGCCGGCCTGGACGCCGACGCCCGGTTCTACTTCGTGCACTCCTACGCGGCGCGCGAGTGGACCCTGGAGGTCACCAACCCGGCGATCCGCGCCCCCCGCGTCACCTGGGCCACCCACGGCGAGCCGTTCGTCGCGGCGGTGGAGAACGGCGCCCTGTGGGCGACCCAGTTCCACCCCGAGAAGTCCGGCGACGCCGGAGCCCAGCTCCTCACCAACTGGATCGAGACCCTCTGATGCAGAAGACGCTTGAGCTCCTCCCCGCGGTCGACGTCCGCGACGGACAGGCCGTCCGCCTCGTGCACGGGGTGTCCGGCAGCGAGACCTCCTACGGCTCCCCGCTGGAGGCGGCCCTCGCCTGGCAGCGCTCCGGCGCCGAGTGGCTGCACCTGGTCGACCTGGACGCCGCCTTCGGCACCGGCGACAACCGCGACCTGGTCGCCGGGATCACCGCCGCCATGGACATCAAGGTCGAGCTGTCCGGCGGAATCCGCGACGACGCCTCGCTCGCCGCGGCCCTCGCCACCGGCTGCACCCGGGTCAACCTCGGCACCGCCGCGCTGGAGACCCCCGAGTGGGCCGCCAAGGCGATCGCCGAGCACGGCGACAAGATCGCGATCGGCCTCGACGTCCGCGGCACCACCCTCAAGGGCCGAGGCTGGACCAGCGAGGGCGGCGACCTGTACGAGACCCTCGCCCGCCTGGACTCCGAGGGCTGCGCCCGCTACGTCGTCACCGACATCGGCAGGGACGGCACCCTGACCGGCCCCAACCTGGAGCTGCTGAGGAACGTCTGCGCCGCCACCGACCGGCCCGTCGTGGCCTCCGGCGGCATCTCCTCGCTGGACGACCTGCGGGCGCTGGCCGAGCTGGTCCCGCTGGGCGTCGAGGGCGCGATCGTCGGAAAGGCCCTGTACGCCAAGGCCTTCACGCTGGAAGAAGCCCTGAAGGTGGTGTCCGCATGAGCAGCACTCCCGAGGTGCGCCGCATCTCCTCCGGCAGCGCCTACGAGGACGTCATCGGCTACTCCCGCGCCGTCCGGCTCCCGAACGGCCTGGTCCTGGTCTCCGGCTGCACCGCGGCCGACGCCAACGGCCCGTACGACCAGGCCGTCGCCGCCTTCGGCGTCGCCTTCAAGGCCCTCGCACAGGCCGGTCTCGGCCCCGAGCACGTGGTCCGCACGCGGATGTACCTCACCCACGCCCGGGACGTGGACGAGGTGGGCCGCGCCCACAAGGAACTGTTCGACGCGGTGCGCCCCGCCGCAACGATGATCATCGTCTCCGGCTTCGTCGACCCCAGCATGGTCGTCGAGGTCGAGGTGGAAGCGTACGGAGGTGCGGCATGACCCTCGCCGTACGGGTGATCCCCTGCCTGGACGTCGACAACGGCCGGGTCGTCAAGGGCGTCAACTTCCAGAACCTGCGCGACGCCGGTGACCCGGTGGAGATGGCCAAGCTGTACGACGCGGAGGGCGCCGACGAGCTGACCTTCCTCGACATCACCGCGTCCTCCGGGAACCGCGAGACCACGTACGACGTGGTGCGCCGCACCGCCGAGCAGGTCTTCATCCCGCTCACCGTGGGCGGCGGCGTCCGTACCGCGGACGACGTGGACAAGCTGCTGCGGGCCGGCGCGGACAAGGTGGGCGTGAACACCGCCGCCATCGCCCGCCCCGAGCTCATCCAGGAGATCGCCGAACGCTTCGGCCGCCAGGTCCTCGTCCTGTCGGTCGACGCCCGCAGGACCGCGTCGGGCTCCTTCGAGGTCACCACCCACGGCGGCCGCCGGGGTACCGGCATCGACGCCGTCGAGTGGGCCCACCGGGCGGCCGAACTGGGCGCCGGGGAGATCCTGCTGAATTCGATGGACGCCGACGGCACCAAGGACGGGTACGACACCGAGATGATCGCGGCGGTGCGCGGGCACGTCACGGTCCCGGTGATCGCCTCGGGCGGCGCCGGCAAACTGGAGCACTTCCCGCCGGCGATCGCGGCGGGCGCGGACGCGGTGCTCGCGGCCTCGGTGTTCCACTTCGGCGACCTGCGGATCTCCCAGGTCAAGGACACGCTCCGGGAGGCGGGCCACCCGGTCCGCTGAGACCGGGCGGGCCCGGCCTGTGGCCGGGCCCGCGCCTCATCCCGCACCCAGCAGCCGAAGGATCGCCTGGACCGCGTCGACGACCGGCTGGGCGAGCGGGCCGATCACCGCCGCGACGCCGGCCACGGTCATCAGGGCGCCGTGGCGCTCCTGCGGGGTGCTGCCGGCGGAGGAGATCGTGCGCAGGGAGCCGTCGACGGTCTCTACGGCGGCGGGCGGGAGCTGGCCGCGCAGCTCTTGGAGCAGCCGGATCAGCTCGGCGATGGCCTCCCGCTGGTCGGCGGGCAGCTGCGGGGCGACGGCCGGGAACTGGTTCTTCACGATTCCGGTGTTGCCACTTCCCTGGTTCATGTTGACGATGTCGCCGTAGTGGTTGCCACCGGTCATTTCTTCACGACCCCCATGTTCCCGATGCCGCCGTACATGTTCACGGTGTCGCCGAGGTGGTAGTTGCTCGGATTGATGCTCAGACGTTCGACGCGTACGGCGAACTCGGTCTCCGGGTGCTCGATGGCGTGGACGATCTGCCGGACCAGCTGCCGCAGCTGCTCCTTGTCGGGCAGCGTCACCAGGGCGGTGGAGGGGCCCGACGTCTCCACGGACAGAACGTGCCGGGACGGCGCGGCCAGCTGGGTGACCAGCCGGACGAGGAGGATGACCGCCATGATGGCGCCGAGGGTCCACAGGCTGTCCGCGGCGTTGCCCGAGCGGTAGTCCGAGCTGCTGGACGACCCCGAGTCCGCAGAGGCGACCTGGAGCACGATGATCAGCGCTGCCGTGCCACCGAGCCACTTCAGGAACTGGAGGAGGGCTTCCCCGCGGTCGGGCTTGATCTGGAAAGTGCGCACCCGGACGACGTTGTGCAGTGGATAGGCCGCGCCGTCCACCCACAGCAGCCGTTTGCCCACGCGCAGCTCCACACCGAGCTCGGATGCTCTGGGCGGCGGCGCAGGCGGTGGCGCCGCCGGCGGCCGGGGCGGTAACGGTGGCGGTGGGACCGGGCCGGATTCCATGATTTCCCCCGTGTGTCGTCGACCATGTGACCGCGCGAGGCTTCATTAAGCTCGCCCGATGTGACAAGGGCAAGGGAATGTTCACGCCAAGTGCACCCGCCCCGACGCCAGCGTTCTAGATGCCCAGTCGCGCCCGCACCAGCATCGAGACGGCTTCCTTGTCGCCGTCCAGCGTCACCTTGGCAGCGTCCTGGCGGCCGAAGGAGAACAGGGTCAGCTCACCCGGCTCGCCCGTCACCGTCACCACCGGGACGCCCTTGTGCGCCACCGCCGTGCGGCCGTCGGGCCGCCGCAGGACCAGGCCCACCGGCGAGCGCCGACCCGTCAGCCGGGCCAGCCTCTCCAGCCGGGACCACAGGGAGTCCGCGAACACCGGGTCCAGCTCCCGCGGCGACCAGTCCGGCTGCGCCCGCCGCACGTCCTCCGAATGGACGAAGAACTCCACCGCGTTGGCCGCCTCGTCGACCGGCTTCAGGGCGTACACCGACAGCTTCGGCGGCCCGGTCCGGATCAGCTGGATGAGTTCCTCGTACGGCCTGGCCGTGTACTCGGCCATCGCCTTGTCCAGCCGTGCCTTGAGCACGTTCAGGAGCAGGCCCCCCGCCGCGTCCGGCCGGCGCTCCCGGACGACCACGTGCGCCGCCAGCTCCCGGCAGCTCCAGCCGTCGCAGAGCGTCGGCGCCTCCGGCCCGGCCGCCTCCAACAGGTCGGCCAGCAGCAGTCGTTCGCGCTTCGCATGGGTAGACATACGGGCCAGCCTACGGCCGGATCCCGCCTCGCGCCCGCCCATCAGGCGGACAGTGATCCGTTCCCGGCATTCGGGCCCGGCACAATGGCCGCATGAGTACGTCCCCCCGCCCCGGCAACCTCGACCCCGCCATCGCCGCGCGCCTCAAGCGCTCCGCCGACGGCCTGGTACCGGCCATCGCCCAGCAGTACGACACCGGTGAGGTGCTCATGCTCGGATGGATGGACGACGAGGCCCTGCACCGCACCCTGACCACCGGCCGCTGTACCTACTGGTCGCGCAGCCGCCAGGAGTACTGGGTGAAGGGGGACACTTCCGGCCACTTCCAGCACGTGAAGTCCGTCGCCCTCGACTGCGATGCCGACACCGTGCTCGTCAAGGTCGACCAGGTCGGAGCCGCCTGCCACACCGGCACCCGCACCTGCTTCGACGACGATGTCCTCCTCCGCGACGCCGACTAGACAGGTCCCACGCACATGGATCTCGATTCGTTCCGCAAGCTCGCGGCCGACCGCCGCGTCATCCCCGTGAGCCGCAGGCTGCTCGCCGACGGGGACACTCCCGTCGGGCTCTACCGCAAGCTGGCCGCCGAGCGCCCCGGCACCTTCCTGCTGGAGTCCGCCGAGAACGGCCGCTCCTGGTCCCGGTACTCCTTCGTCGGCGTGCGCAGCGACGCCACGCTGACCGTCCGGGACGGCCGGGCCCACTGGATCGGTACCCCGCCCGTGGGCGTGCCCACCGACGGCGACCCCCTCGAAGCCCTGCGCGCCACCGTCGAGGCCCTGCACACTCCCCCTACGCCTAGCGGCGTGGGAGGTACCCCCACCCGCGACCTCGCGGGGGGAATGCCGCCCTTCACCGGCGGCATGGTCGGCTACCTCGGCTACGACATCGTGCGCCGCCTGGAGCGCATCGGGGAGCACACCGCCGACGACCTGGAGCTGCCCGAGCTGACGATGCTGCTCACCTCCGACCTGGCGGTCCTGGACCACTGGGACGGCACCGTCCTGCTCATCGCCAACGCCATCAACCACAACGACCTCGACTCGGGCGTGGACGAGGCGTACGCCGACGCGGTGGCGCGCCTCGACGCCATGGAGGCCGACCTGGCGCGGCCCGCCCCCTACGTCCCGGCCCCGCTCCCCGCCTCCGAGCTCCCGGAGTTCTCCGCGCTGTGGGGCGGCGAGAAGTACCGGGCCGCCGTCGAGGACGTGAAGGAGCGGATCCGCGCCGGCGAGGCCTTCCAGGTCGTGCCCTCGCAGCGGTTCGAGACCCCCTGCAAGGCCTCCGCGCTGGACGTCTACCGGGTGCTGCGGGCGACCAACCCGTCCCCGTACATGTACCTCTTCCGCTTCGAGAACGGCTTCGACGTGGTCGGGTCCAGCCCCGAGGCGCTGGTCAAGGTCGAGGACGGCCGGGCCATGGTCCACCCCATCGCCGGCACCCGCCACCGCGGAGCCACCCCGCAAGAGGACCACGACCTCGCCGAGGAACTGCTGGCCGACCCCAAGGAGCGCGCCGAGCACCTGATGCTCGTCGACCTCGGCCGCAACGACCTCGGCCGGGTCTGCGAGCCGGGCTCCGTCGAGGTCGTCGACTTCATGAGCATCGAGCGGTACTCGCACGTCATGCACATCGTGTCCACCGTCACCGGCCGGGTCGCCGAGGGCCGGACCGCCTTCGACGTGCTCACCGCCTGCTTCCCCGCGGGCACCCTGTCGGGGGCGCCCAAGCCGCGCGCCATGCAGATCATCGAGGAGCTGGAGCCCACCCGGCGCGGCCTGTACGGCGGCTGCGTGGGCTACCTGGACTTCGCGGGGGACTCCGACACGGCCATCGCCATCCGCACCGCGCTGCTGCGCGACGGCACGGCGTACGTGCAGGCGGGCGCCGGGATCGTCGCCGACTCGGTGCCCGAGCTGGAGGACGACGAGTGCCGCAACAAGGCGGCCGCCGTGCTGCGCGCGGTGGGAGCGGCGAACCGCCTCCACGGCTCCTGAGGACGTAGGGGATAGTGGGGTACGTGAGTGCCGTACCCCCGCCCCGAACCGATGCCGACGCCGAGGCCCCCGAGAGCGGGGGCGGCCGCCGCAGCGTGGCCGTCGCCCTGCTGCTCGGCACGCTCGGCTCCACCGTCGTCCTGCTCGCCTCCGGCCGGATCTGGGCCCGGGGCACCACCGCGATGGGCGGCGACTCGCTCGCGCTGACCGCGGACGGGCGGGCCGTCACCGGCCTGCCCGCGGCCCTGGCCATCGTCGGGCTCGCCGCCCTGGTCGCCGTCTTCGCCGTACGCGGCAAGGGGCGGCTGCTGGTGTCGGGGCTGCTGGCGCTCAGCGGCCTGGGCGCCGCGCTGGCGGCGGTCTTCGCCGCCGACGGCCGCCGCGCCCTGGACGCCGAGGCCGCCCGTACGACCGCGGACACCGCGGCCCAGGTGGTGGGGCTGACCCAGACGGCGTGGCCGTACGTCACGGCCGCCGGCGCGGCCCTGATCCTGGCCGCCGGCCTGCTGGCCCTGCGCTTCGGCCGCGGCTGGCCCGCGATGGGCGGGCGCTACGAGCGGGACGGCAGCCCCCGTACGCGCAGGCCCGCGCCGGTGGATCCCGACCGCCCGGAGGATCTGTGGAAGGCTCTGGACCGCGGCGAGGACCCGACCCGCTGACGGACCCCCGTGGACGGCGACCCCGCCCCGTGCGGGACAATGGGCTCCGAGCGTTCGACACAGGCCGCGCGTTTCGCGACAGCACGGCGACAGACCAACGAGGAGCAACTCATGGCGGGCACTAGCCACGGACACACCCCGGCCGCCTGGACCGGTGTCATCATCGCCTTCATCGGTTTCTGCATCTCCGGCGCCTTCATGGTGCTCGCGAACCCGCTGGGCTTCTGGGCCGGTCTCGTCGTCGTCGCACTCGGCGGTGTCGTCGGCCTCGCGATGAAGGCCGCGGGCATGGGCATGCCGAAGGCCGCCCACAAGGACCTCGCCGAGGCCATCGCCGCCTCCAAGGTCCCCGCCAAGGTCTGAGCGCGGTACCGAGGATCCGAAAGGCGCGGCCCGGTCGGGCCGCGCCTTTCGCCATCCCGCTCCGCCGTGCTGCGCCCGTTGCCGTGATCGGCGAGAATCGGCGGGTGGACGCCTCTCGCACCCCCGACGCCCCGCCGCCGCGGACCGCGCCCGCCGTACGGGTCCCCCGGGCCCGGCGGCTCACGTCCCCGGGGCTCACGCTGGCCGCGGCCGCGGCGGCCTTTGCGTATGTGGGCACCGTGGATCCCAACGAGCCGGGCCATTACCCGGTCTGTCCGCTGCTGCGGCTGACCGGAATCCTGTGCCCCGGATGCGGCGGCCTGCGCAGCGCGCACGCGTTCGCCCACGGCGATCTGGCCGCAGCTTTCGGGGCAAATGCCCTCGCTGTCGTCGGCTACTTCGCCTTCGCGGGGTTCATGACCCTGTGGCTGGTTCGCGCCTACAACGGCGGGCCCGTTCCCCGCCTCGCCTTGCGGCCGCCGTACTGGTGGGTCATCGGCGTGATGGGCCTGACGTTCGCCGTTGTCCGAAATCTTTCTTTCGGCTCGGCACTGGCGCCCTGAGCCCCGTGTGCGGCCCGGATGAAGCCCGGATTCCGAATGTCCAGTTACTGGGACGCCGTCAACCGGGTGCGGAGGGCAACGCCTCCTGCGGATACCATTTGATTGCTGACCTTGCAGTTGTACGTGTCTGCAAGGCGGCCGACCGTCATCGACCCGGAAGGGGGCCGCTCGCGTGAGTGTGCTCGACGAGATCATCGAAGGGGTCCGCGAAGACCTTGCCGAACGGCAGGCGCGCGTGAGCCTCGACGAGCTCAAGGAGCGTGCCGCCAAGGCGCCCCAGGCCAAGGACGGCGTCGCTGCCCTGCGCGGCGACAGCGTCAAGGTGATCTGCGAGGTCAAGCGTTCCAGCCCGTCCAAGGGCGCGCTGGCCGCGATCGCCGATCCGGCCGGGCTCGCCGCCGACTACGAAGCGGGTGGTGCGGCGGTCATCTCCGTCCTCACCGAACAGCGCCGCTTCGGTGGCTCGCTGGCCGACCTGGAGGCCGTCCGCGCCCGCGTGGACATCCCGATCCTGCGCAAGGACTTCATCGTCACCGCGTACCAGCTCTGGGAGGCCCGCGCCTACGGCGCCGACCTCGCGCTGCTGATCGTCGCGGCCCTGGAGCAGGAGGCCCTCGTCTCCCTCATCGAGCGGGCCGAGTCCATCGGTCTCACCCCGCTCGTCGAGGTCCACGACGAGGAAGAGGTCGAGCGTGCGGTTGCGGCCGGCGCCAAGATCATCGGCGTCAACGCCCGCAACCTGAAGGACCTCAAGGTCGACCGCTCCACCTTCGAGCGCGTCGTCGGCGAGATCCCGGCCCACATCGTCAAGGTCGCCGAATCCGGCATCCGCGGGCCGCACGACCTGATCGCCTACGCCAACGAGGGCGCCGACGCCGTCCTCGTCGGGGAGTCCCTGGTGACCGGCCGCGACCCGAAGGCGGCCGTGGCCGACCTCGTCGCCGCCGGCGCCCACCCCGCCCTGCGTCACGGGCGGAGCTGACCGATCCCATGACCCACGACCGCCCCTCCGTCAGCACGCAGCACGTGCCGCAGGCAGCCCGCCGCGGTCCGGTCGCCGTGCCGACGGCGCACGCGCCCCTGGCGCGCGGCTGCCGCCCCCGCGGCTGCCGCGCCCCGGCCCGGCGTGTGCACGGGCGGCGGGTCCGGTACGTGATCGGCTCCGAGCCCGGTCAGGTCAACGGCATGCGATGGCGTTCCGGAGGCGCGCTGTAACGAGGGCCACGGCCGACGGTACGAGACGTACCGTCCCGCCGGGTGTCCCCGTACGGTCCACCACCCGGGCCGACCGGCTCCGGGTGGGGGTCCTCCTTCCCGCAGGCAGCACCGGCCGCCCGTCGTGGGGTGGTGTGCGTGTCGCGGGCGGACGGCGCAATACGGTGAAAACCACTCGTCGCATTCCGTTCCCGTAGGAGCACTGGCATGTCCAGCCAATTCTTCGTCCCGGACCCGGAGGGTCACGTCCCCAACGCCGAGGGTTACTTCGGTGACTTCGGCGGCAAGTTCATCCCGGAGGCGCTCGTCGCCGCCGTGGACGAGGTTGCCGTCGAGTACGAGAAGGCCAAGGGCGACCCGGCCTTCGCGGCCGAGCTCAACGACCTGATGGTCAACTACACCGGCCGCCCGAGCGCCCTCACCGAGGTGCCCCGGTTCGCCGAGCACGCCGGCGGGGCGCGGATCTTCCTCAAGCGCGAGGACCTCAACCACACCGGCTCGCACAAGATCAACAACGTGCTGGGCCAGGCGCTGCTCACCAAGCGGATGGGCAAGACCCGGGTCATCGCCGAGACCGGCGCCGGCCAGCACGGCGTGGCCACCGCCACCGCCTGCGCGCTCTTCGGCCTCGACTGCACCATCTACATGGGCGAGATCGACACCCAGCGCCAGGCGCTGAACGTGGCCCGGATGCGCATGCTGGGCGCCGAGGTCATCGCGGTGACGTCCGGCTCCCGGACGCTGAAGGACGCCATCAACGAGGCGTTCCGCGACTGGGTCGCCAATGTGGACCGGACCCACTACCTCTTCGGTACGGTCGCCGGCCCCCACCCCTTCCCGGCCATGGTCCGCGACTTCCACCGCGTCATCGGCGTCGAGGCCCGCCGCCAGATCCTGGAGCGCACGGGCCGACTGCCCGACGCGGTCGCGGCCTGCGTCGGCGGCGGCTCCAACGCCATCGGCCTGTTCCACGCCTTCATCCCGGACGCCGGCGTCCGCCTGGTCGGCTTCGAGCCCGCCGGGCACGGCGTGGAGACCGGTGAGCACGCGGCCACGCTGACCGCGGGCGAGCCGGGGATCCTGCACGGCTCCCGCTCCTACGTCCTCCAGGACGAGGAGGGCCAGATCACCGAGCCGTACTCCATCTCGGCCGGTCTGGACTACCCGGGCATCGGCCCGGAGCACTCGTACCTGAAGGACACGGGCCGCGGCGAGTACCGCGCGGTCACCGACGACGCGGCGATGCAGGCCCTGCGCCTGCTCTCCCGCACGGAGGGGATCATTCCGGCGATCGAGTCGGCGCACGCCCTCGCGGGCGCGCTCGACCTGGGCAAGGAGCTGGGCAAGGACGGCCTGCTGGTCGTCAACCTGTCCGGCCGCGGTGACAAGGACATGGACACGGCCGCCCGCTACTTCGGGCTGTACGACGCCACCCAGGGGGAGTCGAAGTGAGCACGGGCAACATCCAGCTGCTGAGCGACACGCTCGCCAAGGCCAAGTCCGAGGACCGCGCGGCCCTCGTCGCCTACCTCCCGGCGGGCTTCCCGACCGTCGACGGCGCCATCGAGGCGGTCAAGGCCGTCATCGCGGGCGGCGCGGACGTGGTCGAGGTGGGCCTGCCGCACAGCGACCCGGTCCTGGACGGCGCGATCATCCAGACCGCCGACGACATCGCCCTGCGCGGCGGGGTCAAGATCGCCGACGTGATCCGCACCGTGCGCGAGGCGCACGAGGCGACCGGGGCCCCGATCCTGGTGATGACGTACTGGAACCCCATCGACCGCTACGGCGTCGAGCGCTTCACCGCCGAGCTCGCGGCGGCGGGCGGCGCCGGCTGCATCCTGCCCGACCTGCCGGTCCAGGAGTCCGCCCTGTGGCGTGAGCACGCGGAGAAGCACGGTCTGGCGACCGTCTTCGTCGTGGCACCCAGCAGCAAGGACGAGCGCCTGGCCACCATCACGGCGGCCGGCTCCGGCTTCGTCTACGCGGCCTCCCTCATGGGTGTCACCGGCACCCGCGAATCCGTCGGCAACGAGGCCCAGGCGCTGGTGCGGCGCACCCGCGCCACCGAGGGGGCCCGCCGTGGGCTCCCGGTCTGCGTCGGGCTCGGCGTCTCCAACCCGGCCCAGGCCAAGGAGGTCGCCTCCTTCGCCGACGGGGTGATCGTCGGCTCGGCCTTCGTCAAGCTGCTGCTGGACGCGCCGGACCTGGCGGCCGGGCTGGCCGCCGTGCGGTCGCTGGCGGGCGAGCTTGCGGAAGGCGTACGCAGGAGCTGACCTGAGGCGCATATCCGAGCGGTCCACCGGCTGACGCCGGGAGGCGCCCCCAGTAGCCCGATCGGGTGGAAGTGGGAGCGGGGAGGCACGCGAGTGCCTCCCCGCTTCGTTTGGCCGAACGTGAGCGAGAAGAACGACGGTGCGAACCGCGATGCGACGAAACGATCGGCCCGGGAGCGACTCCTCGTGGAGCGCGAGCGGCAGAAGACCCGGGACAAGCGCCGGCGGACCCTCATCGTGTCGGCGGCGGTGGTCGGCGTCCTCGGCCTGGCCGCCGTCGTCGGCCTGATCGCGGCCAACAGCGGCAAGGACGGCGGCGCCGGCAAGGCGGGGCCGGTGGTCGCCCCCTCCGGGGCCACCGGCAAGGACGCGCTGGCCATCCGCACGGGCAGGGACGGGGCCAAGTCCACCCTGACCGTGTGGGAGGACTTCCGCTGCCCCGCCTGCAAGTCCTTCGAGGACAACTACCGGGCCACGGTCCACGAGCTGGAAGCCGCGGGGCTCCTCAAGGTCGACTACCACCTGGTCACGCTCATCGACGGCAACATGGGCGGCAGCGGCTCGCTGAAGGCGGCGAACGCGGCGGCCTGCGCGCAGGACGCCGGCAAGTTCCCGGAGTACCACGACGTCCTCTTCCAGAACCAGCCGTCGGAGGTCGACGACGCCTACGGGAAGAACGCCAAGCTGCTGGAACTGGCCGGAAAGGTGGACGGGCTGGACACCCTCGCGTTCCGCAAGTGCGTCGTGGACGGCACGCACAACTCGTGGGTGGGCAAATCGCAGGAGGCCTTCGCCGCCGGGAAGTTCCGGGGCACCCCGAGCGTGCTGCTGGACGGCAAGGACATCTTCGCCGACCAGGCCAATCCGGTGACCCCGCAGAAGCTGAAGGAGCAGGTGGAGGCCAAGGCCAAGGGGGGCGCCTCGCCGTCCGCTTCCCCGGCCGGCGGTTCCGGCGCGGGGTCGAAGGCCTCGTCGAGGACGCCGTCGCGGACGCCGTCGAAGGGTGCCTCGTCAGGGCCCGGGGAGCGCTGAGCGACGCCCGGGACAGGTGTGGATTTGGTTTCGGCTTGCCGGGCGGGTTGCGGTGGTGCCCGCTCGGCAAGGTAGCGTCGGGTCTGCCATGGACATTGCTTACATCCCCAGTCCGTCGACCGGCGTGATCCATCTCGGACCGATCCCGCTCCGCGGCTACGCGTTCTGCATCATCATCGGCGTCTTCGTCGCTGTCTGGCTCGGCAACAAGCGGTGGATCGCGCGCGGCGGCAAGCCGGGCACGGTCGCGGACATCGCCGTGTGGGCGGTGCCGTTCGGCCTTGTCGGCGGTCGCCTCTACCACGTGATCACCGACTACCAGCTCTACTTCGGCGAGGGCCGCAACTGGGTCGACGCCTTCAAGATCTGGGAAGGCGGCCTCGGCATCTGGGGCGCGATCGCGCTGGGCGCGGTGGGCGCCTGGATCGGCTGCCGACTGCGCGGCATCCCGCTGCCGGCCTGGGCGGACGCCCTGGCCCCCGGTATCGCGCTGGCCCAGGCCTGCGGCCGCTGGGGCAACTGGTTCAACCAGGAGCTGTACGGCAGGGCCACCGACCTGCCGTGGGCGGTGGAGATCAGCGAGGGCCCGAACCGGGTCGCGGGCACCTACCACCCGACCTTCCTGTACGAGTCGCTGTGGTGCGTCGGCGTCGCCCTGCTGGTGATCTGGGCCGACCGCCGCTTCAGGCTCGGACACGGCCGGGCGTTCGCCCTGTACGTGGCCGCGTACTGCGTGGGCCGCGGCTGGATCGAGTACATGCGGGTCGACGAGGCGCACCACATCCTGGGCCTGCGGCTGAACGTCTGGACCTCGATCGTCGTCTTCGTCCTCGCCGTGGTCTACCTGGTGCTGTCGGCGAAGCTGCGGCCGGGCCGCGAGGAGGTCGTCGAGCCGGACACCGGCTCCGATGCCTCCGCCGCCGAGGGCAAGGGCACCGACGCCCCCGCCGCGGCGGAGCCGGAGGACTCCGTGACCGGCGAGGGCAAGGCCGCCGACGCGTCCGGCGCCGGGGACCCGGCGGAGCCGGAGGCCGCCGAGGCGAAGGCGACCGTCCTGACGAAGGACGCGCCGGCCGGGGCGGCGCCGCCGGCCGACGCCGAGCGCGCCGAGGGCGAGGCCCCCGGGGCCGGGAAGCGCTGACCCGAAGGGTCACTGGAGGGGGGTGCCGCGTACCGCGCGGCACCCCCCTCTCGTTGTCGGAGCCGCCTGGCATGATCAACCCCGATGTCCGTCGATCATGAGGGGGAGACCATGACCGAACACCCGAAGACCGCCCGCCGGGCACTGCTGACGGGGGCCGTGGCCGGGCTGGCCGGGGCCGCGGTGATGTCCGGCGGCGGGACGGCCGCCGCGGCGGCCACGGCTGCGGGAACGCCCGACTGGTTCGACGTGAAGGGCCACGGCGCGGTCGGCGACGGCTCCACCGACGACACCGCGGCCGTCCAGCGCGCCCTCGACGCGGCGGCCGCGGCCGGCGGCGGCACCGTGTACTTCCCCGTCGGGAAGTACCTGGTCAAGCCCGCGGCCGGGGCGCCGGCCCTGGCCGTCAAGGCGGACGGCATCCGCCTCGCGGGCGCCGGAGCCAAGGCCTCCACGCTGATCAAGGGCGGCGACGGCATCCTCCTGCGGATGTCCGGCACCGGAGCGGCCTACTCCACCGGCGCCACCCATCGCCGCTACTGCTCCGTCGAGAACCTCGGGTTCAACGGCAACCGCAAGACCGGCCTGCTGCTGGAGCTCTACTACAACAACAACTCCTACTTCCGCGACGTGTTCATGTCATCGAACAACGACATGTGCATCGACGCCGTGGAGTTCTGGGACTCCCGCTTCTACAACCTGGTCATCGAGGACTGCACCGGCACCACCGGCAGCACCACCCAGCCCAACGTCTGGCTGCGCAACGCCTCCTCCGCCACCGAGGGCGCCTGGGGCCACAGCAAGGACAACATCAACCAGATCCACTTCACCGGGTGCCGCCTGGAGGCCTTCGGCACCGGTGCCCTGTGGATCGGCCAGGGCGCGGTCACCACCAACAACCCCAACGGCGTCTACCTCACGGACTGCAAGTTCGAGACCTCCCGGATGCAGGGCGGTCCGCACCTGAAGACCGACGCGGGCTGCAAGCACGTCTACGCCACCAACATCTACTGCTACGCCGGCGACTTCGCGGCGGGCACCCCGGCCACCGCGCGCAACATCATCAGCTGGGCGGCGAGCTCCAGCGCGCTGGAGAACGTGGTCATCGCCAACCGGGACAAGGCCACCGTCAACGCGGGCGTGGCGCTCTACTCCGGTCCCGGTTCCACCGCCGTGCTGCGCAACGTCGTCGGGCTCTACGGCACCGCGCCCACCGGCACCCACATCTACTACGAGCAGTCGTCCACCGGCGACTTCCGCGTGGAGAACAGCTACGGCACCCTCGGCGCCCAGGCGACCGGCACGATCCCGGTCAAGAACGCGCCGAACCCGCCCCTGCGGCTGGTGCCCGGGCCGGTCACCGACGCCTCCTTCACCCGCCAGCCGCTGGACGGCACCATGGCGGTGGACTCCGTCAACAAGCGGCTCTACGTCCGGGTCGGCGGCCAGTGGCTCTGGTCGGCGCTCAGCGCGTAGCCATCCGACGCGACAGGGCCAGGGTGCGGTGGGCCGCCGCCACGACGGCCGGGTCCACGAACCGGCCGTCGGGCAGGGCCAGCGCCCCCGGGGTGGCCCGGGCGGCGCTCAGCACCTCCTGCGCGGCCGTGACCTCCTCGGGCCCGGGGAGATAGGCCCGTTCGATCACCGGCAGTTGCCGGGGGTGGATCGCCGCCCTGCCGAAGAAGCCGAGCGAGCGGCCGTGCGCGCAGGAGACGGCCAGCGCCTCCAGGTCCCGGATGTCGGGGAACACCGACTGGGCCGGGGGCGCGAGCCCGGCCGCGCGGGCCGCCACCACCACCCGGGAGCGGCACCAGTCCAGGCCCGTCTCCGCGCTGACGGCCAGGTCGGCCCGCAGGTCCGCCTCGCCGAGGGAGAGCCCGCGCAGGGCGGGGTGCGCGCGGGCGATCTCGTACGCGCGCTCCACGCCCACCGCCGATTCGAGCAGGGCGTGCAGGCTCACCCCGCCGGTGCGCACGGCGGTGGCGACGATCTGCTCCGGGGTGCTGATCTTGGGCAGCCGCAGTCCCGCCAGGCCGTGCAGTCCGGCGAGAGCGGAGAGGTCGGCGCCGCCCCAGGGGGAGTCGATCGCGTTGACGCGGACGTGGACGGGGACCGGGGGCCGCTCGGCGAGCAGCTCGGCGGTCGCCGCGCGGGCGTACTCCTTGCGGGAGGCCGGCACCGCGTCCTCCAGGTCCACGATGACGGCGTCCGCCCCGCCGCCGATGGCCTTGGCCACCACCTCGGGGCGGTCGCCCGGCGCGTACAGCCAGGTCAGGATCACAGGGCCCCCTCGGTGCGCAGAGCGGTGATCTCGGCCCGGGTCAGGCCGAGCTCGGTCAGGACCTCGTCGGTGTCCGCGCCGTGCGGGCGGCCGGCCCAGCGGATCCCGCCGGGAGTCTCGGAGAGCCGGAAGAGGATGTTCTGCATCCGGATCGGGCCGAGTTCGGGGTCCTCCACCTCCGTGACCGTGTCCAGGGCGGCGAACTGCGGATCCGCCATCACGTCCCGGACGTCGTAGACCAGGGCGACGGCCGCCTCGGCCTCCTCGAAGGCGGCGACGACCTCCTCCGCCTTGTGGCGGGAGATCCAGCCGCCGACCGCCTCGTCCAGGACGTGCGCGTGGGCCGCCCGCCCGGAGCCCGTCGCGAACCAGGGCTCGGCGATCAGCTCGTCCCGTCCGACCAGCCGCATCACGCGCTCCGCGATGGACTGGGCGGAGGCGGAGACCGCCAGCCAGCGGCCGTCCGCGCTGCGGTAGGTGTTGCGGGGGGCGTTGTTGGCGGACCGGTTGCCGGTGCGCGGCTGGACGTAGCCGAGCTGGTCGTACCAGAGCGGGTGCGGGCCCAGCACCGTGAGGATCGGCTCGATGATGGCCAGGTCGACGACCTGTCCGTGGCCGGTGCGGTCGCGGCCCGCGAGCGCGGTCATCACGGCGTACGCGGTGGTCAGCGCGGCGATCGAGTCCGCGAGCCCGAAGGGCGGCAGGGTCGGCGGCCCGTCCGGCTCCCCGGTGATCGCGGCGAAGCCGCTCATCGCCTCGGCGAGGGTGCCGAAGCCGGGCCGGTGGGCGTACGGGCCCTGCTGGCCGAAGGCCGTGACGCGGGCCAGGATCAGGCGGGGACTGGCCGCGGACAGCTCGGGCCAGCCCAGGCCCCACTTCTCCAGGGTGCCGGGGCGGAAGTTCTCGATGACGACGTCGGCGGTGGCGGCGAGGCGCAGCAGCGTGTCCCGGCCGCCGGGGGTGGACAGGTCGAGGGTCATCGTCCGCTTGTTCCGGCCGAGCAGCTTCCACCACAGGCCGACGCCGTCCTTGGCGGGGCCGTGGCCGCGGGAGGGGTCGGGGCGGCCGGGGTGCTCGACCTTGACGACCTCGGCGCCGAAGTCGCCGAGCAGGGTGGCGGCCAGCGGCCCGGCGAAGAGGGTGGCGAGGTCGAGGACGCGGAGCCCCTCCAGGGGCCCGGCGGTCGTCACGAGGCGGCTCCGGGCCGGGCTCCGGACCGCGGGCCGCCCTGTGGTCCGGGCCCGGCACCGGGCCGCGTTCCGGCGAAGGCGTCGGTTTCGGCGCGGGTCGGCATCGAGTCCTGGGCGCCCGGCCGCTGGACGGAGAGCGCGGCCGCCGTGCAGGCCCAGCGCAGCGCCTCGGGCATGGCCCGGCCCTCGCCGAGGGCCACGGCGAGGGCGCCGGCGAAGGTGTCCCCGGCGGCGGTGGTGTCCACGGCCCGGACCCGCGGCGCGGGCACGGTCAGCGGTTCCCGGCCGCGTGCGGCGTACAGGACCCCGGCCGCGCCGAGGGTGACCACCACCTCGGGTACGCCGTCCAGCAGCGCCGCGGCGGCCTGGCGGGGGTCGGTGAGGCCGGTGAGGGCGGCGGCCTCGTGCTCGTTGGGGACCAGGAGGTCGGTGGCGGCGAGGAGTCCGGCGGGCAGCGGCTGGGCCGGGGCCGGGGTCAGGACCGTACGGACGCCGTGCGCGCGGGCACAGAGGGCGCCGGCGAGCACGGCCGGCAGGGGGAGTTCGAGCTGGAGGAGGAGGGTGCCCGCGGCGGCGATCCGGGATGCGTCACCCGCCTCCAGGCCGGTGACGCGGGCGTTGGCGCCGGGGATGACGATGATGCTGTTGCCGCCCTCGTCGTCCACGGTGATGTGGGCGGTGCCGCTGGCGCCCTCGACGGTGCGCAGGGCCGCCGTGTCGATCCCGGCGGAGGTGAGCGCGGCGCGCAGCCGTACGCCGAACTCGTCGGCCCCGACCGCGCCGATCATCACCACCTCCCCGCCGCAGCGGGCGGCGGCGACGGCCTGGTTGGCGCCCTTGCCGCCGGGGACGGTGCGGAAGGCGCGGCCGGTGACCGTCTCCCCGAGACGGGGGGCCTTGGGGACGTAGGCGACGAGGTCCATGTTCGTACTGCCGAGCACGGCGATGGCCGTCATGAGCGTGTTGCCTCCTGTGTGGCGAGCTGGTGGGTGAGGTGGGCGAGGGTGTCGAAGCCGACGCCGTCGAAGCCGGGGACGGTGGTGGCGAGGCGGTTGCCCAGCGGGGCCGTCCAGCGGTCCGGGATCCTGTCGGGCGACCCGGCCAGGATCCCGGCGAGGGCGCCGGCGGTGGCGCCGTTGGAGTCGGTGTCCCAGCCGCCGGAGACGGCGCGGCACACGGAGCGGGTGAAGTCGCCGTCGGCGTGGGTGAGGGCCGCTGAGATCAGGGCGGTGTTGGGGACGGCGTGCACCCAGTGGTAGTGGCCGTAGCGGACGTGCAGGCGGTCGACGACCCGGTCGAAGTCGGGTTCGGCGGCGGCGGCGATCCCGAAGCGGACGGCCTCGGCGAGGCGCGAGCGCGGCGGTACGACGGCCAGCCCGGCCCGCAGCGCGCTGTGGACGTCGGCCCGTCCGGTGGCGGCCCGCGCGGTGGCGGCGGCGATGAAGAGGGCGGCGTAGACCCCGTTGCCGGTGTGGGTCAGGGCGGCGTCGCGGTAGGCCTGGGCCGCGGCGGCGGCCGGATCGCCCGGGTTGGTCCAGCCGTGGACGTCGGCGCGGATGAGGGCGCCGATCCACTCGCGGAAGGGGTTGTGGTGGGTGGCGGTGGCGGGCGGCTCCAGCCCGAGGAGGAGGTTGCGGTAGGCGACGCGCTCGGCGGTGAAGGTCCGCCCGGCGGGCAGTTCGTCGAGCCAGAGCCGGGCGACGTCGCCGGTCGTGAAGTCCTTGCCGTGGCGCCGGAGCAGGAGCAGGCCGAGGAGGGGGTAGTTCAGGTCGTCGTCCTCGGGCATGCCGTCGATGTTCTCGGCGAGGGAGGTGGGGGCGGAGCGGCGGTTCCACGGGTACGCGGCCAGCAGCCCGGGCGGGACGCCGCGTTCGCTGAACCAGTCGTTCAGCGGCCAGTTGCCCGCGGCCCGGGCCAGGGCCCGGATTCCGTGGAGGGGGAGCTTCTCGACGGGCTTGCCGAGCAGGCAGCCGACGGCCCGCCCCAGCCAGGCGGCCTCCAGCCGGGTCCGCAGGTGGGGGTCCCGCCCTGCCGGCACCGCTTCCGCGACCGGGGGCGGGCCCGCCGGCGCCGGGGCGGGGTGGTCCGGGGCGAGCCGGTCCGGGGCGGGGTGCTCTGTGGCGGGGTGCCGGACCCCCTGCGGGGTGCCGACCGACGCGGAGCCCGCCGCAGCGGTGGGCTCCCGGGCCGTGGAGCAGCCGCCGGGCGTTCCCCGCGGGTCCGCCGGCCAGGTGGCGCGGATGGCGCTCCAGGACTCCGGCTCGGCGGCGGCCGCCGGGGAGGGGAGGGCGGCGAGCTCGTCCATGAGGCGGGAGGCCAGGGCGCGGAGCTCCGGTGGTGCGGGGGCGCTGGAGGAGCCGGCCCGTTCGGGCGCGGGGTGGCCGCCCGCCTCCCGCCAGACCCGCAGCGCGGGCCCGGGGTCCCGGCCGTCCTCGGCCGCCTGGCGGAACTCGTGCCCGACGAGATCCTCCGGCTGCGCCCAGGTGAGCCGCACCGGTTCGGGCCGTGGCGGGCAGGGCGGGGTCATCGGGGGGCCGAGATCGCGGTGAAGGCCGACTCGTGGGCGCGGCGGCGGGAGCGGTCGCGCGCGAAGACCTCGCGGGCCACGGCGGCCAGGGACCTGGCCGGGGCGTGCAGGTCGAGGCGGCTGGCCTCGGCGACCTGCTTGGCCCAGACGGCGGGGACCGCGGCCCCGCCGCCCAGGGCCCCGGCGATCGCGCCCGCCATCGTGGCGATGGAGTCGCAGTCCCGGCCGTAGTTGACCGCTCCGAGCACGGAGGTCTCGTACCCCCCGTCCGCGATCAGCAGCATGCCGAGGGCGACCGGGAGTTCCTCGATGGAGTGGAGGCGGGACGGGCGGCGGGCGCCGAGCGAGGGGGCGCGGTAGTCCGGACCGACCGAGTCGTACGGGGCCACCGCCGTACGCAGCGGCGCCAGCGCCGACTCGAAGTCCCGGTGGCGGGAGGCCGCTTCGCACACCGCCGAGATGGCCTCGCGGGTGCCGTCCTTCGCGAGGGACAGCGCGGTGTCCACCACCGAGGCCGCCGTGGCCCCGGGGACGCACGCGGCCGCCACCGCCGCCGCGAACACCCCCGCCGCCTCCCGCCCGTACGACGACTGGTGCGCGCCGGCGACGTCCAGCGCCTCCGCGTACGCGCCCGCCGGGTTGCCCGCGTTGACGAGGCCCACCGGCGCCATGTACATCGCCGCACCGCAGTTGACGATGTTGCCGCTGCCGGCCTCGCGCGGGTCGGCGTGCGCGTAGTGCAGCCGGGTCACGATCCACTTCTCGGCGAGGAAGATCCGCTGGAGCGGGAGGGCTTCGGCCTCCAGCTCCGGGATCCACCGCGGGTTGGTCATCAGGTCCGGCACCAGGTGGTCCGCGACCGCGTAGGCGTCCAGGTGGTCCCGTACCGTCTCGTAGACCCGTACCAGGGCGTGCGTCATGAGGGTGTCGTCGGTGACGTGGCCATCTCCCTTGTGGTACGGGGCGATCGGGCGGGCCGTGCGCCAGTCCTCGTACCAGGGGCCCACGATGCCGTGCACCCGGCCGCCGTGCCGTTCCAGGATCTGGTCCGGGGCCCAGCCCTCCACCGGGCCGCCGAGCGCGTCGCCGACGGCGGCGCCGACGAGAGCGCCGCAGGCCCGGTCCTCCAACGTGAGCGTCATGTCCGAATCATCCCTTGGGTGAGGTGAGTTCCGTGCGAGCGAGGAGCGCGGCGAGTTCCACGAGATCGGTTCCGGCGAGTCGGGGGAGCGCGCAGCCGGACAGGGTGCGGCAGGCCTCCCGCCATGCGGTGGGGATCGAGTCGCCGCCGCCGAGCGCGCCGGTGAGCGCGCCGGCGAGGGCGGGGGCGGAATCCGCTACGCGGGACAGGCAGGCGGCGGCCGGGACGGCCTCGGCCGTCCTGCCCCGGGCGGCGGTCGCCAGGGCGAGCGCCACGGGGACGGTCTCGGCGGCGGCGATCCCGTAGCTGTAGACGTGGTCGACGATCTCGTGTTCGAGGGTGGGGACGATGGCGAAGGCGCCGCCGCCCTCCGTGTGGGTACGGGCGAGCTTGACGGCGTGCCGGGCGTTGCGGCCGATCTCGGTGGCCTCGGGGAGTTGCGCGAGGGCGGCGTCGACGGCGGCGTCGACGTCCGCGCCGGCCAGGGCGGTCGCGAGGGCGGCGGCCATGGCGCGGGCGCCGTGGACGCCGTCGCCGTCCTGGGTGTAGCGGGCGTCGAACTCGGCGAGGTCGGCCGCCGCGCGGGCGTCGCCGGGGTGGACGACGGCGAGGACGCAGGCGCGGACGCAGGCGGCGTCGTCGAAGTAGTGCGGGTTGTCGTGGCCGGTGGCGGGCGGGCGCAGGCCGGCGGCGAGGTTGCCGAGGCCGGCGCGGACGGAGATCCGGGCGCGCAGGGGGAGCACCGCGGACTCGACCTCGGGCGCGCGTTCCGCCGCGGCGGCGACTTCGGAGGCGAGGGCGTTCCAGGCGAGGTCGATGGCGGCGCGCATCCTCCTGGACCGGGAGAGGTCGCTGAGCAGGACGCCGGCGGCGGTGAGCACGGACTCGGCGACGAAGGCGGCCCACTCGGCGTCGTCGGAGGGGCCGAGGCGCAGGGGTTCGGGCGGCTGGTTGAGGGCGATGGGGACGGGGAGGGTGGTGGTGGCGTTCTGCTCGGCGAAGGTGTCGAGCTCTCGGGTGAGGCGGCGGGTCCATTCGGGCATCCGGCTGGCGCGGTGCCGGGCGGCGGGCCACCCGGCCGCGTCGCCCGCGGCGAGCCCGAGGAGCAGCCCCTCGATCCGGCGGGGGCCGGGCGTGTCCCCCGCAGGGGGCCCGGCGGTGTCGGTGCGGGCCTGCGGGCGGGGCCCGGGGGTGTCGGTGCGGGTCTGCGGAAGGGGCCCGGCGGTGTCGGTGAGGACCTGCGGGCGGGGCCCGGCGGTGTCGGTGAGGGTCTGCGGGCCGGATCCGGGGGTGTCCGTACGTGTCTGCGGGCGGGGCCCGGCCCCGGCGGTGAAGGCCCCGGCCCCGTGCTCGGTGATCCGGACCCAGGTCCGCGGCTCGGGCCCGGCGGTCCGGGTTGCCGCGGCCGGGGCGGAGACGTCCTGCACCCCGCCCCTTCCCGGATCCGGGGACACGCCCCCCGGCCCCCTGCCCGGCGGGCCGGCGGGCTCCGTCGCCGGGGCCGCCGGACGCGCCGGCCCGGCGGGGACCCCCGGGGCACCGGTACCCGGTGGCGCCTGCGCCGGGCCCGGCCGGGCGGACTCCCGGGCGGGCGGGGCCGGCGCACGGATGGGATCCGGGGCCGGCGGGGATGCCGCGGGGGGTGCGGATGCGCGGGGCGTGGGCGGGTCCGGTGGAGCCGTGTCCGGGCCGAACGGGGGCGGGGTCATCGGGGGCCCTCGTTTTCCGGGGTGAGGAGGTCCGCGATGTCCAGGACGTGGTAGCCCCGCATCGAGGGGAGGCAGCTGCCGCGCACCGGCCCGATGGCCGAGGCCCAGTCGGCGGGGATCGCCGGGGCGCCCGACATCGCCCCGGCCAGGGCGCCCGCCACCGCCGCGGTGGTGTCCGCGTCGCGGCCCATGTTGACCGCGGTCAGGACCGAGGAGGGGAAATCGCCCCCGCACGCGGCGAAGGCGCCGAAGGCCAGGCCCACGGCCTCGGGCGCCAGGTCCGTCCACGGGTAGCCGCCGATGACCACGGCCGAGCGCACGGCCCGTTCGCCGCGCGGGGCGGCGGTGACGGCCCGGCGCAGCGAGCGGGCCGTCCAGGAGTCGGAGGGGATGACGGACAGGGCGGCGGAGACGACCGACGCGGGGCTGCCGCCCGCCATGGCGGCGGCCACTCCCGCCGCCACCGCCTGGCCGCCGTAGATGCCCTCGCCGTCGTGGCTGACGCAGCCGTCGATGGCGACGAGCCGCGCGGCCTCCGCCGGGCGGCCGGCCGCGAAGACCCCGAAGGGGGCCGCACGCATCGCCAGGCCGTCGCTCCAGGCGTGCCGGTGCTGGGCCGAGATGGGGGCCGCCAGACCCCGGCGGAGGTTCTCCAGCGTGCCGCGCTCCGAGAAGCCCGCGCCGCGGAACGGGCCCTCGTCCAGGTCGGCGATCCAGTGGTGCCAGGCCCGCTCCACGTGGGAGACGGTCAGCGCCGAGCCGTGCCGGGCCAGCAGCAGCCCCGAGAAGATCGCGTACTCGGTGTCGTCCGTGCCCGCCGGGTCCTGCGACACGAATCCCTCGATGCGGCCCCACTTCGCCCGGATCTCCGACGGCTTCATGTTCTCCGCGGGGGCGCCGAGCGCGTCGCCCACCGCGAGGCCCAGAAGAGCGCCCCTGGCCCGTTCGAGGAGGACCTGCGGATTGCATGCAATCAGCTCCATGGCGCGCCTCTCCACTTGATGGACTCATATTGAGCCCTTGGGGGATTTGTGCCATGTCATGCGGTTTGTCGCTCGTCGCGAAACACCCCGCGAACACCCCCGTCACCCGGTCGCCGACCCCCAAAACCCCAGGTAAGTACGGCCTTCCTTGCTGGCGGGCGACAGAAATCGTGCGTAGTTTCGAGGCGTTCAGGGGGAGCGGGGTGTCTCGCGGCGCCCGTTCGCACAAATGGGGAGATATCCGTATGTCCATCATCGACATCGAAGCACCGCTGCACACCGCCCACCGTGACAACCACACCCACCGCGACGTCAACGGCGGATGGCTGCGCCCGGCGGTCTTCGGCGCCATGGACGGCCTGGTCTCCAACCTCGCGCTCATGACCGGTGTGGCCGGCGGCGCCGTCGCCCCGCACACCATCGTGATCACCGGCCTGGCGGGCCTGGCGGCCGGCGCCTTCTCCATGGCGGCCGGCGAGTACACCTCCGTCGCCTCGCAGCGCGAGCTGGTCATGGCCGAACTGGACGTGGAGCGGCAGCAGTTGCGCAAGCATCCGGTCGACGAGATGGAGGAGCTGGCCGAGCTCTACGTCTCCCGCGGCGTCGAGCCCGCGCTCGCCCGCGAGGTCGCCGTGCAGCTGTCGCGCGACCCCGAGCAGGCGCTGGAGATACACGCCCGCGAGGAGCTCGGGATCGACCCCGACGACCTGCCCTCGCCGCTCGTCGCCGCAGTCTCCTCCTTCGGCTCGTTCGCCCTGGGCGCGCTGCTCCCCGTACTGCCGTACCTCCTCGGTGCCGCGTCCCTGTGGCCGGCGGTGCTGCTCGCGCTGGCCGGGCTCTTCGCCTGCGGCGCGATCGTCTCGCGGGTCACGGCCCGGTCCTGGTGGTACAGCGGGCTGCGTCAGCTCGGCCTGGGTGGCGCGGCCGCCGGTGTGACGTACATCCTGGGAACCTGGATCGGTGGAGCCGTAGGCTGACCGTGCAGGGAGTGAGACACTATGCGGTACGCAACATAAGTAATCCATTACCCGGCGGTTTCGATCGCGTGTCCGCCGGGCATCACACCAGGGCGCCCGGGCAATGATGCCCGCCTCGCGCAGGGACCTTCGTCCCCGTGAAACCTTGAAACGTCCCCGAAGGTCCCCTCTTTTCTGCCTCGTGCAGTGTCCGCATGCTGGAACGGCATATCCACTTCTCGGGATAGTCGTCATCATGTAATCTGCACGAAATTTCGCAGAGGGCCAACGTCGTCCCTCGGCTATGCACATATGCCACGACGACGACGGGAGAGCCGATGCGTTCCGCATCCACGCACTCCGCGACCGGCTCCAGCACCACGGCCTGGTCGCCCATGGACGGTCGCCCCGCCCAGCAGGGCATGTACGACCCGCGCAACGAGAAGGACGCCTGCGGCGTCGGTTTCGTGGCGAACCTCACCGGCGAGGCGACCCACACCCTCGTTGAGCAGGCGCTGACCGTATTGCGGAACCTTGAGCACCGCGGCGCGACCGGCTCCGAGCCGGACTCGGGCGACGGCGCCGGAATCCTGTCCCAGGTGCCCGACGCGTTCCTGCGCGAGGTGGCCGGTTTCGACCTGCCCGAGGCCGGCGCGTACGCCGTCGGCATCGGGTTCCTCCCCGCCGACGCCGCCGCACGGGCCGTCGCCGTGGAGCAGGTCGAGGCCATCGCCGCCGAGGAGAACCTCACGGTCCTCGGCTGGCGCGAGGTCCCGGTCACCCCGGACCTGCTCGGCAACGGCGCCCGCGCCACCATGCCGGCCTTCTCCCAGCTGTTCGTCTCCAACGGAAGCACGGGCATCGAGCTGGACCGCAAGGCCTTCGTGCTGCGCAAGCGCGCCGAGCGCGAGGCCGGGGTCTACTTCCCGTCGCTCTCCGCCCGCACCATCGTCTACAAGGGCATGCTGACCACCGGCCAGCTGGAGCCCTTCTTCCCGGACCTCTCCGACCGCCGCTTCGCGTCGACGCTCGCCCTGGTCCACTCGCGGTTCTCGACGAACACCTTCCCGTCCTGGCCGCTCGCCCACCCGTACCGCTTCGTCGCGCACAACGGCGAGATCAACACGGTCAAGGGCAACCGCAACTGGATGAAGGCCCGCGAGTCCCAGCTGGCGTCGGACGTCTTCGGCGACGGCGTGCTGGACCGGATCTTCCCGATCTGCACCCCGGACGCCTCCGACTCGGCCTCCTTCGACGAGGTCCTGGAGCTGCTCCACCTCGGCGGCCGGTCGCTGCCGCACAGCGTGCTGATGATGATCCCGGAGGCGTGGGAGAACCACACCACCATGGACCCGGCCCGCCGCGCGTTCTACCAGTACCACTCCACGATGATGGAGCCCTGGGACGGCCCCGCCTGCGTCACCTTCACCGACGGCACCCAGGTCGGCGCGGTCCTCGACCGCAACGGTCTGCGCCCCGGCCGCTACTGGGTCACCGACGACGGCCTCGTCGTCCTCGGCTCCGAGGTCGGCGTGCTCGACATCGACCCGGCCAAGGTCGTCCGCAAGGGCCGCCTCCAGCCCGGCAGGATGTTCCTCGTCGACACCGCCCAGAAGCGGATCATCGAGGACGACGAGATCAAGGCCGAGCTGGCCGGCGCCGCTCCGTACGCCGAATGGCTGGAGACCGGCGAGATCGAGCTGACGGACCTGCCCGAGCGCGAGCACATCGTGCACACCCACGCCTCGGTCACCCGCCGCCAGCAGACCTTCGGCTACACCGAGGAAGAGCTGCGCGTCATCCTCGCGCCGATGGCCCGGACCGGCGGCGAGCCGCTCGGTTCCATGGGTACGGACTCCCCGATCGCGGCCCTGTCCGAGCGCCCCCGGCTGCTCTTCGACTACTTCACGCAGCTCTTCGCGCAGGTCACCAACCCGCCGCTGGACGCCATCCGCGAGGAGCTCGTCACCTCGCTGCTGTCCTCGATCGGCCCGGAGTCCAACCTGCTGGAGCCGACCGCCGCGTCCTGCCGCAGCGTCACGCTGCCCTTCCCGGTGATCGACAACGATGAGCTGGCCAAGCTCATCCACATCAACCACGACGGCGACATGCCGGGCATGAAGGCCGCCACCCTCTCGGGCCTCTACCGGGTCTCGGGCGGCGCCGAGGCGCTCGCCGCGCGGCTCGCGGAGATCCGTACCGAGGCCGACGCGGCCATCGCGGCCGGCGCCCGCCTGATCGTCCTCTCGGACCGTCACTCGGACGCCGAGCACGCGCCGATCCCGTCGCTGCTGCTCACCTCCTCCGTGCACCACCACCTCATCGCCACCAAGCAGCGCACCCAGGTGGGCCTGCTGGTCGAGGCCGGTGACGTCCGCGAGGTCCACCACGTCGCGCTGCTGATCGGCTACGGCGCCGCGGCCGTGAACCCGTACCTCGCCATGGAGTCCGTCGAGGACCTGCTGCGCGCCGGAACGTTCCTCTCCGGCCTGGAGCCGGAGCAGGCCATCAAGAACCTGATCTACGCGCTCGGCAAGGGCGTCCTGAAGGTCATGTCCAAGATGGGCATCTCCACCGTCGCCTCCTACCGCGGCGCCCAGGTCTTCGAGGCCGTCGGCCTGAACGAGGAGTTCGTGGGGGCGTACTTCCAGGGCACCGCCACCAAGATCGGCGGCGCCGGCCTGGACGTCATCGCCAAGGAGGTGGCCGCGCGCCACGCCAAGGCGTACCCGGCCTCCGGCATCGCGGCCACGCACCGCGCGCTGGACATCGGCGGCGAGTACCAGTGGCGGAGGGAGGGCGAGCCGCACCTGTTCGACCCGGAGACGGTTTTCCGCCTCCAGCACGCCACCCGCAACCGCCGGTACGACATCTTCAAGCAGTACACGGACCGGGTGAACGAGCAGTCCGAGCGCCTCATGACGCTCCGCGGCCTGTTCGGCTTCAAGAGCGAGCGCCCCTCCATCTCCGTGGACGAGGTCGAGTCGGTCGCCGACATCGTCAAGCGCTTCTCCACCGGCGCCATGTCGTACGGCTCCATCTCCAAGGAGGCGCACGAGACCCTCGCCATCGCCATGAACCAGCTGGGCGCCAAGTCCAACACCGGTGAGGGCGGCGAGGACCCGGACCGCCTGTACGACCCGGCGCGCCGCTCCTCCATCAAGCAGGTCGCCTCCGGCCGCTTCGGCGTGACGAGCGAGTACCTGGTCAACGCGGACGACATCCAGATCAAGATGGCGCAGGGCGCCAAGCCCGGCGAGGGCGGCCAGCTGCCCGGCCACAAGGTCTACCCGTGGGTCGCCAAGACCCGGCACTCCACCCCGGGCGTAGGCCTGATCTCCCCGCCGCCGCACCACGACATCTACTCCATCGAGGACCTGGCCCAGCTGATCCACGACCTCAAGAACGCCAACCCGGCCGCGCGCATCCACGTGAAGCTCGTGTCCGAGGTCGGCGTGGGTACGGTCGCCGCGGGTGTCTCCAAGGCGCACGCGGACGTCGTCCTCATCTCCGGCCACGACGGCGGTACGGGCGCCTCCCCGCTCACCTCGCTGAAGCACGCGGGCGGTCCCTGGGAGCTCGGCCTCGCCGAGACCCAGCAGACCCTGCTGCTCAACGGGCTGCGCGACCGCATCGTGGTCCAGACGGACGGCCAGCTCAAGACCGGCCGCGACGTGGTCATCGCCGCACTGCTCGGCGCCGAGGAGTTCGGTTTCGCGACCGCGCCGCTCGTCGTCTCCGGCTGCGTCATGATGCGCGTCTGCCACCTCGACACCTGCCCGGTCGGCATCGCCACGCAGAACCCGGTGCTGCGCGAGCGGTTCTCCGGCAAGCCCGAGTTCGTCGTCAACTTCTTCGAGTTCATCGCGGAGGAGGTGCGCGAACTCCTCGCCGAGCTGGGCTTCCGCTCCATCGAGGAGGCCGTCGGCCACGCCGAGCTGCTCGACACCAGCAAGGCCGTCACGCACTGGAAGGCGCAGGGCCTCGACCTGGAGCCGCTCTTCTACGTGCCCGAGCTGCCCGAGGGCGCGGTCCGCCACGCCCTGATCGAGCAGGACCACGGACTGGAGAAGGCCCTCGACAACGAGCTGATCGAGCTCGCGGCCGACGCGCTGAACGCCGACTCCGCCGAGAGCGCCCAGCCGGTCCGCGCCCAGATCGCGATCCGCAACATCAACCGGACCGTCGGCACCATGCTCGGCCACCAGGTCACCAAGAAGTTCGGTGGCGCGGGCCTGCCCGACAACACCATCGACCTGACCTTCACCGGCAGCGCCGGCCAGTCCTTCGGCGCCTTCGTGCCGAAGGGCATCACCCTCCGCCTGGAGGGCGACGCCAACGACTACGTCGGCAAGGGCTTGTCCGGTGGCCGGATCGTGGTCCGTCCGGACCGCGCCGCCGACCACCTGGCCGAGTACTCGACCATCGCCGGCAACACCATCGGCTACGGAGCCACCGGCGGCGAGATGTTCCTGCGCGGCCGCACCGGCGAGCGCTTCTGCGTCCGCAACTCCGGCGCCCTGGTCGTCTCGGAAGGCGTGGGCGACCACGGCTGCGAGTACATGACCGGCGGTCACGCGGTCGTCCTCGGCGAGACGGGCCGCAACTTCGCGGCCGGCATGTCGGGCGGCGTCGCGTACGTCATCGACCTCGACGTCGACAACGTCAACGCCGGCAACGCCGGCGCCGTCGAGACCGCCCTGTCCGACACGGACAAGCAGTGGCTGCACGATGTGGTGCGCCGCCACGAGGAGGAGACCGGCTCGACCGTGGCCGCCAAGCTCCTGGCTGACTGGTCCGTCGCGGCGGACCGCTTCAGCAAGATCATCCCGACCACGTACAAGGCAGTGCTCGCCGCCAAGGACGCCGCTGAGCTGGCCGGACTCTCGGAGTCCGAGACCACCGAGAAGATGATGGAGGCGGCGACCAATGGCTGACCCGAAGGGCTTCCTCACCACCCCGCGCGAGACCGCCTGCACCCGTCCCGTGGCCGACCGGCTGAAGGACTGGAACGAGGTCTACGTCCCGGGCTCGCTGCTCCCGATCATCAGCAAGCAGGCCGGCCGCTGCATGGACTGCGGCATCCCGTTCTGTCACAACGGGTGCCCGCTCGGGAACCTGATCCCGGAGTGGAACGACTACGCCTACCGCGAGGACTGGGGCGCCGCGTCCGAGCGTCTCCACGCCACGAACAACTTCCCGGAGTTCACCGGGCGGCTGTGCCCCGCGCCCTGCGAGTCCGCCTGCGTGCTCGGCATCAACCAGCCGGCCGTGACGATCAAGAACGTCGAAGTCTCGATCATCGACAAGGCGTGGGACAACGGCAACGTCACCCCGCAGCCGCCGGAGCGCCTCTCGGGCAAGACGGCCGCCGTGATCGGCTCCGGCCCGGCGGGTCTCGCCGCGGCCCAGCAGCTGACCCGGGCCGGGCACACCGTCGTGGTGTACGAGCGTGCCGACCGTGTCGGCGGCCTGCTGCGCTACGGCATCCCCGAGTTCAAGATGGAGAAGGTGCACATCAACCGCCGCATCGAGCAGATGCGCGCGGAGGGCACCAAGTTCCGCACCGGCGTCGAGGTCGGCCGCGACATCACGGCCACCGACCTGCGCAAGCGGTTCGACGCGGTCGTCGTCGCGGCCGGCGCCACGGTCTCCCGCGACCTGCCGGTCCCGGGGCGCGAGCTGAACGGCATCCACTTCGCGATGGAGTACCTGCCGCTCTCGAACAAGGTCCAGGAGGGCGACTTCATGGCGCCCCCCATCACGGCCGAGGGCAAGCACGTGGTCGTCATCGGCGGCGGCGACACCGGCGCGGACTGCGTCGGCACCGCCCACCGGCAGGGCGCGGCCTCGGTCACGCAGCTGGAGATCATGCCGAAGCCCGGCGAGGACCGTAACGCCAACCAGCCGTGGCCGACGTTCCCCATGCTGTACAAGGTCACCTCGGCGCACGAGGAGGGCGGCGAGCGGGTCTACTCCGTCTCCACCACCCACTTCGAGGGCGACGAGGACGGCAACGTCAAGGCGCTGCACCTCGTCGAGGTGGAGTTCGCCGACGGCAAGCTCGTCCAGAAGCCCGGCACCGAGCGCGTCCTCCCCGCGCAGCTGGTCACCCTGGCGATGGGCTTCACGGGCACGGACCAGGCCAACGGTCTGGTCCAGCAGTTCGGCCTCGCGCTGGACGCGCGCGGCAACATCGAGCGCGACGCCTCGTACGCGACCAACGTGGACGGCGTCTTCGTCGCCGGCGACGCGGGCCGCGGCCAGTCGCTCATCGTCTGGGCCATCGCGGAAGGCCGCTCGGCCGCCCGCGGCGTGGACCGCTTCCTGACGGGCGCGAGCGCCCTGCCGTACCCGGTCAAGCCGACGGACCGCTCGCTGACGGTGTAACCCCGTCGCCCCTCCCTCCGGGGAGACCCCTCATACGGTCCGTACAACGGTGTGCGGAACTCCCGGCACAGCGCCCGCCATGTCCCCGACCAGGGATGGCGGGCGCTGTGGCGTCATGCGGTCGTACCAACCGGCGCGACCGGCTTCGGCCGCCCCGCCGACTCCGCCGGCGTCGACCCCCGCGACGGTGCCGGGCCCGATTCGCTCGTGCGGGTGATGCGCGCCGCAGGGCGCCGTGTGAGCCCCGGCAGCCGCGCGTTCGCGGACCGCTTGGGCCGGACGGGCTATCCGCAGGGAAAGGGCGCCCAGTCGCGGCGGCCGCCGTCTGGTAACTATCCGGATCATGGCCCCCACCCGAACGCTGCTCAGCGGCCTCCTCGGCGCCGCCCTGCTGATCCCCGCCCTGCCGGCCGCCACCGCCGCGGCCGACGCACGGACCGTCGACTACCACGGGCTGCGCCTGGCCGTCCCCGCCGACTGGCGGGTCGTCGACCTCGACCGCGAGCCCGGCGCCTGCCTGCGCCTCGACCTGCCCACCCTGTACCTCGGCCACGCCGGCACCCAGGCCGAGTGCACCGGCCGGGCCGTCGTCAGCCGCGCCGACACCCTGCACCTCGAACCCCTCGACACGGCCCCGCCGCGCGCCGACATCCCCACCGTCGCCGTGGACTCCGCCGACGGCCTGCCCGAGTCCACGGCCCGCACCGACAGCAACGAACTGCGGTACGCCCTGCTCCGGCCCGGGGTGATGGCCACCGTCTCCTACGGGGAAGCGCCCGACGCCGTACGCAGGGTCCTGGCGCGTGCCCGCGCCCTGCCGGCCGGCGCGTCCGCCGCCCCCGCGCACCACGCCGCCCCCGCGCACCACGCCGTCCCCGCGGTGGCCACAGGCGGCGCGGCGACACGCAGCGCCCAGGAGCCCTTCACCGGCGAGGGCTTCGACGCCTGCACCGCCCCGGCCCAGAGGACCATGGACGCCTGGCGGGCCGGTTCCCCCTTCGGCGCGGTCGGCATCTACATCGGCGGCCGCGCCCGCGCCTGCGCCCAGCCGCAGCTCACGGCCGACTGGGTGCGCCGACAGGCGGAGGCGGGCTGGCACCTCATGCCGATCTGGGTGGGCCGCCAGCCCTGGAACAGTTCCAGCACCGGCCTGTCCACCGATCCCTCCGAGGCCGACGAGCAGGGCCGGACCGCCGCCGAAGGGGCCGCGGCCGCGGCCGGAGCGCTGGGCCTGGCAGCGGGCACGGTGCTCTACAACGACCTGGAGAACTACACCGACCGCGACACCTGGGACGCCCCCGTCGTCGCCTACCTGACCGCCTGGACGGTCCGGCTGCACGAGCTCGGCTACCGCTCGGCCGCCTACGTATCGGCGAGCTCCGGCGCCCAGGCGCTGAGCGCCCACCACGACCAGGCCCCCGAGGCCATGCCGGACGTACTGTGGGTCGCCCGATGGAACGGCGCGGCCTCCGTCACCGACGCCGACATGGGCCTGCCCAAGGGCACCGCCCAGTGGTACGGCCCGCGCCGCGCCCACCAGTTCCGTGGCGACCACGACGCGACCTACGGCGGCGTCACCGTCAACATCGACCGCAACTGGGTGGACGTCGACCCCTCCGCCATCGGGACCGGCTCCCTCTTCCCGCTCAGCTAGGCCCCTCCGGAACGGCGCCCGGCGCCGGGTCCTCGCGCGCCGGTTCGTCGTCGTTGCCCCGGCGGAGTGTGCGCAGGCCGCGCGCCGGGGTCCACGACCGCACCACCAGGTCATCGCCCTCCACGCCGATGCGGACCACCTCCGTCAGGTCGGCGTGGAAGAGGTGGAAGGGGTGCGGGGTCTCGGTCTCCTCCGCGTACCGGTGCAGCTCGGGCGGATCCACCAGCTCCACCGCGCGCCCGGAGATCCGTACGTCCCCGTCCGGCATCTCCTCGCCCGCGCCCGGGTTGGTGTGCAGGGAGAAACGCGGGTCGCGCTGGAGGTCCCGGGCCTTCATCGACCCCGCCATCATGCCCAGCCACAGCTCCCCGCCGCGGATGTCGACATTCAGGCCGGCCAGCCGCGGGGAGCCGTCCTTGCGGAGCGTGCCCAGGACGTGGTGCGGCTGCTGCGCGAAGCGGGCCTGGACGGCCGCCGCGAACTCCGGTTCCGCCTTCTCGAACGCTGCCCAGTTGTTCGTCGTCATGCGTCCATCAAAGCGCGTGCGTCCGACGGCCGCCGCTCAGGCGCGCACGATGCCCGCTCCGCGCGCCGCCGCCAGCCACGCCGGGAAATCGCCGACCAGGCGGTCGTACAGCTCCGGGTCGGGGACCGTGCGCGGATCCTGCCCCGCGTGGAAGTAGCCCGCGTTGTCCACCACGCGCCGGGACGGGACGGGCAGCGCGTCCAGGCGGCGCAGGAAGTCGAACTGCGTGCTGCGGGTGTTGCCGAAGCCGACGAACTGCCAGAAGAGCGGCAGACGGGCCGCCTTGCACAGGTACTTCTCCGCGGCGAGCTTGTTGATCGGCCCGCCGTCGGTCTGGAAGACCACCAGGGCCGGCTTGTCGGAGCCCGAGTCCAGGTAGTGGTCGATCACCGCGTCCATCGCCGCGTGGTAGGCCGTCTTGCCCATGTGGCCGAGGCGGGAGGCGATTTCGGTGACCCGCCCCGCGTGCCCGGCGAGGGTGATCTCCTCCACCGCGTCGACCTCGGTGGAGAAGAAGACCACCGGCACCCGGCCGTCGTCGTCCAGGTGCGCGGACAGGCCCAGCACCCGGTCCGCGAGGGCCTGCACGCTGCCGTCCTCGTAGTACGGGCGCATCGAGCCGGAGTAGTCCAGCACCAAGTAGACGGCGGCGCGCCCGCCCTCCAGGCCGTACTTGCGCAAGGAGACCCCGGCGCTCCGGTAGAGGCTCACGAGCGCCGGAGCCGCTTCCTCGACCTTGCGGAGGTTGATCGCACTGCCCGTCATGGGGCCGAGACTACGGGAGGCCCCGCGGCGTGCCCAAGGGCGCTTGCCGACCTCCTCGATGCCGTCGAGCCCGCGGACGGCCCGCCCCGCGTACCGCCGGGGCGGACGGCCGGCCGCAGGACGCCGGGAGGTGGTCCCCTTCCCCCGCTGATCCCGTCCGGACCCCAGGCATGATGTGTCCATGACTGAACTGACGCGGAGGCTGACGGGGGCGTTGCTCCGCAACTGCCTTCTCCTGGCGGTGGAGTTCGGAGCCGTCTGGCTGCTCCGGGGCCCCGAGGGTCCCTGGATCCCGGTCCTGCTGGCCGTCTTCGTCGCCGGCGCCGCCGTACCGCACGGCACGGACGCGGAGTTCGTGGCCCGCACCGCCGTCGCGCTCGTCGCGGTCGGGGTCGCGGTGCTCGGCGGGATCGCCTGGGACCGGCACACCCTCCACGACCGAGGCCGGGAGGAGGCGGCGGTGGTCACCTCGCGCACCATGGTGGAGGACGGCCAGGGCCGCTCCCCGTCCCTGCGCCTGCGCACGGCGGCGGGCCGCGACCTGCCCGGCCCGGTGTCCCTGGACCTCGCGGTCGGCGCCCGCCTGACGGTGACGGCGGACCCCGACGGCCCGGCCTGGGCCGTGGGTACCCGCCCGGCCCCGCCGGTCTGGCACGCGGTCGGCACGGGGGCTCTGCTCCTGCTCCAGACGGCCGCCCTCGGCCGGCTCTCGCTGCGCCGCTCCCCGACCTGAAAACCGCTGGTCAACGCCTTGCTCATGGCTCTAGGGTCACCGCATGTCCACGACCGCCCTCTGGCGGCCCACCGGCCCCGTCGAGCTCGACCTGGTGCGCGCCCTCGACTGGCGGGCCTGGCCGCCGCGCCTGCCCGAGCAGCCCATCTTCTACCCGGTCCTCAACGAGGACTACGCGATCCGCATCGCCCGCGACTGGAACGTCAAGCACGACGGGGCCGGCTTCGTGACCCGCTTCGAGGTCGACTCGGCCTTCCTGGCCCGCTACCCCGTCCAGCAGGCCGGCGGCGAGACCATCCTGGAGCTGTGGGTCCCGGCGGAGGAACTCGACGAGTTCAACGCGCACATCGTCGGCCGCATCGAAGTGGTGCGGGAGTTCCGCCCCACGTGATGGACGACGCTGCGCACGGCGTCATCCCGGTCATCTTCTCCCCTGCAGGTATTCACCTTGGTGCCGGAGGGCGTGATCGAAAACAATGACGGCATGACGAATCGCGCCCGGTCCTTCGACGCCGCCGCCGAGCTCTACCAGGCCTACCGCCCCGGCTACCCGCCCGCGCTCTTCGACGCCGTCGAGGAACTCGCCGGGCGGCCGCTCGCCGGGGCGAGGGTGGCCGACGTAGGGGCGGGGACCGGGATCGCCACCGCCCTGCTGCACGCCCGCGGGGCCGAGGTCGTCGCCGTGGAGCCCGGGGACGGGATGGCCGCCGAGTTCCGGCGGGCGAACCCCGGGATCCCGGTCGTGCGCGGGGACGGCGACCGACTGCCGCTGGCCGACGGGGCGTTCGACCTGATCACCTACGCCCAGGCCTGGCACTGGACCGACCCCGAACGCTCCGTCCCCGAAGCCCGCCGCGTCCTGCGCCCCGGCGGCGCGCTCGCGCTCTGGTGGAACGACCCGGACATGTCGGTCCCCTGGATCGCCGAGCAGGACGAGCGGCTCCGTGCCTTCTTCGGGGTGAGCGGGCAGAGCGGACTCCCCTCGCGGGAGGCGCCGGGGCTGGACGTCACCACCCGCGAGGTCCGGTGGTCCCGGCGGGTCCCGCTGGCGGCGCACCTCGCCAACCTCGCCAGCCACTCCGCGTTCCTGCTGCTCGGCGAGGAGGGCACCCGCGCGTTCGTCGACGCCGAGCGCGCACGGCTGGCGCCCCTCTTCGCGGACGGCGTCGTCGAGGAGTCCTACGTCGTCACGCTCCGGGTCGCCGTCTTCTGAGACGGCCCCCGGGAGCGGACGTCACCGCACCGGGGACCGGAGCACCTGCGCCCGGCACTGCGCGGGAGTGCCCCACGCGTCGCGCAGCGGGCGGGCCTTGCGCAGCCACAGGGACAGGTCCAGCTCCTCCGTGTAGCCGACCGCGCCGTGCAGCTGCAGGGCCGTCCGCGCCGCGGCGTACGAGGCCTCGCCCGCGGCGAGCTTCGCCGCCGCCACGTCGCCCGGCGCCAGGGTCAGCGCCGCCGCCCACAGCAGGGGCCGGGCGAACTCCAGACCCAGCAGGGTGTCCGCCAGGCGGTGTTTGACGGCCTGGAAGGACCCGATCGGCGCCCCGAACTGCGTGCGCTGCTTCGCGTACTCCACCGTCCGCTCCAGCAGGGCCTCGCCGACGCCCAGGCACTGGGCAGCCGTCAGCAGCCGGGCCCAGCGCCCCGCCGCCTCCGCCGCCGCCGCGACGGCCGGGCCCGCCGCGAGCACCTCCCCGCCCCCCGACGGGACCGACAGCCTGCGGGCAGGGTCCAGGGAGGCCAGCGGTGGGCCCGGAGCCGCGTCCGCCAGGCGCAGTTCGCCCGAGGCCGAGACGGTGAAGCAGTACGTGGCCGCGTCCGCGTCCAGGGCGTACGGACCGCCGCCCGGCAGCGTCAGCGTGGCCGAGGCCTCGCCCGTGACCAGCCCCGCGAGGAAGCGTTTCGCCGGCCCCTCGTCACCCAGTTCGGACAGGAGCACCGACACGGCCGCCGTCTCCACCGCCGGCCCCGGCACCCCGGCCCGGCCCAGCTCCACGAATCCGAGGGCCAGCTCCAGCGGAAGCGGCCCCAGGCCTCCGGCGTCGCCGCACGACTCCGGCACGGCCAGCGCGAACAGGCCCGTGGCGGCGAGCCGCGCCCACAGCGCCCGCCCCGGCCCGTGCCCGCCGCCCGCCCAGGCCCGTACCGCCGCCGGGACGTCCGCCGAGCCCAGCAGGGAGCGCAGCGTACGGGCGAAGTCCGACTGCTCGTCGGTCGGCAGGAAGCGCATCAGCGGCGGCCCTTCGGAAGGCCGAGCAGCCGCTCGGCGATGATGTCGCGCTGGATCTCGTTGGTCCCCGCGTAGATGGGCCCCGCGAGCGAGAAGACCCAGGGCTCGGCCCACTCGCCCCCGGCGAGCTCCGCGTCCGGACCCAGCAGGTCCAGGGCCGTCTCGTGCAGGGCGATGTCGTACTCGGACCAGAACACCTTGTTCAGGCTGGACTCGGCGCCGACGCTCCCGCCCGCCGCGAAGCGGGAGGCGCCCGCCCAGGTGAACAGCTCGTAGGCGCGCGCCCCGACCACCGCGTCCGCCACCCGGTCCCGCAGCGCGGTGTCGGCCGGATCGCCCTGCGCCCGCCACAGGGCGACGAGCCGGTCCGCGGCGGCCAGGAACCGTCCGGGGGAGCGCAGCGTCAGCCCCCGCTCGCTGCCGGTGGTGGACATCGCGATCCGCCAGCCCTGCCCGGGCTCCCCGATCACGTCCTCGTCCGGTACGAAGACCCGGTCCAGGAAGAGTTCCGCGAAGGCCGGCTTGCCGTCCAGGCGGCCGATGGGGCGCACCGTCACCCCCCGCGCGCGCAGGTCGAACATCAGGTACGTGAGCCCCTGGTGCGGTTTCGGCGCGTCCGGGTCCGTCCGGAAGATGCCGAAGGCGCGGTCCGCGAACGCGGCGCGCGAGGACCAGGTCTTCTGCCCGGACAGCAGCCAGCCGCCCTCGGTGCGCACCGCCCGTGACGTCAGCGAGGCCAGGTCGGAACCCGATTCCGGCTCCGACCAGGCCTGGGCCCAGATCACCTCGCCGCTCGCCATGGAGGGCAGCACCCGCGCCCGCTGCCCGGGCGTCCCGTGGTCGAAGAGGGTGGGGGCGAGGAGGCTGATGCCGTTCTGCGAGACCCGGCCGGGCGCGCCCGCCGCCCAGTACTCCTCCTCGAACACCAGCCACTTCACGATGTCCACGCCCCGGCCCCCGTACTCCTTCGGCCAGGACACCACCGACCAGCGGTCCGCGTGCAGGAGCGCCTCCCACTCCCGGTGGGCGGCGAAGCCCTCCCCGGTCTCCAGGGAGGGCAGGGGGCCGGCGGGCACGTGGGCGGCCAGCCAGGCCCGGGCCTCGGCCCGGAAGGCCTCCACCTCCGCCGTCTGGGTCAGGTCCATCAGGTGCTCGCCCCCTCCGCGACATTCCCTAACAAGTGTTTGGTAGGTTAACGTACGGCCATGAGCAGCGTCGAGGAGTTCGCATGAACGAGCCCCGGTACACCGCCGGTCACCACCTGCTGGAGGACCGCACCGCCGTCATCACCGCCGCCGCCGGCGCCGGGATCGGCGGCGCCACCGCCCGCCGCTTCCTGGAGGAGGGCGCCCGCATCGTCATCGGCGACGCCCACGCCCGCCGCCTGGAGGAGACCGAGAAGGCGCTCGCCGCCGAGTTCGGGGCCGGCCGCGTCGCCTCGCTGCCCTGCGACGTCACCGACGAGGACCAGGTACGGGCCCTCTTCGCGCTCGCCGAGCAGACCCACGGCGGCCTCGACATCGTCGTCAACAACGCCGGCCTCGGCGGCACCCGCGACCTCGTCGACATGACCGACGAACAGTGGTCCCGCGTCCTCGACGTCACCCTGAACGGCACCTTCCGCTGCACCCGTGCCGCCCTGCGCTCACTCAAGGCGTCCGGCACCGGCGGAGTCGTCGTCAACAACGCCTCCGTCGTCGGCTGGCGCGCGCAGACCGGCCAGGCCCACTACGCCGCCGCCAAGGCCGGGGTGATGGCGCTGACCCGCTGCGCGGCGCTGGAGGCCGCCGGGTTCGGCGTACGGGTCAACGCGGTCGCGCCGAGCCTGGCCATGCACCCGCACCTGGTGAAGGTCACGAGCGAGGCCCTGCTCACCGAGCTCACCGCCCGCGAGGCCTTCGGCCGGTACGCCGAGCCCTGGGAGGTCGCCAACGTCATCGTCTTCCTGGCCAGCGGCTACTCGTCGTACATGACCGGCGAGACGGTGTCGGTCAGCAGCCAGCACCCGTAGGCCCAGAATGGACGCGTGCCAGCCAACAAGCCGACAGCCAAGAAGAAGCCGCAGGTGACGGCCTCGCCCGAGCGGCGTCGAGAACTCCTCGACACCGCCGCCGAGGTCTTCGCCGCGCAGGGCTACAACGCCACGACCGTCCGCAAGATCGCCGACGCCGCCGGAATGCTCGCCGGCAGCCTCTACTACCACTTCGATTCCAAGGAATCGATGCTCGACGAGATCCTCTCCGCCTTCCTCACCGAACTGTGGGAGGGCTACGACACCGTCCTCGCCGCCGGTCTCGGCCCCAGGGAGACCATCGAGGCCCTCGTCACCGAATCGTTCCGGGAGATCGACCGGCACCGCGCCGCCGTCGCGATCTACCAGAAGGAATCCCGCACCCTCTCCGCGCAGCCCCGCTTCCACTACCTCTCCGACTCGCAGGTGAAGTTCGAGAAGGCCTGGCTCGGGACGCTGGAGCGGGGGGTCGCCGCCCGGGTCTTCCGCGCCGACCTCGACGTCCGCCTCACCTACCGCTTCGTGCGCGACACGGTGTGGGTGGCGGCGTCCTGGTACCGGCCGGGCGGCCAGCACAGCCCCGAGGAGATCGCCCGCCAGTACCTGTCGATGGTGCTGGACGGGATCGCCGTACGCACCTGACCCCGACCCGAGGAGTTCCGATGCCCGAGGCATACATAGTCGAAGCGGTCCGCACGCCCGTCGGGCGGCGCAAGGGAGGGCTGGCCGAGGTCCACCCGGCGGACCTCGGCGCGCACGTCCTGGCGGCGCTCGTGGAGCGCTCCGGGGTGGACCCGGCCGCCGTGGAGGACGTGGTGTTCGGCTGCCTCGACACGGTGGGGCCGCAGGCGGGGGACATCGCGCGGACGGCGTGGCTCGCGGCCGGCCTGCCCGAGGAGGTGCCCGGGGTCACCGTCGACCGCCAGTGCGGGTCCTCGCAGCAGGCGGTGCACTTCGCGGCGCAGGGAGTCCTCTCCGGCACCCAGGACCTGGTGGTCGCCGGCGGCACCCAGAACATGTCGATGATCCCGATCGCCTTCGCCTCACGGCAGGCGGCGGAGCCGCTCGGCCTCACCGAGGGCCCGTACGCGGGGAGCGCCGGCTGGCGGGCCCGGTACGGCGACGCGCCCGTGAACCAGTTCCACGGCGCGCAGCTGATCGCCGAGAAGTGGGGCATCTCGCGCCGGGACATGGAGGAGTTCGCGCTCCGGTCCCATCAGCGGGCGCTGCGCGCGATCGACGAGGGACGCTTCGCGCGGGAGACGGTGGCGTACGGGGACGTGACGGTGGACGAGGGCCCCCGCAGGGACACGTCGCTGGAGAAGATGGCCGGCCTGAAGCCGGTCGTGGAGGGCGGCACCATCACGGCGGCGGTCTCCTCCCAGGTCTCGGACGGCGCCGCGGCGATGCTGATCGCCTCCGGGCGGGCGGTACGCGAACACGGCCTGCGGCCCCGCGCCCGCATCCACCACCTGTCGGTCCGGGGCGAGGACCCGATCCGCATGCTGTCGGCGCCGATCCCGGCCACGGCGTACGCGCTGAAGAAGGCGGGCATGACACTGGCCGACATCGACCTGGTGGAGATCAACGAGGCGTTCGCCCCGGTGGTGCTGGCCTGGCTGAAGGAGACGGGAGCGGACCCCGAGCGGGTCAACGTCAACGGCGGCGCGATCGCGCTCGGCCACCCGCTGGGCGCGACCGGCGTGAAGCTGATGACGACGCTGCTGCACGAACTGGAGCGCACGGGCGGCCGCTTCGGCCTCCAGACGATGTGCGAGGGCGGCGGCCAGGCCAATGTGGCGATCATCGAGCGGCTGTGACCGGTGGTGCGGCCCCCGGTCGGCCGGCCCGGGGCAGAGCGGTGCGCGAGGCAGGCGGCCGGGCCCGGGCGACGGCCGGCGCCGCTGCGCGCCTCCAGGCCGTTTCCGGTCCGGCCGCCGCGCCGCCGCGGTCAGGGGAGCAGCGAGAAGCCGAGGAGGACGGCGGCGTCGACGCGGACCGAGCCGGGGGAGAGGGCGCCGTCGAGGTCGCGGTCCCCGCCCGCGCCGCGGCTGTGGCCGTGGCCGACGCGCGACTCCGGGTCCACGTCCTGGATGTGGATCACCGGTCCCAGCCGCACCCCGCACGCCTCGGCGTAGACCTCGGCCTTGCGCCGGGCCGCCGCCACCGCCCGGCGCCGCGCCTCGTCACGCATCGCGGGCTTGTCCTCGACCTCGAACCGCACGGCGTCGACGCGGTTCGCACCCGCCGTGACCGCGTCGTCGATCAGCAGCTCCAGCCGGTCGAGCGCGGCCGTCCGCACCGTGTACGTGGCCACGCAGCCGTAGCCGAGGAAGGTCCGCTCCGCGCCGTAGCCCGTGTGCTGCGACGTCAGCTGGAGCCGGGAGCCGGACACGTCGGAGTCCGGTACGCCGTGCTCCCGCAGGACGTCCCGCAGCCGGGCCACCGCCGCGCCCGCCCCGGCGAAGGCCTCCTTCGGGGTCGGGGCGAGGAGATCGACCGCCAGGTCCACGTGGGCGAGCCGGGGTTCGGCGGACACGCTGCCCGCGCCGAGCACACTGAGCCCCCAGGGCTCTCTGATCGCTGCCATCCGAAGATCAAATCAGGCAGGGGCCGCAACCGCCAGGGGGTGCGCCCGCCGTTTCCGGCGGTCGGCGCAGCGCGCGCCGGTACCGCGAAGGACGCAGGTCACACCCTCGTGGCGCCACCCACCGGGAGAGGTGTGCTAGCTTAGAGCTCGTTGCAGTTGTGGTACCCATGAACTTTATGTGCGCCTGACGGGAATGTTCCTCAGGCGCTTTTATTGTTTTGCCGGAATCTCCGGATGGGGCCCTTTGCCGCCTATTCAGGAGATTCAAAATGGCACTTGGCACCGTGAAGTGGTTCAACTCGGAAAAGGGCTTCGGCTTCATCGAGCAGGACGGTGGCGGCCCGGACGTCTTCGCCCACTACTCGAACATCGCCACCCAGGGCTTCCGTGAGCTCCAGGAGGGCCAGCGCGTGTCCTTCGACGTCACCCAGGGCCAGAAGGGCCCCCAGGCGGAGAACATCCTCCCCGCCAACTAAGTATTTCAGCTTGCCGGGGTCCGCGCCGTGAGGTGCGGGCCCCGGCTTGTCTGCTGTTTCGACCTTTGTTTTACCTGCCGGTTTCAGGAGGGCTTTCTCGCATGACCAGCTCCAGCTCCGCACGACCCAGCCGCCGCCCCACCCGGGGTCGAGGTGCGGCTCAGGGACGTCCGAAGGCTGGCGCGGGACGGCAGAAGTCCGCGCCCGTTGCCAGGCCCCAAGAATTCACCATGCCCGAGCCGATCGCCCCGGCGCTGCCGCCGGTCGCCGCGTTCGAGGACATGGACATGCCCGAGGCGCTGCTGAAGACCCTCGCCGCCCAGGGCGTGACCGAGCCGTTCCCGATCCAGGCCGCGACGCTGCCGAACTCCCTCGCCGGCCGTGACCTGCTCGGCCGCGGCCGCACCGGCTCCGGCAAGACGCTGGCCTTCGGCCTCGCGCTGCTGTCCCGCACCGCCGGCCGCCGCGCGCAGCCGAAGCAGCCGCTCGCGATGGTCCTCGTACCGACCCGCGAGCTCGCGCAGCAGGTGACCGACGCCCTGGCCCCGTACGCCACGGCCGTCAACCTGCGCATCACCACCGTCGTCGGCGGCATGTCGATCAACCGGCAGTCCGGCGCCCTGCGCCGCGGCGCCGAGATCCTCGTCGCCACCCCCGGCCGCCTGAAGGACCTCATCGACCGCGGTGACGCCGACCTCTCGCAGGTCGCGATCACCGTCCTCGACGAAGCCGACCAGATGACCGACATGGGCTTCATGCCGCAGGTCACCGCCCTGCTCAAGCAGGTCGCGGCCGACGGCCAGACCATGCTCTTCTCGGCGACGCTGGACAAGAACATCGACAAGCTCGTCAAGATGTTCCTGAGCGACCCCGTCGGCCACTCCGTCGACCCGTCGGCCGGCGCCGTCACGACGATGGAGCACCACGTCCTGTACGTCATGGACGAGACCGACAAGAAGGCCGTGGCGACGCGCATAGCCGCTCGCGACGGCCGGGTGATCATGTTCGTGGACACCAAGCGTGCCGTGGACCGCATGGTCAAGAAGCTCCTGGCGGACGGCGTCCGCGCCTCCGGCCTGCACGGCGGCCGCTCGCAGCCGCAGCGCAACCGGACCCTCGACTGGTTCAAGACGGGCGAGGTCACCGCGCTGGTCGCGACGAACGTCGCGGCGCGCGGCATCCACATCGACGACCTCGACCTCGTCGTCAACGTGGACCCGCCCACCGACCACAAGGACTACCTGCACCGCGGCGGCCGTACCGCCCGCGCCGGCGAGTCCGGCAGCGTGGTCACCCTGGTGCTGCCCGACCAGAAGCGCGACATGACCCGCCTGATGTCGGACGCCGGGATCTCCCCGCGCACCGCGCAGATCAAGTCCTCCGACGAGGAGCTGGCCCGGCTGACCGGCGCCAAGGAGCCCTCGGGCATCCCCGTGGTCCTCGACGTGCCGCAGCCGACCGCGCCGAAGCCGCGCTCCGGTTCCGGTTCCGGCTCCGGTGCGCGCCGCCGGTCCGGTGGCCCCCGTACCGGCTCCGCCACGGGCGGCGCTCCGGCAGCCGGCGGCCGTGGCCGCCGCTCCGGTGGCGGCGCGTCCGGGCAGGCCCCCGCGGCCTCCGGGTCGGGCCAGTCCCGTCGCGGCCAGGGCGGCGGCGCCGGCGGCGCTTCGGCCGGCCAGGGCCGGCGTACCGGGGGCGGCGCCTCCGGTGGTGCGGCCGCGGCTTCCGCGCGCAGCCGGGTCGGCTCCGGTGGCCAGGGCCGCCGCCGGGCGGTCTGACCCCCGCACGGACGGATACGGACGTACGACGACGCCGGGCGGTGCCTTCTGGGCGCCGCCCGGTGTCGTGCTGTCCGCCGACGGACCAACAGCGGACCATCAGCGGACCACTAGCGGACCATCAGCGGACCATCTTGTTCTGGAGCTTCGCCAGCGTCCGCAGGTCCAGGCCGAGGCCGTCCGTCAGATAGCCGTAGAAGCTTCCGTAGTCGGCCTCCAGCTGCGCCGTCGCGGAGTCCAGGTAGTCCTGTCGGACCTCTTGGAGCGGGATCAGCAGGTCGGGGTTCTGCATCCGCCCGGACTGCTTCAGGCCGGCCCGCACCTGGGCGTCGTAGGCGGCGCGGAACGTGTTCGACGCCAGGTAGTCGCGTCCGGCGGCGTCCTCGGGGACGGCCAGCGCCCGCAGCAGTACGTAGCTCATCCAGCCGGTGCGGTCCTTGCCGGACGTGCAGTGGTACAGCAGCGGGCCCTGCCCGCCGTCCGCGATCTCCCGTACGGTCGCCGCGAACTGCGCCCGGTTCTCGGGGCTGGTCACGAACGTGCGGTAGATGTCGCGCATGTAGGCCTCGGCGCGGCCGCCGCCGAGCATCGGCTCCTGCCGGACGGGGTCACCGCTGGCGATCGCGCCGACGAGGGTCCCGAACAGGCCGAGGTCGCTGACCGGGCGGGAGGTGGCGGCGAGCCCCACGGGCAGCCTGTCGGCGCCGTCGTACCGGAGCTCCATCGGGATGCGGAAATCGACGACCTTCGTGAGGCCGAGACCGGAGACGGTGGTGACGTCGGCGTCGGTCAGCTTGCTCAGTGCGTCGGAGCGGTAGACCAGCCCCTGGCGGACCTGGCCGCCCGTGTACGTGCGGTAGCCGCCGAGGTCGCGGACGTTGACGGCGCCCTTGAGGGGGATCTGACGGATCGTTTCCGCCTGGAGGTGGTGGCGGCGGGCACCGACCCCGGCGCCGGGCGCCGCATCCGCGTACGCGGATGCGGGCAAGGTCCCGACGGCGAGGGCGGAGGCGAGGACCGCGGTCGCCAGGCGGGCTCGGGCACGGCTCATGGCTGCGACTCCCGTGACGGAGAAGGGGGATCACCCTGGTGGTGGCAGGGTGCGGAGCGAGTGCAGTGACGCGAGTACCTGCTGTGCTTCGGCCATGACGCGCGAGACGAGCTCCGCACAGGACGGGAGATCGTCGATCACCCCCGCGACCTGGCCGGATGCCATGACACCGAGGTCCGTGCGGCCCTCGACCATGGACGCCTTGAGGAGCATCGGAGTGTTCGCGGCGAGCAGCACCTGGCTCCAGGACAGGTCCTTGCCGTGTTTCATCGCGAGGCCGTCGCGCACCATCTGCGGCCAGCTCAGACCAGAGATCCTGCGGAAGCCCGCCGCGTGCCGCACCGCCCTGACCAGCGCCCGGGCGCGGCCGGCCCGCTCCAGGGAATCGACCAGCCCGGTGCGCAGCATCCGGTGCGGCAGACCGTCGACGGCCGTGGTCACGGTGACGTCCTTGACGGTGGCCCTCAGGTACTCGGCCTTCACGGCGTCCGGGACGGTGGAGTCCGAGGTCAGCAGGAAGCGGGTGCCCATGGCGATGCCCGCGGCCCCGTAGGACAGCGCCGCGACCAGCCCGCGGCCGTCGCTGAAACCGCCCGCCGCGATCACCGGGATGTCCACGGCGTCGACGATCTGGGGCAACAGCACCGTCGTCGCCACGTCCCCGGTGTGCCCGCCGCCCTCACCGCCCTGCACGATCACCGCGTCCGCGCCCCACGCGGCCACCTTCTCGGCGTGCCGGCGGGCGCCGACGCTCGGAACGACGACCACGCCCGCGTCCTTGAGCCGCGCGATCAGCTCCCGGGAGGGCGCGAGCGCGAAGGAGGCGACCCTGACCCCCTCGTCGATGATCAGCTGGGCGCGTTCGGCCGCGTCGCCGGCGTCCGCGCGCAGGTTGACCCCGAAGGGGGTCCCGTCCGGGATGCGGGACCTGACCTCGCGGACCGCCGACCGCAGCTCGTCCAGGGTCATCGTCGCCGAGGCCAGGATGCCGAGGGCCCCGGCGGCCGCCGCGCCCGACACCAGGCGCGGTCCCGCGACCCAGCCCATGCCCGTCTGCACGATCGGGTGCTCGACCCCGACCAGCTCGGTGAATGCCGTCCGCACCGGATCAGCCCCGCACTTCGCGGTCGCGCAGGCCCTGGGGATCGATGACCTGGCGGATCAGCCGCAGCTCCCCGGCGGTCGGCTCCCGCGTGTACGGGACCTCGTCCGCGATCGCGAGCTCGAAGCCCGTGGCCGCCCGGACCTGCCCGGCGTCGACCCCCGGGTGGAGGGAGGCCAGGCGCATCGAGCGGCCGGGGCCGGTGAAGTCGAAGACGCCGAGATCGCTGACCACCCGGGGGAGGCGGTGGTAGCGGGTCACCCCGGCCGCCTCCGCGCGGTCGTACCCGACACCGCTGACCATGTCGACGCGCTCCACGAACACCCGGGCGGAGTGCTTGGGGATCCAGTAACTCACCGGATTGTTCAGGGTGTTGACGGGAGCCCCGCGCACGCCCAGGAGCTGGCGGGCCGGCCGCGCCCAGTCGCCGATGCAGGAGATGTTCTGGTTGCCGAACCGGTCGATCTGGCTGGCGCCCATCATCACGTGCCGCCTGCCCCCGGTGACCATGGTCAGGTGGCGCCGGTACGGGAGCCAGCCCTCGACCGTGCCGTCGAGGCCGACGAGCATCGCTTCGCCGTCGGTCAGGAGCAGGTCGGGGGCGAAGGTCCGCTTCGCGAGCCTGGCCCCGAAGGAGGGGATCAGGCCCATCGGGCTGGCGAGCACCTCGCCGTTGTCGCGCCAGGCCTCGGCGCAGGCGATCACGCAGTACTCGGCACGGGTGGGCGGGAGAAGGGGGGCGCGGGTGACGTCTGCGGTGGTCACTGCTGCTCCTCGTGCCAGGTCCGGACGGCGGACTGGTAGTCGTGCTCGCTCGAGCCGGAGAGGAACCGGGCGGCGAACTCGGGCCAGGGGGTGGCCGCGTAGAGCTTCTGGAAGGCCTCGTCGCGCTCGTAGTCCGGAACGCAGGAGGTGAAGTGCGCGCCGTTCGGGGTCTCGGCCACCCCGGTGACGCAGTGGCGGCTGACGAGCAGGGACTGCGGGGGACCGGCCTTGGCGAGCTCGGCGGTTTCCACGAGCTGCTCGCAGGAGACGTACGCGGCGTCGGCGGCCTCGCAGAACAGGTCGTCGAAGTACGGGTCCGGGCCCAGGTACTGGGCGTTGCCGAGGCGGTCGGCGCGGTTCATGTGGACCAGCGCGGCGTCCATGCGCAGGGCGGGGACGGCGACGAGCTCCTCGCCGTCGGCGTAGGGGGAGGTGACGGTCCGCAGCTCCGGGTTGACCCGCATCACGTCGGAGCCCAGACCCGCCCGGACGGGGAGGAAGGGGAGCCGGTTGGCGGCGGCGTGCAGGCCCCACATGAACATGGCCTCGTCGAGCTCGGTGAGGGTGAAGGCGGCGCGCTCGCGGGCGGCCCGGAAGTGGGGCTCCAGCGGGATCGAGTCGAGGGTGGCGAAGGGGGCGACCAGCCTGCTGATGCGGCCCGCGGCGGCCAGCAGGCCCACGTCGGGGCCCCCGTAGGAGATCACGGTGAGATCGGTGATCTCGGAACGGAGCAGCGCTCGCACCAGTGCCATGGGCTTGCGCCGGGATCCCCAGCCGCCGATGCCGAGGGTCATTCCGCTGCGCAGCCGCCCGACGACCTCTTCCGGGGTCAGCGTCTTGTCGGTCCTGTCCGTCCTGTCCGTCCTGTCGCTCATGGGCGCTGTTCCTTCCCGAAGGTGTCGCGGACGCGGTCGGCGACACCGCTGAGGTTGGCCTCGAAGGTGAAGCCCTGCTCGAAGCGGTAGCTGCGGCGTACGTCGACGGGGTCGATGCCGTTGATGGCGGCCTTGGCCAGCCGCAGCAGGTAGCCGTCCTTCTTGGCGATCTCGGCGGCCAGCTCCAGGGCGGCGGTACGCAGTTCCCCGCGTGGGACGACCCGCCAGACCGAGCCGTGCGCGTGCAGTTCGGCGGCGGTCGCGGTGCGCGAGGTGTAGTAGAGGGTGCGCATCAGGTGCTGGGGGACCAGGCGGGCCAGGTGGGTGGCGGCGCCGAGGGCACCCCGGTCCAGCTCCGGCAGGCCGAAGGTCGCGTCGTCGCAGGCCACGATCGCATCGGAGTTGGCGACGAGACCGATGCCGCCGCCCAGGCAGTGGCCGTGCACGGCAGCGACGACCGGCACCTCGCATTCGTACACGGCGGCGAAGGCCTCGTAGCAGCCCCGGTTGGCGCCGATGAGGGAGGCGTGGCCGGTGTCGCGCTGCATCTCCTTGATGTCGACGCCGGCGTTGAAGCCCCGGCCCTCGGCGGCGAGGACGACGCACCGGACCTCGGGATCGCGGCCCGCGGCCCGGAGCGCGTCGGCGAGGTCGTACCACCCCCGCACGGGGAGCGCGTTGACGGGTGGGAAGTCGACCGTGACAAGTGCGATGCCCTTGCCGGGGCTTGAGGTGGAGACACCCATGACAGGATCAGCTACCTTTCCACCAAACATTTGTTAGGTGAGGAAGGTAGCAGCCCATGGAGCTGGACGGGAGGGTCGTCGTCGTCACGGGCGGAACCCGGGGCGTCGGCGCCGGGATCGCCCGGTCGTTCCTCGCGGCCGGCGCGCAGGTCGTCGTCTGCGCGCGGCGCCCGCCCGGGGAGCCGGTGTCGGCGGACGGCCGCGAGGCGTCGTTCGCCGCGCTGGACCTGCGCGATCCGGCGGCCGTGCACGACTTCTTCGGCGCGGTCGCCGACCGCTACGGGCGGCTCGACTGCCTGGTCAACAACGCCGGCGGGACCCCGTACCGGCTGCTGGGGGAGGCGGAGGGCGGGGCGGCGGGCGGGGCGGAGCGGCACGCGCGGGTCGTCGAGCTGAACCTGGTGGCACCGATGACGGCCTCGCTCGCAGCCCACCCGTGGCTGCGCCGGGCGCGGGGCTCGGTGGTGATGATCGGCAGCGTCAGCGGGACCCGGCCCTCGCCGGGGACGGCCGCGTACGGGGCGGCGAAGGCGGGGCTGGAGAACCTCGCCCGCTCCATGGCCGTGGAATGGGCCCCCGAGGTACGGGTGAACACGCTGGTCCTGGGCATGGTGCGGACCGAACTGTCGCACCTGCACTACGGGGACGAGGCCGGGATCGCGGCGGTGGGCGCGACCGTACCGCTGGGACGGCTGGCGGAACCCTCGGACGTCGGGGCGGCGGCGGTGTTCCTGGCCTCCGGCCGGGCGGGGTACGTGAGCGGGGCGAGCCTGCTCGTGCACGGGGGCGGGGAGCGCCCGGCCTTCCTGGATGCGGCAACTGTCAACAAGGAGAGCTGAGATGGCCGGTATTGCCGAAGGTCGGGTCGTGATCGTGACGGGCGCGGGACGGGGGCTGGGGCGGGCCCACGCGCTGGCCTTCGCGGCGGAGGGAGCGAAGGTCGTCGTCAACGACCTGGGGGTGGGGCTGGACGGCGTACCGGGGTCGCGGTCCCCGGCGGCGCAGGTGGTCCGGGAGATCGAGGCGCTCGGCGGGGAGGCGGTGGCGCACGGCGGGGACGTCGCGACGCCGGAGGGCGCGGCCTCGCTGGTGGAGACGGCGCTGTCCTCGTTCGGCCGCCTCGACACACTGGTCAACAATGCCGGGTTCCTGCGGGACCGGATGCTGGTGAACCTGGACGAGGACGACTGGGACGCGGTCGTGCGGGTGCACCTGAAGGGGCACTTCCTGCCGCTGCGGTCGGCCGCGGCGTGGTGGCGGGCGGAGGCGAAGGCCGGCCGGCCGGTGGCCGCCCGGGTGGTCAACACCTCTTCGGGGGCGGGGCTGCTGGGCTCGGTCGGCCAGGGCAACTACAGCGCGGCCAAGGCGGGGATCCTGGGTCTCACCCTGGTCGCGGCCTCGGAGATGGGGCGCTACGGGGTCCAGGTCAACGCGATCGCCCCGGCGGCGCGGACCCGGATGACGGAACGGGCCTTCGCCGGGACCATGGCGGCGCCGGCGGCCGGGACGTTCGACGCGATGGCGCCGGAGAACGTGTCGCCGCTGGTGGTGTGGCTCGGTGCGGACGGCTCCGCCGGGGTCACGGGTCGGGTGTTCGAGGCGGAGGGCGGCCGGATCACCGTGATGGAGGGCTGGCGGCCGGGTCCCACGGCGGACCGCGGCGCGCGGTGGACTCCCGCGGAGGCGGGGGAGGCGGCGGCGAAACTCCTCGCCGCGGCGGAGGCTCCGCACCCGGTGTACGGCTCCCGCTGACGAGCCGCCCGGCTCCGGCCGCCGTCGCCGCCGGGCGCGCGGGTGCGCGGGTGCGTGCGTGCGCCGGGCCCGGCGAGCCCGCCGCTGCCGGGGGCGCTGCCCCGGGGCCCCCGGGGCCCCCTGGCCCCCGGGGCCCCGGAGCCAAGGGGCGTTGAGCCGGGCCCCGCGACCGGGGCGCCGGTCCGGGGGAGCCCAGGTACCGGCCTCGGCATCCTCGGAGCCCGGCGGCAGCGGTGCGACCGTACCGCTGCCGCCCGCCCGGGCGTTCCGGCTTCCCGTGTCGGTGGGTTCGGGACCAGGGCTCGTGCCGAGGCCGCGTTCGGCGCCGGTTCACTGTTCGTCGGCAGCCTCCAGGATCGCGCGCAGACGCGACAGACACTCGCTGACGAAGCGGGGGTAGGTGTCCCAGTAGTACGACACTCCACTGACTCCGACGGCGATGGCCCACGCCCGGGCACGCAGCCACGTCACGTCGTCCAGGCTCATGGCGTCCCAGTACGACTGTCGGGCCGCGGGTGGAAGATCCCACAGGGGCGCGTGCTCGGCGTCGGGAAAGCCGACCGAGAGGGATCCGAAGTCGATGACCGCGTGCAGCCTTCCCCGCTGGACCAGGAGGTTGGTGGGTTTGAGGTCGCCGTGGAGCCACACGTGGCGGCCGGACGGTTCGGGCAGGGCGAGCGCACTCTGCCACAGGTGCCGTAGCCGCGCGATGTCGAGGTCGAGGCCCTGAATCGTTCGGCAGACGTCAAAGTACTTGCTGATCCACCGGTCACAAGCGTGCAGGCCGCCCCCGCGGTACCAGCTGAGATCGCCCTGTCGAGTGGCTCCCATCAAAGGGATGGAATGCAGGCCCTGCACGATCGTCGCCAGATCGGCCCCGAAGGCGCGCCAATCGGTGACCGATTCCGGGCCGGCCTCATCGCCGTCGATCCAGCGGTACACCGACCAGGCGAGCGGGAACGCGGAACCCGGAGTGCCACCGTGCACCGGCTCCGGGATGCGGAAGGGAAGGTGCGGCGCCAGCCGCGGCAGCCACGTCTGCTCCTTGCGTACGGCCTGCGCGTTGTCCGCAGTGCGCGGCAGCCGTATGAGCAGGTGGTCGCCGAGCCGGTACATCGTGTTGTCCGTGCCCGCACCGGCCGGCGAGATGGGGAGGGCGGACCATTCCGGTCGCTGCTCCCGCAGTAGCGACCGGGCAACCGCCTCGTCCACACGGATCTCGTTCTCGTGAAGTGTCACGCTGAGAGCCTTCTGCCCCGGCTTCGCCGCCGCCAGTGATTTTTCCGAGGCGGCCGCCGTACGGAAGACGATCCGCCGAGAATCTGACAGGTCGGGTGAGCCCGGGTGAAAACGAAGCGGGAACGCAGCGGGGAAACGAAGCGGGCCCGGCCCCCTGGCGAGGGGTCGGGTCCGGCTCCGTCACTCGTGCGATGGGGTATGACTACCCGCTACAGCCACTCGCTGAACCGCGTCCCGCCCACATGTTGCGCCGGGCGCGGCCGGCATGAGGGAGGGTCAGGACAGCTTGCCGTCGTAGTCCGGCAGCTTGACGGTGAGCTCCGCGTGCCCGCCGACCAGGTCGCTCTGGTTGTTGCCGATGTTGGCGATGATCGTGTAGCCGCGGGCCTCGATCTCGGCGCGCTTGCCCGTCTTGTACGCGCTCACCTCGTCGAACAGGTCGGGCAGGTCGCGGACGTAGAGGCCCGAGACCGGGTAGCCGACGGCCTTGAGGTTGTGCTCGGTCAGGGAGTACACGATTCCGGGGCGGGCCGTGACGAAGAAGATCGCCACCCCGCGGTCGTTCGCGTACCGGGTCAGCTCGCGGACCTTGGCGATCGCGGGGGTCGGGAACGTCCAGAACCAGTGGAAGTCCGTCTCCAGCGAGCTGTTGTCGATGTCGAGCACGATCGCGGGCTTCTCACCGGCGGGCGCGGCGGCGATGCGCCGCTCGATGGCGGGGCGGGCCGCGTCGACCACGGCGGCGACGTCCCGCTGCCAGGTGGCGTAGTCGATGCCCAGGATCGCCGCGTTCCCGCCGGGCGCGGACGTGGACGCGGATGCGGACGCGGTGACGGTCCGGGTGACGGGGGCGGCCTCGGCCGCGGTGGCGGGCAGCAGGGTCAAGGCGGCGGCCGCGACGGCCAGACCGGCGGCGGTGGCACGGGTCGTGCGGGTCGTGCGGGTGCGGCGGGTGCTGCGCATGGGGGACGCTCCTCGGTCACGCATTGGCATGTACGCGACCAGGGTTGGCCAGATTCGACGCCATGTCTACTGGCTGGTAGGAAACTCTTCGTGGCCGGGGGGTAAATGTCCGTGGATCTTGGTGGATCGCAGCGGAATGTGGTGGATCGCGGCGGGCGGCGGGCGGTGGACCGCGGCCGTGGGCGCACCTACGTGTCGCACTCCAGCACCGTGCGGCACAGCCCGCACCGCGCCCGGAGCGGCCCGCGCACCAGGACCCGCAGCCGCTGACCGCACACCGGGCAGGGAAAGCTCACCCGCAGCCCCGGACCGGCGCCGTCCGGCTCGAAGCGGTACGCAGACCCGTCCGCCGCGGGCGCCCCGGTGCGCCGCGCCCTCGCGTACCGGCGCCGTGCCCGAGATCCGGCGGCCGAGAGCGGGGCCCGGCGCCGCTCCCGCTCGGCCAGGGCGCGGCCGCGCACGTACGCCTCGTACGCCTGCGGGCTGGTGAACCAGGTGGAGGGATCCTCGCCGAACAGGTCGGCGCGCCGCGCCAGGACGTAGCCGAACTCCTCCGGGGTGAGGTAGCCGAGCTTCTGGTGGGTGAGCGCGTCCTCGCGGTAGGCGTCGAGCAGCAGCCAGCCGACGCCGAGATAGGCGGCGGCGGTGTCGGTGAGGATCTCGTTCTCCGCGGTGGTGGGGAAGCCCAGCTCCAGGCGGTGCAGCAGGACATGGGTGACCTCGTGGGCCAGGGCTGCGGCCAGGTCGCGCCGGTGCGTGCGGAAGCGGTCGCTGACCTCGACGAAGTACTCGGGGCCCGCGGCCAGTTCCACCGAGGCCGCGTCCCGCATCGGCCGGAAGGCCACCACCATGCGCGCGTCGGGCAGCCGCAGCGCGCGCACCATCGCCGAGGCCACCCGGTGGGACCCCAGGTGCAGGTCCTCGTCGGAGCCGAAGGCCGCGTCGGCGGGGGCGAAGCTCGTGTCGTAGGCCCGGATCCCGTCGGGGGACAGCCGGCGGAACAGGGCCGTGATCGCCGCGCGGACCGTCTCCAGATGCGGAAATCCGTGCTCGACCGGGCTGCTGTGCCTGCTGTTCTGCGTCATGCCGCCCCCAGGGCCGGAAGGTGTCCGAAAACGCGTTCTTGATGCCCGCCATACGTTCGATGTGTCATGGACTCGTCATTCACCCGATGACGCGCACGGCCCAACCCCCCACGAAAGGCAGTGTGTTGACTATGAGCACCCTCGTGCGGTTCGTGAAACGAACCCTCGCGATCGGCGCGGTCGCCCTCGCCGCCGTCAGCCTCCAGCCCACCAGTGCCGGAGCCTCCACCGCGCCCGTCGTCGGCGGCACCCGCGCCGCCCAGGGCGAGTTCCCCTTCATGGTCCGCCTCTCCATGGGCTGCGGCGGCGCCCTCTACACCCAGCAGATCGTCCTCACCGCCGCCCACTGCGTGAACGGCTCCGGCAACAACACATCCATCACCGCCACCGCCGGAGTCGTCGACCTCAACAGCTCCAGCGCCATCAAGGTCAAGTCCACCAAGGTCCTCCAGGCCCCCGGCTACAACGGCACCGGCAAGGACTGGGCCCTGATCAAGCTCGCCCAGCCCGTCAACCTGCCCACCCTCAAGATCGCCGAGACCAAGCAGTACGACAACGGCACCTTCACCGTCGCCGGCTGGGGTGCCACCCGCGAAGGCGGCGGCCAGCAGCGCTACCTGCGCAAGGCCACCGTCCCCTTCGTCTCCGACGCCAGCTGCCAGGCCTCCTATGGCAGCTCCCTCGTCCCGGCCGAGGAGATCTGCGCCGGCTTCGACGACGGCGGCGTCGACACCTGCCAGGGCGACTCCGGCGGCCCGATGTTCCGCCGCGACAGCGCGAACGCCTGGATCCAGGTCGGCATAGTCAGCTGGGGCGAAGGCTGCGCCCGTGCCGGCTACCCCGGCGTGTACACCGAGGTCTCCACCTTCGCCGCCGCGATCAAGAGCGCCGCGGCAACCCTGTAGCAGCGGCAGCGGCAGCGGCAGTCGAAGCCGAAGCCGAAGCCGCAGCCGCGGCAGCATCGGCGCGCGCACCTCGTCCTTCCGGCCGGGCCCGAACCGGCCGGAAGGACGAGGCTCCGCGCTTCCCGCGCTCCCCGCGCTCCGTACCCACGCACCGTCGGCCGGAGCACCGCCCGATGGTCCCGTGTCGTGCGCTTGCGGGCCGACGTCCGCACCGGTCCCCCGGGAACGAAGCGCTGCCCGCCCCGCTGTCGCCGCCGTGGTCACCGCGGACGACCGGGACACGGCCGGGGCCGCACTCCGGATGATCCTCGAAAGCCGGCCGGACATCGACGTCCCCGACGCCGACGCCGACGCAGAGACCGCCCTCACCGCCATCGCCGAGCACCAGCCGGACGTCCTGCTCCCCGGCATCCGCAAGCCGAAGCCCGGCGGCCTCGAAGTCACCCGGCGCCCCTCCGGCCAGGACACACCGCGCATCGTCATCGTCACCACCCTCGGCCTCGACGAACGCGTCCACGCGGCGCTCCGCGGCGGAGCATCCGGCTCCCCCTGGAAGACGCCGGCCCGGCCACACTGGTTGAAGCGGTACGGGCCCCGGCCGCCGGCCCCACCCCCCGGAAGCGGCCGGCTCCTCACCGCGACCCCGCCCCTGAGACCAGCACCCGTCTCACAGGACGACTACTCGGGGAACCACCCGCGCCCGCCACGTATTCTCGGGAACCATGAACAACAGCGACATCGACAACGGGACCGACGGGAACGTCGCCGCCGAACTCGCCCGCCTGCGGGACAGCATCGACAACATCGACGCGGCCGTCGTCCACATGCTCGCCGAGCGCTTCAAGTGCACCCAGCAGGTCGGCCACCTCAAGGCCCGGCACCAGCTGCCCCCGGCCGACCCCGCCCGCGAGGCCAGCCAGATCGCCCGGCTCCGCCAGCTCGCCGAGAACGCCAAGCTCGACCCGGCCTTCGCCGAAAAGCTCCTCAACTTCATCATCGCCGAGGTCATCCGCCACCACGAGACGATCGCTGCGGGCGAAGAGTAGGACCCTGGGGCCCGGCGCCGACGTCAGGCAGCATGGGCCCCATGTCCGCACTGACGCGCAACGAAGCGCAGCTCCGAGCCCAGCTCCTCGACGTCCACCACTACGCCGTCACCCTCGACCTCACCCGCGGCGACGACACCTTCGACTCCACCACCGTCATCCGGTTCAGCGCCCGCACCGCCGGAGACACCTTCCTGGAGCTGAAACCGGACGAACTGCGCTCCGCGGCCCTCGACGGCCACCCCCTCGACCCGGCCACCCTCGACGCCAACCGCCTCCCCCTCACCGGCCTCACCGAGGGCCCCCACGAACTGCGCCTCGACACCCGCATGCGCTACTCCCGCACCGGCGAGGGCCTGCACCGCTTCACCGACCCCGCGGACGGCGAGACGTACGTCTACAGCCAGATGTTCATGGACGACGTCCAACGGGTCTTCCCGGCCTTCGACCAGCCCGACCTCAAGGCCGTCTTCGAATTCACCGTCACCGCCCCCGCGCACTGGACCGTCCTCGCCAACGGCGTCACCACCCGCACCGGGAACCGCGACGGCGACGACGCCGGCATCTGGCGCTCCGCCCCGACCCCCGTCATCTCCACCTACCTCGCCGCCGTCGCCGCAGGCCCCTGGCACAGCGTGACCACCGAACACGCCGGACTGCCCTTCGGCATCCACTGCCGCCAGTCCCTCGCCCCCCACATGGACGCCGACGCCGACGAAATCCTGTCCATCACCAAGGACTGCTTCGACCGCTACGCGCAGAAGTTCACCGAGCCCTACCCCTTCGACTCCTACGACCAGGCCTTCGTACCCGAGTTCAACGCCGGCGCCATGGAAAACCCCGGCCTCGTCACCTTCCGCGACGAGTTCATCTACCGCTCCGCCGTCACCGACACCGAACGCCAGACCCGCGCCATGGTCATCGCCCACGAGATGGCCCACATGTGGTTCGGCGACCTCGTCACCCTCGCCTGGTTCGACGACATCTGGCTCAACGAGTCCTTCGCCGAATACATGGGCTACCAGACCCTCACCGAAGCCACCCGCTTCACCGACACCTGGACCGAGTTCGGCGTCACCCGCAAATCCTGGGGCTACGACGCCGACCAGCGCCCCTCCACCCACCCCGTCGCCCCCGACCCCGACGACGTCCCCGACACCGCCTCCGCCCTCCTCAACTTCGACGGCATCTCCTACGCCAAGGGCGCCTCGGCCCTGCGCCAGCTCGTCGCCTGGCTCGGCGAGAAGGACTTCCTCGCCGGCATCAACACCCACTTCGCCCGCCACAGGTTCGCCAACGCCTCCCTGGCCGACTTCGTCGACTCCCTCGCCGCCCACACCGACCGCGACGTCCACGCCTGGGCCGAGATCTGGCTGCGCACCACCGGCATCGACACCCTCACCCCGCGCGTCGAGGAGAGCACCGACGGCACTCCCGGCTGGACCCTCACCGTCGACCGCCACGGCAGCCGCCCCCACCACATCGCCGTCGGCGTCTACGACCACGACCCCGCCGACGCCGACCGCCTCCGGCTGCGCGAACTCCTCGACCTCGACGTCCCCTCCGGCGAAGTGGTGTCCGAGAACGGCCCCCGCCCCGCACTCCTCGTCCTCAACGACGGCGACCTCACCTACGCCAAGGTCCGCCTCGACGAAACCTCCGTCGAAACCGCCCTGCGCGGGCTCTCCCGCATCCCCGAACCGCTCACCCGCACCGTCGTCTGGAACTCCCTGCGCGACATGGTCCGCGACGGCGAACTCGACCCACACGACTACCTGACGACCGCCGAGGCGCACCTGCCCGAGGAACACGACCTGGCCATCGTCGAGGGCGTCCTCACCTTCGCCCGCGCCCAGATCGCCACGCGCTACCTCGCCCCCGCCGACCGGACCGCGGCACTGGCCACCATCAACTCCATCGGCCGCCAGCTGCTCCGGCGCACCGAGGACGGCTCGGACCCCGGGCTGCGGCTGATCGCCGTACGGACCCTCATCGACAGCGCCACCCAGCCCGACACCGTCGCCGGCTGGCTCGCCGACGACTCCGTACCCGGCGGCCCCGAGCTCGACCCCGAGCTGCGCTGGCGCATCCTCGCCCGGCTGGCCGTCCTCGGCGCCGTCGGGGAGGCCGAGATCGACGCCGCGCTCGCCGCCGACCCCAGTGCCACCGGCGAGGAAGGCGCGTCCCGCTGCCGCGCCGCGCTCCCCACGGCGCAGGCCAAGGCCGCGGCCTGGGACCGCCTCTTCCACGACGACAGCCTGTCCAACTACCTCTTCAGCGCCACCGCCCAGGGATTCTGGCAGCCCGAACAGGCCGACCTCGTAAAGGAATACGTGGAGCGGTTCTACCCGGAGGCCGTCGCCCTCGCCGCCCGCCGCGGGCCCGCCATCGGCGAGGCGATCGGACGCTGGGCCTTCCCCGCGTACGCCGTGGACGAGACCAACCTCCAGGCCGGCCACGCCTGCCTCGCAGGCCCGGACATCCTCCCGCTCCTGCGCCGCAAGCTGGTCGACCAACTCGACGACCTGGCACGGGCCCTGCGGGTCCGCACGGCGTAACGGCCGCCGGCCGGGCCTCGGCCGGGCCTCGGCGGGGGCTCGGCGGGGGCTCGGCCGGGGCTCGGCGGGGGCTCGGCCGGGGCGGGTTCGGCTGCGCGCGGGCCGGTGCCGGGTCCGGGGCGGGGCGGGGCGGTCCGGGGCGGGGGAGGCTCCGCGCAGTGACAACCCGGCCGCGGCCGGAAAACAGCCCCGGACAAACCCCGACGGTTACCCCATTCGGGTCGGATCGTTGTACTGGCAGGGTGCCCACCACCCTGCCAAGGACCAACGCCCCGGAGGACCCGGATGACCGCGCCGCCCGGTACGCCGACCCCGCCGCCACCCCTCGCAGGCGGCACCGGCGGCCCCGAAGCCATGCGGCCCCTCCTCGACACGGTCCTCGACGCACTGCACAGCGGCGCCCGCGAGCGCGGCGGGCCGCTTCCGGCCGGCGGGCCCGACGCAGTCGCGGCCCGTGTCCAGGCCGCCCTCGGCGCCGTACTCCCCGAACACGGCACCGGCGACCACGAGGCGCTCCGGACCCTCGTGCACACCCTCGCGGCCGGCGCCGCCGACCCCGCCGACCCCCTCTGCGCAGCCCACCTGCACTGTCCGCCCCTCGCCGTCGCGGCCGCCGCCGACCTCGCCGCCAGCGCCCTCAACCCCTCCCTCGACTCCTGGGACCAGGCCCCCGCCGCTTCCGCGATCGAAGCCCTCCTCACCCGCGCCCTCGCCGCCGAGTTCTACGACACCCCCCACGCCGACGCCCTCGTCACCACCGGCGGCACCGAAGCCAACCAACTGGCGCTCCTCCTCGCCCGCGAACGCCACGGACCCGGGCTCACCGTCCTGCACGGCGCCAACGCCCACCACTCCGTCCCCCGCGCCGCCTGGCTCCTCGGCCTGCCCCCCGCCGTCGCCGTCCCCACCCCCACCGGCATCCTCGACCCCGCCCGCCTCGCCGAAACCCTCGCCGCCACCCCCGGCCCCGCCCTCGTCACCGCCACCGCCGGCACCACCGACGCCGGACTCATCGACCCCCTCCACCGCATCGCCGACCTCTGCGACCACTACGGCGCCGACCTCCACATCGACGCCGCCTACGGGGGACCACTCGCACTCAGCCCCCGCCACCGCCACAAACTCGCCGGACTCCGCCGCGCCCACTCGATCACCGTCGACCTGCACAAACTCGGCTGGCAGCCCGTCGCCGCCGGACTCCTCGCCGTCCCCGACACCACCCTGCTCGCCCCCCTCGCCCACCAGGCCGACTACCTCAACGCCCCCGACGACACCGAAGCCGGCCTGCCCGACCTCCTCGGCCGGTCCCTGCGCACCACCCGCCGCCCCGACGCCCTCAAGATCGCCACCACCCTGCGCTCACTTGGCCGCGACGGCCTCACCCGCCTCATCGACCACACCTGCGAACTCGCACACCACCTCGCCGCACTCCTCGACGCCCACCCCGGCTTCGAACTGCATGCAGCCCCCACCATCACCACCGTGCTCTTCCGGCCCACCCACGCCGATGACACCCAGGTCGCCACCCTGCGCCGCACCCTCCTGCACCAAGGCCGCGCCGTCCTCGGCCGCACCCACGCCGACGGCCGCCTGTGGCTCAAAGCCACCCTGCTCAACCCCCACACCACGGCGGGGGACCTGGACACCCTCATCGCCCTCCTGGAAGGCAGCACCCACCGATGACCGCCCAGCTCGATGCACCCCACGACCTCGTCGGAATCGGCATCGGACCCTTCAACCTGTCCCTCGCCGCCCTCGCCCACGGCCTGCCGCACCAAGGAGCGGGCGAACTCGCCACCGCCTTCTACGACCAGCGCCGCGACTTCCGCTGGCACCCCGGACTCCTCATCGACGGAGCCACCCTCCAAGTCCCCTTCCTCGCCGACCTGGTCACCCTCGCCGACCCCGCCAGCCCCTGGAGCTTCCTCAACTACCTCAAACACAAGGAACGGCTCTTCCCCTTCTACTTCGCCGAGCAGTTCCACATCCACCGCGCCGAATACGACGCCTACTGCCGCTGGGTCGCCGGCCGCATCCCCGGACTCCACTTCGGCCACCAGGTCGACGCCGTCCGCTGGAACTCCGAACGCGACCTCTTCGAAGTCGACTTCACCCAGCTCGACACCGACGGCGAAGCCGAAGCCCTCGGCCGCACCTACACCCGCAACCTCGCCCTCGGCATCGGCACCGCCCCCTACGTCCCCGACGCCCTGCGCACCCTCGCCGAAGCCCCCACCGTCCCCGTCATCCACTCCGCCGACTACCTCGACAACCGCCAGCGCATCCTCGGCGCCGAACACGTCACCGTCATCGGATCCGGCCAGTCCGGCGCCGAAGTCTTCCTCGACCTCCTGCGCGCCCGCCCCGCCGGCCGCGAACGCCTCACCTGGCTCGCCCGCACCGCCTCCTTCGCCCCCATGGAGTACTCCAAACTCGGCCTCGAACACTTCACCCCCGACTACACCCGCTACTTCCACGCCCTCCCCGAACCCGTCCGCGACAAGCTCGTCGCCGCCCAATGGCAACTCCACAAAGGCATCGACGCCGACACCATCGCCGCCATCCACGAAGAGCTCTACCGCCGCACCCTCCACGGCGGCTGGCCCGACGCCGTCCTCACCCCCGGAGTCAGCGTCCGCACCGCCGGCCGCGTCGCCACCGCCAAAGTCGAACTCCACATCGAACACATCGAACAAGGCACCCGCTCCCGCCTCACCACCGACGCCGTCGTCCTCGCCACCGGCTACCGCGAACGCCCCCTCGGCCGCCTCCTCGCAGGGCTCGACCCCCACCTGCGCATGGACTCGTCCGGCCGCCCCCGCATCGACGACCGCTACCGGATGATCACCGACCCCGCCGTCACCGGCAGCATCTTCGTCCAGAACGCCGAACGCCACAGCCACGGCGTCGGAGCCCCCGACCTCGGCCTCGCCGCCTGGCGCAGCGCCGCCATCCTCAACACCCTCACCGGCAAGAACCCCTACCCCCAGCCCGAACGCACCGCCTTCACCACCTTCGGCCTCGAACAGCGGGAGCACACCCGCCCCCAGCCGGCGGGCGAACTCCGCCCCCTCGTCGACCACCCCTAGAGGGCGACTCCGCCACCACCACACCCGCCCCGTACATTCCCGGCATGACGATGCTCCTCCTCGACGGCGGGCCGGTCGCCCCCGACGCCCCGGTCACCCGCACCGGCGGCGTACCCCTGGCCCCCGCCGGGACCGCATGGCCGGCCTGCGCGGCGTGCGCCGGCCCCCTGCAGTTCCTCGCCCAGATCCTCCTCGGCGACCTCCCCGGCACCACCGCGCCCTCCCCGGGCGTACTGGCCCTGTTCATGTGCGCGAACCGGCCCGGACAGTGCGCACAGTGGAGCCCGACCGCAGGCGGCAACCTCGCCCTCCTGCTGCCGGCCGGCGACCTGGAACCCGTACCGGCCCCCGACGCGGACCAGGACCTGCTCGGACTCGGAGCCGTCCGCGCCGCCCTGCCCGCCACCACGGCACCAGCCACCGGCACCGTCCTGGGCCGGCTCGGCGGCACGCCCCGATGGCTCCAGTACGACGAGACACCCCACTGCCCCACCTGCGCACGGCCCATGGACTTCACCGCCGAGCTGACGGAAGGCCCCGACCCCGTCACCGCCATGAACTTCGGCTCCGGCCGCGCCTACGCGCACACCTGCACCCCCTGCGGCCGCGCGGCACTCCTCTGGCAGTGCTGACCGCCCGACCGGCAGCGCAACCACCCCCGCCACCCCCGGCACCGCCGCCACCCCGCCAGGGCCCGCCCCGCCCCTCACGCAAGCGGCCGGGACCCGCCACAGCAGGCCCCGGCCGCACACCACCGCGAACCGACTAGAACACCGGCACCCCGGCCCGCGTCAGACGCCAGTCCACCGAAGCGAACTGCGCCGGATCGACCGTCCCCTTCGCCTTCACCCACTGGATGATCGTGTTACGGATCTCGTCCGAATTCGCCCACACCTGCCGGGCCTGCGGAACGTGCGGGAAGTTCCCGCCACCCGACGCCCGGTAGTTGTTCACCGCCAGCACGAACTGCCCCGCCGGATCCACCGGCTTCCCCTGGAACGACAGCCCCGTGATCCGCGAACCCACCGGCTGCGCGATGTCGATGTCGTACACCAGCCCGTACACCGAGTCGTAGTTGTAGTCCGGCGTGCCCTCGGAGTTCGTCAGCTTCGCCGGATCCACCACGTCACCGGGCGCCGTCCGCACGTAGTACCTCGCCGAATACTCCAGATAATCCTTCAGCTGCGCGCCGGTCAGCAGCCGCGCCTCCATGGTGTTCTCGAACGGATACAGGCCGGCCGCGTCCTTGATCGTCACCTGCCCGGCCGGAATCGACGCCGTCCGCGAGAAACACGACGCCTGCGACAGCACCGGCAGCGCCGCCCACTCCGTACCGGACAGCGCCGCCTTCACCGTCTCCGCCTGGACGTGGTTGATCAGGTCGATGATCGCCACGTCCTTGACCGGACCCTCCGCCGACGACATCGCCTGCGTCGAGGTGCCGATCACCTGGTTCACGTACGCCACGACCTTGCGGTGCTCGTCCGACAGCAGCCCGGTGATCTCCGGATCCTCCGCGACCGTGTTCGAGTTCAGCACCCGCGCCGCGACCTTCGCCACCGACCAGCGGCCCTTCTCCCACGTCAGCTCGAAGTCGAACAGCGTCAGGCGCTGCCCCCACTTCAGCGGCTCCGACAGCACCACGTCCTTGCCGGTCGCCTTGTTCTTCACCCGGTACTCGGGAATCTCCGTGTGCGCGTGCCCCACCAGGATCGCGTCGATCCCCGGCACCTGCTCCGCCACCAGAGCCGCCGCGTTCTCCACGTACGGCAACTGGTCCCCGTACGAAGACGTCCCGCTCGACCCCGAATGAGCCGACACGATCACCACGTCCGCACCCAGCGAACGCAGCCGCGGCACGTACTTCGCCGCCTGCTCCTCCAGCCCCGGGAACGTCATCCTGCCCTGCACGTTGGCCTTGTCCCAGAGCGCGATCCCCGGATTCGTCAGCCCCAGCACCGCCACCTTCACGTCCCGCCCGTGCGGGGTCCGCAGCCGGTGCATGCTGTACGGCGGGAACGCCGGCCGCAGCGTCTTCGCGTCCAGCGCGTTCGCACCCAGCAGCGGGAAATCACACTGCTCCTCGAACTTGCGCAGCACCGGAATGCCGTAGTTGAACTCGTGGTTCCCGAGCGCCGCCGCGTCATAGCCGATCGCGTTCATCGCCTGCGCCATCGGGTGCACCGGACCCCGCCGCGCCGTGATCGGATCCACCTTCGCGTAGTAATACGAAAGCTGCGTGCCCTGGATCGTGTCACCCGCGTCGATCAGCAGCGTGTTGCACCGCCCCTTCTCCGCACGCACCTGGTTCACCAGCGTCGAGATCTTCGCCAGACCGACGTCGTTGTGCGCCTTGTCGTCGAACTCCTTGTCCGTGAAATAGTCCCAGTTGAAGACATTCCCGTGCAGATCGGTCGTGCCCATCACCGTGAATGCATACGTACGCGGACCCGCCTGTGCGGCCGCCGGGGTGCTCGTGGCCCCCGCCAACGCCACGGCCGCACCTGTCGCGGCCGTGGTCCCCAGAAAAGTCCTGCGGTCGAACGCCATGCCATCTCCCCTTTTGAGGCGTGAACAACGCGCGTAGATTCTGACCCACGGGTAACAAGCAGCAACACCCCCACCAGGTTTCGATCCGATGACCACACCCGCCCGAGCCGCAGTGCGACAGTGAAACCATGACCCAGGACGCATCGCACCAGCCCTACGGCACCCCCGAAGTACCCCGCGTCGCCGTCCGCGGCGAAGCCCGCATCGAAGTCGACCCCGAGATCGCCCGCATCGGCATCACCGTCAGCGCCCGGGGCACCGACCGGCGCACCGCACTCGAAGACCTCACCCGCCGCAACAACGCCGTCCTCGACCTCATCAAGAGCTACGGCGACCCCGTCGAGAAACTCGAAACCGGCGCCTTCTCCATCAGCCCCGAACTCACCCGCCACGGCCGCGGCGAACGCATCCGCGCCTACCACGGACGCGTCCACCTCACCGCCGAACTCAACGACTTCACCGCCCTCGGCGAACTCACCACCCGCCTCGCCGACCTCGAACTCACCCAGATCGACGGCCCCTGGTGGGCCCTGCGCCCCACCTCACCCGCCCACGGCCAGGCCCGCCGCCAAGCCGTACTCGAAGCCGTCCAACGCGCCCGCGAATATGCCGAAGCCCTCGGCGCACGCCTCGCCGCCCTCGTCGAACTCGCCGACCTCGGCGCCGAGAACACCGCCCCCTTCCAAGGCGCACCCGGCGCCGCCATGCGCACCATGGCCTTCAGCGGCTCCGAAGACGCCGGCGCCCCGCCCCTCGACCTCGAACCACAGCGCCAGACCATCTACGCCCAGGTGAACGCCCGCTTCACCATGACCCCGCCCCAACTGTGAAGCACAGCCCCGCAATGCAGCTCTGAAAGCCCACCGCCAAACGCTCCGGGGTGCTCATCAGAGCACCCCTACGCACATTCAACACTTGTCAACAACCTTTTTCCCAAAGGTTGTTGAGTGGACACCCGGAACCAATTTCCTACTCCCTGGTAGGGGAATACGCTCGCCTCATGCGCCGAGCGAAAATCGTATGTACCCTGGGCCCCGCCACCGACTCATACGACCAGATCAAAGCCCTGGTCGAAGCCGGAATGGACGTCGCCCGCCTCAATCTCAGCCACGGCACCTACGCCGAACACGAAGAGCGCTACCGCCACGTACGCAAGGCCTCCGACGAGACCGGCCGCAGCGTCGGCATCCTCGCCGACCTTCAAGGCCCGAAGATCCGCCTCGGCCGCTTCCACGAAGGCCCCGTACTCCTTGAACGCGGCGACGAGTTCACCATCACCGTCGAAGACCACCAAGGCGACCGCCACACCTGCGGCACCACCTACAAGGGACTCGCCACCGACGTCACCACCGGCGAACGCATCCTCGTCGACGACGGCCGCGTCACCCTCGAAGTCACCGCGGTCGACGGCCCACGCGTCCACACCCGCGTCATCGAAGGCGGCATGGTCTCCGACCACAAAGGCCTCAACCTCCCCGGCGTAGCCGTCTCCGTCCCCGCCCTCTCCGAAAAGGACATCGACGACCTCCGCTGGGCCCTGCGCACCGGCGCCGACGTCATCGCCCTCTCCTTCGTCCGCAGCGGCCACGACATCGAAGACGTCCACCGCATCATGGACGAGGAAGGCCGACGCCTCCCCGTCATCGCCAAGATCGAAAAGCCCCAGGCCGTCGAGAACATCGACGACATCGTCGCCGCCTTCGACGGCATCATGGTCGCCCGCGGCGACCTCGGCGTCGAAATGCCCCTGGAACAGGTCCCGATCGTCCAGAAGCGCGCCGTCAAACTCGCCAAACGCAACGCCAAGCCCGTCATCGTCGCGACCCAGATGCTCGACTCGATGATCGACAACTCCCGGCCCACCCGAGCCGAAGCCTCCGACGTCGCCAACGCCATCATCGACGGCACCGACGCCGTCATGCTTTCGGGCGAAACCAGCGTCGGCAAATACCCCGTCGAAACCGTCCGCACCATGTCCCGCATCGTCGAAGCCGCCGAAGAAGACATCCTCGACAAGGGCCTCCCGCCCCTCACTGAACACAGCAAACCCCGCACCCAAGGCGGAGCCGTCGCCCGCGCAGCCGCCGAAGTGGGCGACTTCCTCGACGCGAAGATCCTCGTCGCCTTCACCCAGAGCGGAGACACCGTCCGCCGGCTCTCCCGCTACCGCTCACCCATCCCCCTGCTCGCCTTCACCCCCGACCCCGCCACCCGCTCCCAGCTCAACCTCACCTGGGGCGTCGAAACCTTCCTCGGCCCCCACGTCGAATCCACCGACGCGATGATCGCCCAAGTCGAAGAAGAACTCCTGCGCATCGGCCGCTGCGTAACCGGCGACGTCGTCGTCATCACCGCCGGCTCACCCCCCGGCGTCACTGGCTCCACCAACCTGGTCCGCGTCCACCACATCGGCGACGCCGTCCGCTAGCCGCCGTACCACCGCACCGGGCCACGCGCCCGACCCGCCGTACCACCGCACCGGGCCACGCGCCCGACCCGCCGTACCACCGCACCGGGCCACGCGCCCGACCCGCCGTACCCCCGCGTCGGGCCACGCGCCCGACGCGCCGTACCGCCACGCCGTACCCCCGCGTCGGGCCACGCGCCCGACGCGGCCCCGCTACCAGCCGAACCGGCGATCGACCACGGCGGCGAACTCCTCGAAACTCAAGACCGCGTCCCCATTCGCGTCAGCCGCATCGAACAGAGCCGACGAAGCATCAACATCCCCCACCGCCCAGATCGGCAGAACCCCCTGAGCGGCGAGCGTCGGCCCCTTCGACCGCAGAGCCGTGATCACCTCCAGCCGGGTCAGCTCACCGTCCTGGTTGAGATCCAGCGCATCGAACAGCCTGCGAGCCTTCTCGCTCATCACGCGGTCCCCTTCTCGTATGCCGTGACCTCAACCTACGCCGCCCCGAACCGACCCGGACAAGGGCCCCACGAACAACCCTCAGGCGAGCTTGGCCGCCAGAACGTCCACCGGCACGATCTCCGGCGCCTCCGCCAGCAAATGCGGCGCCCGCTCCATCAGCGCCGCCGCGATCCTGCCCTGCAAGTGCGCCGTACGATCCTCATCGCTGCCGAACGCATCGAAAATGCCGAACGTCGTCGGACCCAGACGCAGAGCGAACCACACCGTGGTGAACGCCTCCTCCTGCGCCAGCGCGAGAGCCCCCGTGAGCAGCTCCTCCACATCCTTCACGTGCTCCGGCTTCGCCTCGATCCGGGCGAGCAGACCGAGACGGACGGAATCAGAGGACAAGGCCTTGGACATCGCGTTTCTCCTTCGTCAGATTCGTCAGGGCGCCGGCCCGGCGCCGTTCATCGAGATCAACCTACGGCCGCGCCCACCGCCCCACCCAGTGGCAGATCCGCCGCATCCTTTACCGTTTCCGACATGAAGATCTCGGTACTGGTCACAGACGGACTCTTCGACTCCGGACTGGCCACGTTCGTCGACGTACTGCAGATGGCCAACGAACTGAGAGCCGAACTGCCCCAGCCCCCACCACCATGGGAACTCACCCGCGTCAGCCCCCACGGACCCGTACGCACCGCCGCCGGACACACCATCGAAGCCACACACCCGGCAGACGCCCCGGCCCCCGACCTCCTCGTCGTACCCGGCGCGGGCCCCAAACAGCCCGAACCCCTCCTGGACTGGGTGGCCGCGCCCCAGCGCCGACCCGAACGCAACACCATCCAGCAGGCCCACACAGCCGGCATCCCACTCGCCGCCGCCTGCACGAGCACCTTCCTGCTCGCCGAAACCGGAGTGCTCGACGGACTCACAGCCACCACCAGCTGGTGGCTCGCCCCCGCATTCCGCCAGCGCTACCCCCACGTCACCCTCGACGAAAGCCACATGCTCACCCACGCCGAAGGCGTCACCACCGCCGGCGCAGCCATGGCTCACCTTGACCTCGCACTCGCCCTCATCCGCCGCACCAGCCCCGCACTCGCCGACCTCACCGCCCGCTACCTCGTCGTCGACGACCGCCCCACCCAAGCCCGATACGCCATCCCCAGCCACCTCGCCCGCACCGACCCCACCGTCGGCGCCTTCGAACGCTGGATACGAGAACACATCGACCAACCAATCAAGATGCCCGAAGCGGCCCGCGCGGTCGGCACCAGCGAACGCACCCTCCAACGCGCCGTCGACCGCGTACTCGGCATCTCACCCCTCCGCTTCGCCCAAACCATCCGCCTCGAACAAGCCGCCCACCTGCTCCGCACCACCGACCTCCCCACCGAAGCCGTGGCCCACCGCGTCGGCTACGAGAACGCCTCGACGCTGACGACTCTGCTCCGACAGCGCCTCGGCACCACCCCGGGCCGGCTGCGGAGCCCCGGGGCCTAGTACTTGGGCCCGATGTGGGCGTCCATGAGGGCCACGGAGTCCTTCCGGGCGATGGAGACGTTGAGCGGGTCGCTGCCCCGGGCCAGGACCGTCCATCGGACGCCGACCTTGGTGAGCGTGTCGGTACAGAGCTTGCGGATGTCGTCGGACTTGTTCGTGAAGAAGTACCGGGGGTACTCGTACCGCTTGCGCACCCCGCCGACCATCCGCGTGGTCCAGTTGGTGATCCGGCACCCGTCGGAGTGGATCAGCCCCCGGATGAACTCCCACGGGTGAGCATCGACGATCTCCTGCTGCCACTCTTCGAGGACGATCCGCCGCTCGTGCTTCTTGCCGGGCCCGTGCTGCGGGAACAGGCAAGTCCAGTGCCGTCCGTAGCTGGTGACGGCGACGCACCCTTGGCACTGCTGGACGTAGACCTTGTCGGATGGGCGGACCGCCAGGATTGCCTCCCGGCACTGCTCGATGAGCCCGGGCCAGGCGTCCGCACACGCGATGCGCAGGTAGTACCCGCCGCGCTGGTGGGGGCTGATGCAGCCGTCACCGAGATAGAGGCCGAGGAGATAGGCGTATGCGGCCGGCTCGGCCGGGCCCTCACACGGCGTCTGATTCATACGGGGGAGGGGTTCGATACGAACCCGCCAGGCGCGGATGGCGGCCCGGGATATCCCCGTTTCCTTGCTGACGGAATTCAGGCTCCGCCCATGACCGAGAAGGGTTAGCGCGTGCCGCCGAGTTGCCAAATCATACATATGGGCGACACTGCGGAAAGTCCTCCGGATGTGCGCCCGATTCCCGGCAGATTAGCTCGAAAGGGAAAGGTTCGCCATCGAAGCGTGACCTTGGAATTTAAGGAAAGGTGCCCCAGGTGGGATTCGAACCCACACTGTCCGCTGTTTGAGAGCGGCCTCTCTGACCAGTTGGAGTACTGGGGCCTAAGAAACGCAGGATTGCGCGAACCCTGCGTGACACCACCTTACAGGAGCTCGGTAGGCTCAGGGGAGCTGTTATGCCCCGCAAAGAGGAGCCTCCGTGACCGCCGAGCACGAGTCGACGCCCACGCCCGACGCCGACCAGTCGCACGTTCCGCCGCTGACGACCCGCGTCGTCATCGCCGAGGACGAGGCGCTCATCCGTCTCGACCTGAAAGAGATGCTGGAGGAGGAGGGGTACGCGGTCGTCGGTGAGGCCGGGGACGGCCAGACGGCCGTCGAGCTGGCCCGCGAGCACCGCCCGGACCTCGTCATCCTCGACGTGAAGATGCCCGTCCTGGACGGGATCTCCGCCGCCGAGAAGATCGCCGAGGAGTCCATCGCCCCCGTACTGATGCTGACCGCGTTCTCGCAGCGCGACCTCGTCGAGCGCGCCCGGGACGCCGGTGCCATGGCGTACCTCGTGAAGCCGTTCAGCAAGAGCGACGTCGTGCCGGCCATCGAGATGGCGGTGTCCCGTTTCGCCGAGCTGAAGGCGCTGGAGAAGGAGGTCGCCGACCTCTCCCTCCGGCTGGAGACGCGCAAGCTCGTCGACCGCGCCAAGAGCATCCTGCAGACCCAGTACGGGCTCACCGAGCCCGCGGCGTTCCGTTGGATCCAGAAGACCTCCATGGACCGCCGCATGTCCATGCAGCAGGTCGCCGAGGCGGTCATCGAGGACGACGAGGAAAAGAAGCAGAACGCCGGCCAGTAGGCGCGGACATGCGTGAGGCCCGCCTCCCCCCGAGGGGAGGCGGGCCTCACACGTTCTGTCAGTCCTCGCCGAGGTAGGCCTTGCGGACGTCCTCGTTGTGGAGGAGGTCCTGGCCGGTGCCGGAGAGAACGATCTTGCCGATCTCCATGACGTGCGCCTGGTCGGCGAGCGAGAGCGCCGCCTGGGCGTTCTGCTCGACGAGCAGGATGGTCATGCCCGAGGCCTTGAGCTCGGCGATGGTCGCCATGATCTTCTGCATCATCAGCGGGGAGAGACCCATGGAGGGCTCGTCCAGCATGAGCAGCTTGGGCTGGGACATGAGGGCCCGGCCCATGGCGAGCATCTGCTGCTCACCGCCCGAGAGGGTGCCGGCGGCCTGCTTGCGGCGTTCGCCCAGGATGGGGAACATCTCGTAGGCGCGCTGGATGTCCTTCTCGATGCCGTCCTTGTCGGTGCGCAGGAACGCGCCGAGCTGGAGGTTCTCGGCGATCGTCAGCCGGGGGAAGATGTGGCGTCCCTCGGGGGAGTGGGCGAGGCCCAGGGAGACGATCTTGTGGGCGGGGACGCTGGCGAGCGGCTTGCCGTCGAAGGTGATGCTGCCGCTGGTGGGCTTGAGGAGCCCGGAGAGGGTGCGGAGGGTGGTCGTCTTGCCGGCGCCGTTGGTGCCGACGAGGCAGACGATTTCGCCTTCGTTGACCTCGAAGGAGATTCCCTTGACGGCTTCGATCTTGCCGTAGGCGACTTTGAGGTCTTCGACCTTGAGCATTGCGGTCACTTGGCCTCTCCTTCCGTGCTGGTGGTGCTGGTGGTGCTGTCCGCTTCCGCTGCCGCGTCTTCGTCGGTGGCTTCGGCTTCGGCTTCGGCTTCTGCCTCTGCCTCTGCCTCGGCTTCGTGCTCGGCTTCGGCGGCGGCTTCGGCGGCGGCTTCGGCCGCCTCGACCTCGGCGACTTCTTCGGCGCCGGGGTCGCCCTCGAAGGGGGTGCCGAGGTAGGCGGCGATGACGCGCTCGTCGCCCTGGACCTCTGCTGCCGTGCCTTCGATGAGCTTCTCGCCCTGGACGAGGCAGGCGACGCGGTCGCAGAGGTTGAAGATGAAGCGCATGTCGTGCTCGATGACGAGGACGGCGATGCCCATGTCGCGGATGGCGAAGATGAGTTCTTCGGCCGCGCGGGTTTCCTGCGGGTTCATGCCGGCGGTGGGCTCGTCCAGGAGGATGAGGCCGGGGTCGCTGGCAAGGGCGCGGGCGATTTCGAGCTTGCGCTGCTCGCCGTAGGGGAGGTTCTTGGCGAGGTGGCCGGCCTTGTGCTGGAGGCCGATGAACTCGAGGAGTTCCATGGCGCGCGCTTCGCTGGCGGCTTCGGCCTTCTTGAAGCCGGGGCCGCGCAGCAGGGCGGACCAGAGGCCTTCCTTGGTGCGGGTGTGGCGTCCGACGAGGACGTTCTCCAGCACGGTCATGTTGTGGAAGAGCCGGATGTTCTGGAAGGTGCGGGCGATGCCGGCCGCGGTGACCTTGTGGGGCGTGGGCGGCAGGACCGTGCCCTTGTAGCTGACGCTGCCCTCGGTGGGGACGTACAGCCCGGTGAGGCAGTTGAAGAAGGTGGTCTTGCCGGCGCCGTTGGGGCCGATGAGGCCGACGATCTCGCCGGCGTTGACCTTGAGGTCGACGCCCTTGACGGCGGTGAGGCCGCCGAAGCGCATGGTGACGCCGCTGGCTTCGAGAACGGTGGTCTTGGTGGTGGTGTCTGTGGTGGTCATGTCGTTCACGCCCCCGCCTTGGCGGTGGCCAGGTCCGTGGGGGCCTGGTCAGCGGTGTCGTCGTGGAACTCGAGCTGCGCGCGCTTGTTGGCGATGAGGCCTTCGGGGCGGAAGCGCATGAGCAGGATGAGGGCGATGCCGAAGGCGAGGAGCTGGTAGTCCTGGAGGAAGGCCAGCTTCGCCGGGATCAGGAAGAGCAGTGCGGCGCCGAGGATGGGGCCGCGGATGGTGCCCATGCCGCCGAGGATGACGGCGGCGAGGAGGAACGCGGAGTTCGGCGGGACGGGCCCGGCGAAGACGTAGTTCTCGGGGACGACCGTGCTGTTGACGTGTGCCTGGACGGTGCCGGCGAGGCCGGCGAGGGTGGCGCCGAGGGCGAAGGCGATGAGCTTGACCTTGAAGCCGTTGATGCCCATGGCTTCGGCGGCGGTCTCGTCTTCGCGGATGGCGACCCAGGCGCGGCCGATGCGGCTGTTGCCGGCGCGGGAGAAGACCAGTACCACTACGGCCATGACGAGCAGCATCAGGAAGTAGTAGTTGGCGTAGGCGCCGAGGACGATGCCGCCGACGGTGTGGGATTCCCCGAAGTTCCACCCGAAGAGGTCGAGGTGGGGGATGTTGGGGATGCCGTTGGGGCCGTTGGTGATGTCCGGGCCGGAGTCGCCGTCGAGGTTGCCCATGGCGATGCGGAAGATCTCTCCGAAGCCGAGGGTGACGATGGCGAGGTAGTCGCCGCGCAGGCGCAGGGTCGGGGCACCGATGATGACGCCGAAGACGAGCGAGGCGAGTGCGCCGACGATGACCGCTGCCCAGAAGGGCAGGTGGATGCCGAAGGCGGAGGCGGTGCTGCCGGAGACCAGGGCGGCGGCGTAGGCGCCGACGCCGAGGAAGGCGACGTATCCGAGGTCGAGGAGGCCGGCGAGGCCGACGACGACGTTGAGGCCGAGGGCGACGGTCGCGAAGATCAGGATGTTGACCGCGATGAGGGTGTAGGTGTCGCCGCTCTGCTGGATGAACGGGAAGGCGATCGCTGCGGCCGCGGTGCCGAGGAGCGTGACCTGGCGGTGCTTCGCGGTGAGGCTGCCGAGGCGGTCGAAGAGGCCGGCCTTGAGCAGGGCGAAGCCGGCGAAGCCGACGGTGAGCAGGTAGGTGACGAAGAGCTGCGGTTCCTTGTCATCGGTGTCGATGCCGAAGGTGATGACGTAGAGGCCGAGGGCGAAGACGCCGGTGATGATGAGGATCTCGGCCCAGGCGGGCAGCTGCTTGGCGGGGGACGCCTTCTTGCTGTCGTCGGGGAGCTTGTACGCGGCGAGGGCCGGGACGAGCGAGCCGACGAGGGCGACGTAGGCGCCGGGCTCCAGGTGGACGAAGCCGCCGAGGACCACGGCGATGGCGACGACCGTGAACCAGGTGCCGGCGAGGGTGCCGAGCGACAGGATCCAGACGGGCTTGCGGGTGCCGTTGGGGGTGAGCCAGCGCAGGCCCTTGACGCCGAGTGCGGAGAGCGCGAAGGCGGCGGTCAGGAGGCCGGAGACGAGGCTGAGGAACTGGATGGGCGCCGGGCTGCCGTAGTAGGTCAGGTCGCCGGGGAACTCGTCGGTCCAGGTCCAGGCGAGGAAGGCGCTGATGACGGTCAGGAGGCTGCCGCCGATGACCGCGTACAGGAGTGCGGCGGGGGCGGTGCCCTGCTTGGTGAGGGCGGTCTGCGGGGTGGTGTTGGTGGTCATGGTTCTCACGCCCGATCCGCGACGCGCTCGCCGAGCAGGCCTTGTGGCCGCACGAGGAGGACGACGATGAGGAGTACGAACGCCCAGACGTTGGACCAGGCTCCACCGCCGAGCTGCGACATGCCGGGGATGTCTTCGATGTATGCGATCGAGAGGGCCTCGGCGAGGCCGAGGACGACGCCGCCGACCATGGCGCCGTAGATGTTGCCGATGCCGCCGAGGACGGCGGCGGTGAAGGCCTTCAGTCCGAGGATGAAGCCCATCTCGAAGTTGATCTGGCCCTTGTCGAGGCCGTAGGCGACGGCGGCGACGGCGGCGAACGCGGCACCGATGGCGAAGGCCATGACGATGATGCGGTCGGTGTTGATGCCCATCAGCTTCGCGGTGTCGGGGTCCTGCGCGGTGGCCTGCATGGCGCGGCCGCTGCGGCTCTTGGAGACGAAGACGCCGAGGGCGAGCATGCAGAGCGGGGCGAGGATGAGGACGAAGAGGTCCGCGCGCTGGATGGCCAGGCTGTCGGTGATCTTGAAGGCGGCACCCTTGAACTCGGGGAAGCTGACTGCCTTCTTGGCGTCCGGGTAGAACTGCCAGACAAGCTGCTGGAGCGCGATCGAGAGGCCGATTGCGGTGATGAGCGGGGCGAGCCGTGGGGCGCTGCGCAGGGGGCGGTAGGCGAAGCGTTCGGCTGCGGTGGCGACGAGGACCGAGGCGAGTGCGCCTCCGACGATCATGACGGGTATCGCGATCAGCAGGGAGGTGCCGGTCGGGAGGATGGCGTAGGCGGTGAGCGCGCCGAAGCCGCCGATCATGAAGATCTCGCCGTGGGCGAAGTTGATGAGCTGGACGATGCCGTAGACCATGGTGTACCCGATGGCGATGAGGCCATAAAGGGCACCGAGGGCAAGGCCGTTGGCCAGCTGTTGCGGCAGTTCGTGCACCGCAGGGCCTCCGATGAGCGTGTCGGATAAGACTCCGCGGGGGGGGGCGGGTTGGGCCGCGCGCGGGGGGGTGTTTTTTTGGGGGGCGGGCGGGGGGGGGGGGTGTGGTTTAAACAAAAACGAGGCCCCCCGACCAACCATGGTAGGGGGTTGCGG